>NZ_CP109151.1:609444-914166 GCF_035920385.1 Micromonospora sp. NBC_01739 | reverse complement strand
CGATCGGACACGCGAGCTTCGGTCGCGCTTCAGTCGTGTCGTGTCGGTCGGCGGCAGACGGCCCGCACCCAGCGGACGGCTCCGCCGCGTGACCACCAGGGAACCGCTGCGGATTGGCGCTGGCGGCACCTACCGGCCCGATCACGGTTAGTAGCGATACCGCGGTCGAACCGCCCCGGATTTTGTAGAGATTTCGATGTTACGGATTGGGTGGAGTCGGATGGGCGTGATCACTCCGGTCGAGCCGCTCCGCGCGATCGCCCTGTCCGTGGCCTGACGCCCAGCCAACACGGCTACGCGATCCCCAGGGACATCATCGGTCTTCACTAAACCCGGGGCGGTTGACCACTCCGGAGATCAACCGCGCTGCATGCCGGCAGGCAGACTACCCGGCTCTACTCATCGCGGGGGTCCTGCGGTGGGTGCACGTGTTCCCGCCTCCACCAGTCACTCACCCCGACCTGTCACCGACAGCGGTGCCGGCCCCGCTAGGTCGGCCCCCGCTGCGGACCGACCCAACGACGATCGTCTGTCCCTGCCTCACCCACCGTCCGCGTTCCGAGGCCACTGCGCAGCCTCAGGGAGCGTGTCGAAGATGCGGTCCATGGAGTAGGGCTCGTATATAGTCTCGGACTCGGCGATCTTGTCCCAGTCGGAGTCGGTGAACTGGAACATCCACAGGGCATCCATCTCGAAGTCACCGTGTCCTTCGGGAAGGTGCTCGAAGTCCTGCTTCATAGCTTCGACGTCGAGGCCGGCGCCCGTCATATAGCCGCCGAGGTGGGAACGGGCGGCCTCGTCGAGCATTAGCAGCTCAGCGATGGTGTGCGGCACCGGCGTCATCCCCTTGGCCAACAGCGTGCACAGATCGATGCAGGTTCGTGCGAGCCGAACGAAGAATTCCGGCGGCTGCGCGATCAACGAGCGCGGAAACCCGACTGCGGGACCTTCGTTCCCCCACATGAGGCCTTCCGCCTGATTGATGAGGACCTCCGCAGTTCCGCTCAACGACTGGTAGAGCGCGGCGGCCCAGCGGGGGCCGACATCCCAGAATCCGCACGGGCAAGGGTCGTCTTCTTCGTCCAGGCTCTCCGTCAGGCAACGGCACGATCCGCCGGGGCCGCACTGGTTGCTGCTGGCGTCATCGCCTCGGCGTTGCGCGTGTGGTGGACAGCCGTCGCAGTAGTCGCACCCATCAGCAGGACACTGGGCGACGGGAAACAGCCGGGCCCAATCGATATCGCTGCCGTCCCCCGGCAGGTCGGGGACGTCGAGTTCGGTGACAAACCATGTGGCAAGGAACTGCCGCTCGTCGGTATCGTCGACGCGCTGCTGGGCTGCTTGCTTGAGCCCAGCTCGGACGCTTGCGGGGAGGCTGAGCCAGAGGCCGGAAAGGTCTTCCTGACCTCTGACCGAGGAATTCAACATGTTGCAGATGGCGACCGCCTCGTGCGGCCAATCCACCGTTGCGATGGCATCGAGCTCGTTGCCTCTGCCCTTGTCGACGATGGCCATGACGCGCGACTTGGTGGTGGTGTGTTGTGGCACGAAGGCGATCACTTTTCTGGACATGGCGACTCCTCCCGAACGTGCATGAGGACACACTGGGTTACCGAAGAATGAACAGGGGTCGCGCTGGTTGTCCCGGTGCTTCCGCAGACTCCGCTTCGCAGGACATCAACCTAGCATTCCTGTCAAGTGCAGAAGCGGACCACAACCCAAACTCCGCCGATCACAATCTGTCGGGGTACTCGCTCCCTCGTACTCCATCCCGTACTCCGACAGGTGGCCAAGCCGCGCGTGCTTGGTCGCCAGCGCAGGGTGACACCTTTCTCGGTCAGACACACCAGTCCGCGGTCGGTGGTCAGGTCGGTCAGGCGTAATCCGAGTGTGCTGGCGGGGCTTGACCAGTCGGCGGTGCGGCTGGCAGCGACAGGTGTTCGCCAACTCCGGTTATCCGGTCGGCGAACCAGCGGCCGTCGAATTGCTGCCACTGTTCCCGGCTAAACAGTTCGCGATCGTACTCGCCCACTCCGGAACCGTTCATCAGCTGGTACAGATCTTCGACGAGCAACGCTTGTACCGCGCAGTTCGATGGTTCGACCCTGCTTTAGTCGAGTAGCCCCTGTAGGGAGCCGGCTAGGTTGGTGAGTCTCTCGTCGGCGCGGCGGCGTCGGTGTTTGATCCATTCTTTGCCTTCCGCGGCGACGCCTTCAAGCACGTGCAGGGTGTGATTGAGCCCGGCGGCATCCAGCGACAGCTCTGCGATCTTGGTTGCGTCCTCGTCATGCTGGAGCGCTTCGTTGTCGCGTTCGCTCACTCGAATGCTGATGGGCTCGCCGTTGACGAGGGTCAGTTCGAAGGTCTGCTGCCCGGTGGCGATGCCGTCGATTCGGACGGCGGCGACGGCGTCGAAGCGATAGTTGAGGCGCTGGGTGGTGTGGCTCGCGGCGGTTTCGAAGTCAAGGTCGATGTTGGCTTGTCGGACACCATCATCGGTGAGCAGGAACAGCAGTAGCCGGTATCGGGAGTATCGCCACGGCCCCTGGGGATATCGAGCCCTCTTACCCGAGGGAGCCGGTGCCTCGATGAAGGCGTGTGCGATAACGTGGCTGGGTTGAAGTCGGTACTGTCGCATGACTCGATCGACCAGGACTTTGCGGTCGCTTTCCAACCAAGCGGCCATCTCGGTGTCCGACGGCTTGTCGGACAGCTTCTGGCACCACCGGTGGTAGGCCTCCCAGCGGGCTACGTCCTTGTCGTCTCGTTCCGCCTGATCGTCGGCGACTCTGCGCCGTTCGGCGACGATCCGGAACGAGGAGCGCACAGCTGGCACCGCAGATACCGACGCGAGCAGAAGCCACCCGGCGCCGGGCATAGGGGCCCGGACCAGGATGGCTGGCGCGGCCCAGAGGCTCCCGGCGACGAGGAGGGTCAGTCCGCCGATGTGGAGGGCTCTGGTTCTGGTAGGGACCCGCAGTCGCTGGCGGAATGCGGTCAAGGTGCCTCGTTCCCATTGCCTCCGCACGTCGCCCACCAGGTATCGGACGAGCCAGGCCAGTCGGTCGGCGTCGATGCGCGTTTCCCGGTAGAGCTCTACCACCTCGTCGCGGAGCTGCCGCTGAATCCCTGCTGTCTGTGCCCGCCAGTAGGCCCGGTCAGTGCCCCGCGGGACGTACCGGCTGAAGTATCGGTTGAAAAGCCGGTCGACCTTGCTGGCGAAGCCTGCCGGTGCCCCTTCTCGTCGCCGCTGCTGGGGTGGGCGAATCTGTGCCTCCTTCGCGCGCAGCCGCACCCTGCGGTAGTACCGGTCCGCCCCACCGACGCAGAAGGCGCCGAGCCCGACCAGACCGAAGCCCATAGCGAGCAGTGGATTGAGCATGCCGCGCGCCGCTACCAGCATGATTAACTGCACCACGGCGAGGGTGAACACGGCAGCGCCGACGCCGGCGCGCAGCCAATCGCGTAACGCGACAGTGGCGGGCTGCACAGGCAGGGTCCGAGGCTGCGCGGGTTTGGGGTGGAAGAATTTCCAGATTCGGTTGAAACGGTCGCCCTCTGCACGCCGCGAAGCAGCCAAGGCGACGGACCTCCGCCATATCTCTTCCTGCATCGCGCCTTCGAGCAGCGCCTCAAGGTGGCCGTATATCCCGTCGCGTTGACGCTGACCCAGCGCGTCGATGTCCTCTACCACGAGATCTGTCTCGGCGGCGCGGACCGGCTCCAGCAGGCGACGGATCACCTTCAAACCCGCTGCCCACTGGTCATGGTCGTCGAGGTGGGGCAGACTGGCGCAGATCGCGGTAAGGCGATCCAGTTCCTCGGGCGCGAGCTGGCGCAGGGTACGTCCGCTCAACAGGGCGATGAGGCGATAGAACTGAACCTCGGTAGTCGCGAATCCACCGGCGACCGCCTTCTCGATGAGCGTGCGTGCCTGATCACGAACTCGCGCGTCGAGATACTTCAACGCGAGGGCGAACTGCTCCTGCGGACTTGCATTGGGCGGCAGCCGGTAGAAGTTGATGTCGCCGTGCACGATGCCCGCCTGCACTTCGACGTACGCATCTCCTTGGGCCACATTGGTCGTCGCCGAGGCCGTCACGACATGCCCCGCACCACGGCGATGATCGCCGCAATCCGCGCCGCCAGCTCAGACACGTCGGCGACCAAACCCCGCAACCGCTTCAGCGCGACCATCAGGCCACTGTTCTTCGCCGGCGCTTCCGCCGAGACACAGTCCGTTGCCTTCTCCAGTTCCGACTCGGCGGCCGCGTAGGTTTCTTCGTCCAACTGTCCGTCGAGATGGGCCTGTTTGATATGGGTTCGCAGGTCCGCGATGCTCGCTGCCAGGTCGACCGGTCGCCCGATGTCAGTGCCAACGGTGACGTTGCCGTAGATCTGTCCGGCCTGCACCCCGACACGGGCGCTCCCACTGGCGATGTTGCTGTTGGTCATCGGCATCGTGCGACTCCCGTCCCGGTCCGCGCCGCCTCGGCCAGCCGGCGCGTCGATGATGAGTTCTCGCGCCAAGGCGGCGGCGAAGGCGGCAGCGTGGCGTGCGGCCTTCGGTTGCCAGTTCTGTCCGTCACTGGCTGCCTTGCTGCCATCGGCGTGGTCGCTGATGCCCCGTACGACCACGACGGGCAGGGCACGGTTGAGATGGCCCGCCTGGGCCACACCTGCGGCTTCCATTTCGATCGCCACGGCGTCGTTGTAGTGCTGACGGATCCAGCGGGCCTGATCCGAGATCCCCGAGTCCTGGACCACCTCACCAGCGGCAATCGGCCCGAAATGAACGTAAGGTGCTACATCTGCGGGTAGACCGCGACGCCAGGCAGTGGACCTGGCGACGTGCTGGGCGATCTGGTCGGCCTCGTGAGGGATCTCCCACGCCTTCGGTCGGGCCTTCAGTCCGTCGTCCTCGCTGGTTCCACCGTGGTACGCGTAGATTTTGCTGGCGACGACAACATCGCCGAGCCGAATGTTGGGCCACAGGCCACCGGCGACTCCCACGAACAGCACTGCGGCCGGGGAGAATTCGGCCATCGCCCGCTCCGCGAGCACCGCTGCCGGATGGTTGCCTTTGCCGACCAATCCCAACGCGACCCGGCAGTGGCTCTGCCCGAGCCGGCCGACCTCGAATCGGGTGCCGGCTGGGTGCCGGCGCACCCGAACGTCGGTCAGTTGTTCGTGAACCGCCTCGTACTCAAGGTTCAGCGCCGTGAGGATCACGACGAGGCCACTGTTCGCGCTCACGCTGTCTCCTTGTCTGCCTGGCCGCGAGGTCGGATCATCGGAGGGTGCAAAACCGCGCAGGGTCCGGGGCGGAACAGCCGGGCGGGACGCCCTCCATCGGTCTTGCGAGTCGTGCCAGCGGAGACGATGAACTCATCCACGCTTTGCACTTTCCGATAGAAGTTCCGCGGATCCAGCCGCATGCCCCACACCGCTTCATAGACGTCCTGAAGCTCCGCGATCGTGAAGGTCGGACCACAAAACGCGGTGGCGAGCGCCGTCCGCTCCAACTTCTCCCGAGCCCGGTCGACACCATCGGACAGGATCTGTTCGTGATCGAAGGCGAGTTGCGCATCACCGGCCAGCACCTGTGCCACCGGGATCCAACAAGCTTCGGAGGCGTCGGTGCCGGCCACCGGCTCGGGTAGCCGAGGGGCGATAGCCAGGTAAGCCGCCGCGACCACCCGCCCTCGAGGGTCACGGTCTGGTGCGCCGTAGAAACCAAGTTGTTCGAGGTGCAACTGATCCGGCCCCAAGCCGGCCTCCTCGGCAAGCTCCCGATGGGCAGCCGCCACGAGGTCTTCCTTCTCGTCGCTGAGGAAACCACCGGGCAGAGCCAAAGCACCCTGAAAGGGCTCGATACCGCGCTCGATCAACAGCACATGCAGGCGGGATTCCCGCAGGGTGAGGATGACGAGATCCACCGCAACAAGAACGGGCGGCGGAACCCAATGATCGTCAGACATGAATCGACCATAGACTTACTGTCACTGTGACAGGAAGCTCGTAGAGTGTCGGATTTCAGCGCCACGCACGTTGTTGATGTCCTTTGACGCCTGATCATGTCCGGGTTGCGATCCGCGCTTGGCGCGGTGGCCGGGCGCAGCCAGCTGCCTCGCTGAGCGCTGAAAGCATCGGGGAAACCGAACGATGCTGGTGGGACTCTCGACTCCGCCTCAAGACGGACTTGCGCTCCGCGGCGCCGACCCCGCGACAAGGCTTGGGTCTGCCGGCAACCCGGCCTCAGGCTCGCCTATGGCCGGAAACGCAAACGGTACGCGCCGATGTAACTCTCAGCGCGTACCGTGGGGTATTGAGTTGTGTCCGAGGGGTGATCGATACCGTGACCCCACCATCGCTTGGGGCAGACGATGATGTGATGATCGACTGTCGCCCGTAGCTATCCTGACAACAACTGCCACGGTCTCCCTCACCGCCGCGCCAGTCCAAGAGACGGGCAAGCAGTACGGACGCTCAGCACCCACCGTCCGCCAAGCCCTCGCCCGCCTCCAGGAGCGCGGCGTCCTCTGAGGCCATTAAGGCCGAGGCGTCTACGTCAGCAACGCGCCGAGATGACCACGGACCTGGTTCCCGTGGTTGCGTAGTCGGCTCCGGCAAGGATCGCGTCGCGAGAGCTGATCGTTCACTTTCGGTGGCCGGTGACACGCGACCTTCCGGCTTACCAGGCGTTTGCCGAGCCAGACCAGGCGCTCCGGTGGAGATTGCTCATACCGACTACGATCTGACTCTCGGTATCAGGTACGACGCTTGTGGTGATCATGAGGTGGTTACGTGTCTGGTCGGCGAGTCGCCTGGGCCGCAGGCGTTGGCGTGGTGATCGCCGCCGCGAACAGTGCGGTGGTCAACAGGCTGCAGGGCGGCTGGCAGTGGTGGCTCGCGGCAGGAGTGTTGACACTGGTCGGGGCGTTGATAGCGGGCTGGTTGGCCGGAGGAGTGTCGGAATCACACCGGCGGATCGGTGCTGGTGCGGTAATGGCGGCTCGGGACCTCGGTGGCCGGGTCAGGACGGATCCGTCCGCTGCGGCTGGTCACTTGTCGTCGATGCCGCAGTCCGGAGTCGCTCCGGGCGCGGTGGTCGCGGGGCGGGACATCACCGAGCATGCGGACATCGACACCACCGGCGGCAGATCCCGGCCGCCGCGACGGCAGAGACCGGGTCAATAGCGGTGGGACCGAGATGGCAGCTGGCCCCAGGCGCGGTCGCCGCTGGCCGAGACATCACCGGGACGGTGCATACCGGACCGACGTACGTGCAGGTCACGGTGGGCCGGTTCGACCGGCTCAATGACGCGATCTTTGATCCGGCGCCGTTGTACGAGCAGTTGGATCTCGCCCGGTTTCAGGGCCGCGCAGGCTTAATCGCGCGCATCGATGAGCGGATCGCAACCACCGATCGTGGGTACGTGGTGGTGCGGGGCGAGGCCGGGGTAGGCAAGAGCGCGTTGGCAGCACATCTGGTGTGGACGCGGCCATGCGCGTACCACTTCACACGGCTCGGCGGTGGGGCGCGCAACCCGGTCGAAGCACGGAAGAGCCTGGCAGCGCAGTTGATCGACGCGTGGGATCTGGCGGAACGGTTCACTCCAGGGAACCAGTTCCCGGCGGCGGCGCAGCGGCCGGACTGGCTGGCCAAGGTTATTCGGGCTGCGGTGACGGTCCGTGACCAGCGGTTCGCTCCGGCCGAGCGTCGGCCGTTGGTGCTGGTCGTCGACGGGTTGGACGAGGTCGAGGCGGATCTGCCGGGCATGGGCACCGGGATTCCGCTCGGACTGCCTGCCCCGGACGTCCTACCGGCGGGGGCGTACATCGTGGCGACCAGCCGGTACGGCCTTCCTCTGGTCGCGCTGCGGGATCCGCTGCGGGTCGGCTGGTCGCAGATCGAGGTGGAGGGTGCCGACAACCTGGCCGACATGGTTGCCTACCTACACGCCGCGACCACCGGTCCGACCCCGGACCGGGCGCTGACCACAGTGCTGGCCGAGCGCCAGGTCCCTGCGACGACGTTCGTCGCGACATTGCTCGACCGCTGCCGCGGAGTGTGGATCTATCTGCGGTACGTGCTCGACGAAATTCGCGCTGGCCTGCGCTCGCCGAACGATGTGGCGTGCCTGCCGGACGGGCTGCGCGGCTACTACGAGATGCACATCCAGCAGCGGTGGGCCTCCCATCCCGACTGGCGGCGACTGCATCTGCCCGCTCTGGCTGTGCTCGCCGCACTCGGCCGCCCGATCGACCGCAACGACCTCGCCGCCGTGCTGAGCAGACCGGACGCAGCCAATGATCTAACGGCGTGGCTGGACGGGCCGGCCCGAGGCTTCCTCGATGTAACCGCCGCGCCGGACCGCCACCGTCAGTACCAGGTCCGTCACCAGAGCCTGCGTGACCTGTTCACCGCCGCTGTGAGCGGCAGCGGCGCAGCGGAACCGATCGACGCCGGGTTGACGGACGAGTTACACACCGCCTGGCAGACCGCACACCGGGCAATCACGATCTGGCTAACCCCACCTACCAGCGCCGGGACCGGTCGACGCGACTGGTCCGGCATCGACGAGTACACCCGGCTACGCCTGCCCGCACACGCTGCCGCCGCCGGGATGCTCGACGAGCTCATGTCCGATCCCGGATTCCTGCTGTCCTGCCCACCCAGCCAGATCTTGCCGCATCGACACACTCTGGCGACCCCGGATGCCGTCGCCGCAGCTGCGGCTCTGGAGAGTGCCGCTACCAGCGAGTGGAGCAGTTGGTCTGACGACAAACGGGCCTGGTGGCTGCATGTCTGGGCGAGTAAGACCCGGTCGACTCGCCTGGCCGACACCCTCACCGCCGACTACCCCGAGTGGCCCTGGCATGTGCAAAATGCCATCTGGTCAGGAGCCACCTTCCGCACCCTCACTGGCCACACCAACGCGGTGCGCGCGGTGGCGGTCCTGCCGCGCCCGGACGGCCGGCACCACATCGTCTCTGGCGGCGACGATCGCTCGGTGCGGGTCTGGGACCCCGACTCCGGTGAACAACTGACCGAGCTGACCGGCCACACCTACGCGGTGCGCGCGGTGGCGGTCCTGCCGCGCCCGGACGGCCGGCACCACATCGTCTCTGGCGGCGACGATCGCTCGGTGCGGGTCTGGGACCCCGACTCCGGTGAACAACTGACCGAGCTGACCGGCCACACCTACGCGGTGCGCGCGGTGGCGGTCCTGCCGCGCCCGGACGGCCGGCACCACATCGTCACCGGCGGCGACGATCGCTCGGTGCGGGTCTGGGACCCCGACTCCGGTGAACAACTGACCGAGCTGACCGGCCACACCTACGCGGTGCGCGCGGTGGCGGTCCTGCCGCGCCCGGACGGCCGGCACCACATCGTCACCGGCGGCGACGATCGCTCGGTGCGGGTCTGGGACCCCGACTCCGGTGAACAACTGACCGAGCTGACCGGCCACACCAACGCGGTGCGCGCGGTGGCGGTCCTGCCGCGCCCGGACGGCCGGCACCACATCGTCACCGGCGGCGGCCCCGGCTTCGGCAACAATGGATGGGTGCGGGTTTGGGACCCCGAGTCTGGTGAACTACTAGCCGAGCTGACCGACCGCACTGGCGGGGTGAACGCGGTGGCGGTCCTGCCGCGACCAGACGGCCGACGCCACATCGTCACCGGCAGCGGCGGCTTCGGCTTGGGCGATGGGCGGGTGCGGATTTGCGACCCCGAGTCTGGTGACCAACTGGCCGAGCTGACCGGCCACACCGGCGGGGTGAACGCGGTGGCGGTCCTGCCGCGACCAGGTGGCCGGCACCACATTGTCACCAGCGGCGGCGTCGGCTTCGGCGATGGGCGGGTGCGGATTTGCGACCCCGAGTCTGGTGACCAACTGGCCGAGCTGACCGGCCACACCAACGCGGTGCGCGCGGTGGCGGTCCTGCCGCGACCAGACGGCCGACACCACATCCTCTCCGGCGGCGACGATCGCTCGGTGCGGGTCTGGGACCCCGAGTCTGGTGACCAACTGGCCAAGCTGACCGACCACACCGGCGGGCTGCGCGCGGTGGCGGTCCTGCCGCGACCAGGCGGCCGGCACCACATTGTCACCAGCGGCGGCGTCGGCTTCGGCGATGGGTGGGTGCGGATTTGCGACCCCGAGTCTGGTGACCAACTGGCCGAGCTGACCGGCCACACCAACGCGGTGCGCGCGGTGGCGGTCCTGCCGCGACCAGACGGCCGACACCACATCCTCTCCGGCGGCGACGATCGCTCGGTGCGGGTCTGGGACCCCGAGTCTGGTGACCAACTGGCCAAGCTGACCGACCACACCGGCGGGCTGCGCGCGGTGGCGGTCCTGCCGCGACCGGACGGCCGGCACCACATTGTCACCAGCGGCGTCGGCGTCGGCGTCGGCGTCGGCGATGGGTGGGTGCGGGTTTGGGACCCCGACTCCGGTGAACTACTAGCCGAGCTGACCGACCACACCGGCGGGGTAAACGCGGTGGCGGTCCTGCCGCGACCAGACGGCCGGCACCACATCGTCACCGGCAGCGGCCCCGACTTCGGCAACAATGGACGGGTGCGGGTTTGGGACCCCGAGTCTGGTGACCAACTGGCCGAGCTGACCGACCACACTGGCGGGGTGAACGCGGTGGCGGTCCTGCCGCGACCAGACGGCCGGCACCACATCGTCACCGGCAGCGGCGATGGGTGGGTGCGGGTTTGGGACCCCGACTCCGGTGAACTACTAGCCGAGCTGACCGGCCACACCAACGCGGTGCGCGCGGTGGCGGTCCTGCCGCGACCAGACGGCCGACATCGCATCGTCACCGGCGGCAACGACCGTGCGGTGATGCTCTTCGCGCCGAGCACCGAGCAATTCGCGACTTGAGGGATTAACTGCGCCGCTGGTAGCAGTTGCTGGCACGGTGGCGTGGCCGGCTACTGGGCGTCGGTGCGATGAACCCCCGTCGGCCGCTTCAAGATCAGCCGGCGGGGCTGCATCGCCGGCTCGAGGTCGTTCCGGGTGCGCAGGCGCAGGTGGACTGGGGCGTCGAGGCGGCACCCTGGCTCACGTCGGGATCCCGAAGGTCTACTCGTTTCACATGGTGTTGTCGTACTCGCGGGATCCGTTCTGCTGTTTCACCAGCAGTCAGGACCTGGCCGCGTTCTGGGAGTGTCACCGGCGGGTGTTCGCCAACGCTGGGCCTGTCAGGCGAAGCGACCCCAGCGTTAGCCGGCTGTGGGCCGGCGCTCAGGCCGCAGGTGCATCGGCCGCGGCCTCGATCGGCAGCACCGGCGAGCGCGCCACCCGGACCGACTTGCGTAGGTCACCGGTCCAGGGTGGGCCGCTGCGCCATCGGCGCAGCGTACCCGTTACGTTCTGGCTCTTACCGATGTCCCTTCGGCGATGGCGACCGTGATCAGTTCGTCTGCGTCGAATAGTGGCTCCAACCAGCTTCGGATCTCATCAGTTGTGGTGCCGTACGAGCCGATCCAGCCGTCCCGGAAGAGCTGCGTGAAGTCAGTGTTGTTCAAATGCCGTTGAGTTGGCCAACGCTCGTCGTCCCACGTGATGCGCAGGTTGTCGCCTCCCCTGGTCGTATCGGCCGCGGATTCGTGCATGAGGCCGACGAGGTCCAGCGGAAGATAGAGGCCCTTCATCAGTTCCGCTGACTGGCCGTCGTAGTCACTGGGCCGAACGATCTTGAGGTAGTGCGGCTGGGTGCTGAGCCGGTATTGCCCGACAGTGCCGGGTTGCTTCCCTACTTCGAGGGCGCGCATGCTGCGAAGTTGCGCCGCCAGTTGGGGATCGCCACGGTAGGTCCATCCGCCGTCAGGGTCCCGCTTCATACGCTTGTACTGCACAAGGATCCCGCAGTGCCGGTCGGCGTGGTAGTAGATGAGGTCGCTGCCTCTGGTGGTTTCCAAGTCGCGCTTGTTTGTGTTAAGGACAGTGAGCCGGCCGCCGCCGCGGAGGGGGATCAACATGCCCCGGGCGTTCCTGCGTGCGCGCTGCCCCAGAATGCCATCGAAGCGTTCCATGTCGCGTTCGATGAGAGCGTCCTCATCGTTGTAGCCGAGCCACGCCGTCTCCAGCAGGGTGCGTCGCGGGTCCAGCTCGTCCGGCGGAGTCATCAGCGCGCGGCCTGGCTGACCAAGGCGGCGACCGAGACCGGATATTTCGGCGATAAGTCCGAGGATGTCCTTCTCCTCGGCGAGCAAGGTTCGCCGCGCTTCGGTGATCTGCCTGGTCCCGGTGGGGTAGCCGCTCGCTTGTTCGATCAGGTCGGCTGCGTCGCTCGTCAGCTCGCTCAATGCCCGAACGACGGCGGTGGAGCTTCCCTCGGGCAGAGCACCTTTCTCGGTGCGCGCCGGGGCCACGTGGGGTTTGATCTGTGGCGACATCCGATCCAGCACAGCGTCGAGCGGAACGGGACGCCTGAGCAACGAGATGCCGGAGACCTCGTACCGCCGGGCGAAGCTGGTAACCCGTACGCTACGGCGAAACGATCCGATCGCGATCGCTTCATTGGACGTGGGCTCCGATGAGGACCGCGCGCAGATGACCGCCACGGCGTACTTCGGCAGGTCATTGCCGATTGGAGCGCTGTCGGTGTAGCTGTCGCGTACGAGCTTGTCGTTGAAGGCGATGTGGTCTCTCGGCTGATGATCGATAAAGATCGCCGTCATGTGGCTCCTTTCGCATCACCGCTTGTGCTGCACAGATCGACGTTCTCCATGGGCGAAGAGCGGTCGAACCTCGTTCGCCGATGGTGACGGTACTTCGATCGTTGTAGCTGTCAGCCCTTACCCTCGGCCCTTCGTTAAGGGCTGTCCACAGGGTGGGCAGGAAACGAAGAAGTGCCTTCTGATCAGGGAAAATAGGGCTTGTCGAAGGTCCCATGTTCCTGTCACGGAAGGCACTTGCTGGGTGAAGGCTACCGCAACACGTCCGAAGATCATGGTGACTGGTGACGGGCGGGGCGTGGTCGGTCATGCCGGTGCCCGGCTGCTGGCTGATCTGGCCGATACGACTGGGCTGAGCAGTGCGTTCAGCGATGCTCTCGCTGGTCTGCGGCAACGGCAGGGTGGGCACTGCCCGGGCCGGATCGCCGTGGATGTGGCCGTGATGCTCGCCGATGGCGGCGAGGCCATCGCTGATCTGGCGGTGCTGCGTGACCAGTCCGCCTTGTTCGGGCCGGTCGCCTCCGACCCGACGGCATGGCGGCTGTTGTCGCAGCTGGACGAGCCGATGCTGGCGCAGCTACGTGCCGCGCGGGCCCGTGCCCGCGAGGTCGCCTGGGCTCAGCATGCCGAAGTCCGCGGCGACCTGCCGCAGGTGTGTGTGGCCGGCCGGCAGGTCGACGGCCTGGTCCTGGACATCGACGCGTCGATCGTGATCTGTCACTCCGAGAAGGAGTCGGCGACCCGCACCTGGAAGAAGACCTTCGGCTATCACCCGTTGCTGTGCTTCCTGGACAACACCGGTGAAGCCCTCGCCGGGTTGCTGCGCGAGGGCCGGGCCGGCTCGAACACCACCGCCGACCATGTCACCGTCCTGGACCAGGCCCTGGCGCAGATCCCCGACGCCTGCCGGCACGGCACCCCGATCCTGCTGCGCGCCGATTCGGCCGGCAGTAGTCACGGCTTCCTCGCCCACATCCGGGCTCTGCGGGAGCAGCACGTGGACATCCGGTTCTCCGTCGGCGCCGCGATCACTGAGCCGGTCCGCGAGGCGATCCGCGCCGCGACCGACTGGGTCCCCGCCATCGACACCAGCGGTGAACTGCGGGAACACGCCGAGGTCTGCGAGATCACCGGCCTCATCGACGCCGCCGGTTGGCCCGCAGGGACCCGGTTCCTGGTCCGCCGGGAACGCCCGCACCCCGGCGCGCAACTGTCGCTGTTCGACACCGTCGAAGGCTGGCGGCATCAGGTCGTCGCCACTGACACCCCCGCCGGCAACGGCGGAATCCAGCACCTGGAAGCCCGCCACCGCGCCCACGCCCGCGTCGAGGACCGCATCCGCACCGGCAAGGACACCGGCTTCGGCCGGTTCCCGTCCCGACACTTCGCGATCAACCAGGCCTGGCTTCAGCTGGCCCTGACCGGCATCGACCTGATCGCCTGGACCCAAACCCTGCTCCTGGACGGCGACCTCACCCGCGCCGAACCCAAGAAACTGCGCTACCGCCTGCTGCACGTCGCCGCCCGGATCACCCGCACCGCCCGCCGGACCCGCCTCGCCATCGCCACCGACTGGCCCTGGACCGAAGCCCTGACCAGCGCATTCAGCCGACTCGCCGCACTACCACGACCCGCCAGCTGACCCCGAAGCCTCACGCCTCGACCCGCAGCACGGAGGAACCCGGCCCAGCGTCGGGCCATCAGCATGCCAGCAAACCGGCCGACCAACCCCGAACCAACATCATCGACCAACAGCTATGAACGACTGCCCAGATGAAAGACCGAGGTTACCGCGCGGTCTCTCCCGAGCCGGTCAGACTCACGCGTCTGTCCGCTGATCGATCGCGGCCTCGTAGAAGGCGTCCGCGAGAGCCATGATGACAGCGTTGATGCCAGGGCCGTCGCTGAAGAAGTAGTCGGCCATCCGATAGGACGGCCCTGGACGGTAGCGCATCGATGAGACTCAACGCCCCTGTCGGGAGAAATCGCCCCGATGGAATACACCCCCTTACCGGTCGACGCGCCCGCACGGCGCGCACCGTCGGCCGCCGTTTCCCGATGTGGTCGTACCCGCTCGCCCGTACGGTGACGCCTGTGCCGCTCGCTGCAGCCGACCGCTCTGGCTTGGTAGTGTCCTCACCCCGGCTGACGGTTCGATGGGAGTGCCGGATGGAGTTCAGTCTCATCCCCGACCAGGCGATCGGCGAGGCCGGTACCCGCAACGACGACGGACTCGGCTTCGACACGTACTCCCGGATTCTGGCCGGTGCCGCGACCAACACGCGCGGCCCGTTCACGATCGGGGTTTTCGGCGAGTGGGGCACCGGCAAGACGAGCCTCATGCGCCTGATGGAGCGACGCCTCGCCGACGACCCGAATGTGGTGACCGTGTGGTTCAACGCCTGGCGCTACGAGCAGGAAGAGCACCCGATCATCCCGCTCGTCGGCACGATTGTGCAGGCGCTAGAAAAGCACAAAGGATTTGCCGCTACCTTTGGAGCTGCCGGCAAGCGTCTCGTCCGGTCGTTGCGGGCGATCGCGTACGGGTTTTCGGCCAAGTCGAAGGTGAAAGTGCCGGGCTTCGCCGAGGTGGAAGCGTCGTTCGTCGCCAAGGATATGATCGAGCGTGACGAACGGCTCACGCCCGACCCGCTACTCGACCGCAGCCTTTACTTCGGAGCCTTCAACAGCCTCGACAAGACGCAACTCAAGGACATGCTGCGGGTCGTGGTACTCATCGACGACCTCGACCGCTGCTTTCCGGACCAGGCGATCCGGCTACTCGAGAGCATCAAGCTGGTCCTCGCCCAGCCCGGCTTCATCTTTGTCATCGGTGTCGCCCGCAAGGTGATCGAGGGCTATCTGCAGCATCGTTACACCGAGGAGTACGGCATCGCTGACTTCAAGGGCGAACTCTACCTTGACAAGATCGTCCAGCTGCCGTTCCACATCCCGCCGTCCACGGGTCGGATGGGCGCCTTCTGCAAGCTGCTGCTGGCTGATCAGCCGGCGGCGGTCGCCGTCGAACTCGATCCGGTGCTGCCGGTGGTGGCGCAAGCGCTGGGAGGCAACCCACGTGCCCTGATCCGGTTCGTCAACAACATCCTCATCGACTACGCGATCAGCCAGGACCTCACCGGCTTCGTCGAACGGGGCGGCATTCCGATCCGATTCTTCGCCGTGACCCGTTGCCTGGAGCACCGTTGGCCGGAGGTCTTCGACGTACTGGCCACATCGGATGAGGTCGCCATGGCAGTGGAAACCTGGACACCCGGCATGTACGCAACGCACGCGGCGGGCACCGGCCCGGCCGCGACGGTGGCGACCCAGCTGCTGTCCGATCCCGAGCTGCGGCTGTTGCTAGAGGGCGCGCACGGCCGCGAGTGGCTGACTGATCCGGTACTACGGCAGGCGAGCGTGAGCTTCCTCTTCACCCAGCAGCGGCTCTCTCAGCTGGACACGTCCGAGGTTAGCGTTAAGTACGACGCCTTCGTGTCCTACCAGTCCGAAGACCGCCGCGATGCCATCCAGATCGTCGAGGGGCTATCCCAAGCCGGGCTGCGAATCTTCTTCGACCAGCACATCAGTCCCGGCACGGACTGGCAGGAGACACTGTCCAGCGCCCTGCGTTCCTCAAGTGCCCTGCTCTTCTGCGTCGGGCCGCGCACCGGCGAGTCGCAATGGCAGACGCGAGAGCTAGACCTCGTACTCGACCGCTCGGAAGCGTTAATCATCCCCGTCCTGCTCGCCGGCGCGGATCTCTCCACCGCTCCCGACTTCGTGCGGCGCCGGAATGGAGTGGACATGCGCGACGGCGTCTCCGAGGAGGCCTTAACACAGCTCATCCGGGCCATTGAGTCCCGGCGCCGGCGCCCCTCGTCGTAGGCGGCAGACAAGGAACCGCGGCGACAGGCTGCCCGCCGAGCGCCAGCGCTGCTGGTCGATCGAAAGGACGAACTCGCCACACGTGACACACGCTCCTACCGGTTCCACCACGGTTTCCGGTGACGCACGCGCCATCGTAGTCACCGCCCACGGGTGTTCGCGAAATCGAAACTGTCGTAGGTGCGTCCTATAGTTTCCGCACCCGGGCTATGTCCGGTTGAGCACGGCGGGGGCCGTAGCGCGCCCATACGAGGGGGAGGAACAGTCGCGGTGGCAGGGTTCAACGCGAATGCGTTCAACCGGCAGGTGCGTCAGGCACTGCAGAAGGCCGAGCGCGAGATGAACCAGGAGCTTCGTCGCGTCCAGCAGCAGGCCGAGCGCGAGATGCGGCGGCAGATCGCCAATGCCCAACGAGAGGTGGATGCGGAGAACCGCAGGATCGAGGCCCGTAATCGGACGGCGATTAACAACTACAATCGGGCGGTTGAGCAGGACAAACGGCGCGCGGACACACACAACCAGAAGGTGATCGGCGAGATCAACCGGCGGCTTAGTGCGGCGTCACGGCCGCAGGTACAGGTCCGTTACACCCAGGCCGAGCAGGAACTAGTCGACCGAGTCCATGCCGCGCTGCCGGTCGACGGCCGCGAGCACGACCTGTTCTGTAGCTACGCGCGCATCGACGGCGCGGACGTTGCCGAGCAACTGTACGCGGAGCTGACCGCGCTGGACCTCGACGTGTGGCTCGACAAGGCCGAGATCAAGCCCGGTAAGAGCATGGCCCGGCAGATGGACAACGGCCTGCGTCTTGCCAGCGCCGGGGTGGTCGTGCTGACCCCGGCCTACTTGGCCGGCCGGTTCTGGACCGAGCGGGAGCTCGGCGCACTGCTGCACAAGGACACCGTGATCCCGGTCCTGCACAAAGTTACCTTCGCCGACGTGCGGGAGTTCAGCGCCATCCTGCAGGACCTGGCCGGGTTCACCACCGCAGAGGACAGCGTGGCACAGATCGCCGCAAAGATCGCTTCGGCAGTGCTCGAACGGTAGGCATTCCCGCGTATGAGTAGCAGCACGGGGCCTCGCCGCTGGCGGCGAGGCCCCGTCCACGCTCAGGGCGCTGTGCCGCCACATGCACGGTGCACGTCGCACGGGTGACGCTTCGTAGCCAGGCGGGTCAACTCGTGTGTCTACGCCAACGGGTGCGGCTCGCTGGTAAGGGCCGCCACGGCGGCGGCGATCTCTTGCAGGCTTTTCAGCGATCGGAGTGCCGATACCCCGACCTCATCGAGGACCCGCAAGGAATCGAGCTTGCTGGTCGGCTCGATGATCCGAGCCAGCACCAACTGCCGGAACACCTCGTCGCTATCGGCAGCCTGGGCGAACCCGAGCGTGTCGTAGGCATGCGACAGGGCATCCCACAAGACCGCCATCCGCGACGCCGTGATCGGCAACGGGCCACCCGCCGACGCCGGTCCTCCCGCTACAGACAAGCCAAGATCGAGTTCACCCTGACCCGCGGCCATCCGCTGCCGAGCCGCAGCTTTCAAAACCTCCAGGTCGGCATCATCGTGCGCCGACCCGATGTGCTCGATATCGCGCGACCCACGCCGCGACGAGTACACGATCTGCACCGCCCTGGCACCCGAGGCCGTCTTCACCGTGCGCACGTACGGGGACACCAGCCCACCCTACGACCCAGAATTAGTGCGCAAATCCGGGACGCGCGAGCGCCACAACCCCAGGTCAACGCTCCGTCGAACCCGATCACCCCGAAACGTGACCCAAGTCAGGTCTTACGTTCCACGCCCGACAGCAGCCCATCCACGAACTGCCCGGCGGTCCGGCGCGGCTCCGCCCGCACGAACCGATCAGCGACACGCGCCGCCGCCTCGTCGAGGATGACCCGCCACCCGGCGGGGTTTAAGAGCCCGCGCAGAATGGCGGGGCTGGACGGGCGTGTCTGAAGGAGTGCAGGCACAGGATCCGTGATCATGAAGGTGCTTACACCTCGTGATCACCGGGAGATCCTGTGCCTGCTATCCTCGTAGCAGCGTTGCAGTCGGTTGAACGCGTTGTGCCAGCTGTTCGTCCGTTCGACATGCCACCGTTGGCCCGCCTGGATGGGCGCCTTGTCGCCCTTGTGGGCGATCTTGCCGGTCAGGCCGCGTTCGGCCAGCAGCGTGCGGGTGACCGCGGAGTCGTATCCGGCGTCAAGGTGCACCGTGATGGCCTCGGGCAGTGGGCCCAGGTCGTCAAGCCGGTCGAGGGTGGGGGCCAACAGCGGTGAGTCGTGTCGGTTCGCGCCGGCCAGGACCCGGCCAAGCGGGATGCCGTAACCGTCAACCATCGATGAACGTTTCATTCCCTGCTTGCCCCGGTCGACCGGAGACCGTCCGGCGCAGTCGCCTCCGCCGGGCGCTTTGGTGATACAGCCGTCCACGGCGATGTCGTCCAGGACCAGGCCGACGAGCCGGTCGTAGGCGTCCACCGCGATCTGCTTGAGCTGGGCGAACACCCCGAGGCGGATCCACTCGTCACGACGGCCGCGGATCGTGGCGGCCGAGCAGGTGGCATCGGCGATCGCCTCGTAGGAACAACCGAACCGCAGCACCTGAATCAGCTTGTCGAACACGATCCGGTCATCGACCCGCCTGCGGTGGCAGCCCAACGGATGCGTCGGGGCGTATGTCGGCCGGTCAGGTAGCAGCGCGGTGAACTGGACCCACAGTGGCTCGATCAGCCATGCTGACGAACCGAGAAGGTCATCGACGCGTTCTTCGACCTCGCCGACGCGATCATCACCGTCCGTAGCCTGATCAGGCGAGCATGGACCACCTACCGGTGGGACACCCGCCCCACCCGCCGCCGATGATCACCACCAATCTGCGCGCCCCCTAAGCTGTGGCCCACGGCCACCGCACGATCTTCGGTTGTCCTCACAAACCATCGATGATCAACGCGGTGGCCGTCTTCATACCCGCGCCACGCCCAACGCCGAAGCCAAGTGACGTTGGAGTATTAGACGCTTGGGCCAGCTCAAGGCGATCTCTTCCGTAGGCGAACCATGGACGATTCATGCCCCTCGACCTCTTCGCGTCTGTCGTTCGGTTGAGTGTCGGCTCTCTCGCTCTAGCTGACGCCAGTTCGGCACGAGCGCTGTCATCATCGCCTTAAACTGCTTCCCATGGTCGCGATATCTGAAGTGCAGGAGCTCGTGGACGATGACGTAGTCCTGAAAGTCTTCAGGCTCGGTCGCAAGATCATCGGCGAACGTCACAACGCCGTTGGGCGCGCACGAGCCCCACTTGCCTGGTAGCCGCTTAATCTGGACCTGCTCAGGGTTGACCTTGAGCTTGACCGCCCAACCCATCGCGCGTCGGCGGAGCTGCTGCTCGGGGTAGAGCGACGTACGCGCCATCCTCATGCCGCCTGCTCCAGCACCTGCATGATCCGCTCGATGACAGCAGCGCGGTCGTCCTTCCCGAGCGCCAGCAGCGGCTTGTAGAGACTGGCCCGTAGGCGACGCCTCTCGTCCGGGTTCTCACGCCAGCTCGGGAACTTGGCGAGCACCGTCTCGATCTCCCGCGAGGCGGCCATGCTGTCGAAGGCTGCAGCCTTGGCGGTGCTACCCTGGCAAATGACCCAGTAGATGGCGAAGCCTATGTCTGAGAGACCGCTATCCTTCGCTTTCTGCTTAGCCTCCGCCTTTTCCTTGGCCAAGGCTTCGAGTTCGACCATAGCAGCGATGCCGTTGATCTTGCGGTCCTCGAGATTTTGCATGACGCGGTCGGCCCGGTCCTTGATGCTCTGGAGCACCACGGCGCCAGCCGGGTCCTCCTCCATCTCCTTCCGAAGGCCGCGGAGCAGGTTGTAGACCTTGCCCTCATCCGGGCCGTCGTCGCCCTTGAGCTGCTCCAGGGTCTCGGCGTCGAAGTCGACAACCTTGGAGAAGCGACCGAGTCCCTCCTGGGTAGCAACGTCCTCAATGAGCTTGCGGGTCTTGTGCTCTAGGTCGCCAAGAAAGCTCCCCGACTCCGAGTAGTTGGCCCGAACAGCGGCGTAGAGCTTGGACAGATCCTTGTAGGTCTGGATGTGGTCGCGCAGGCCGGGGTCCGGCGACAGGATCTCCCAGAGGATCTCGATGTCCTTATAGGCGTCGTAGAAAACCTTCCGAGCGGCCGGGTCGATGAACCGACCGAAGACCATGGCCTCCAGCTGGGCGTCGGGCATCTTGGTGCCGTCGGTTCGGAGGTACTCGGTTGCAGCCGCCGTGATCTTCTGATGAAGGTCAACCATGAGGATGTCGAGGTCTTCCAACGCACCCTTGACCGCCCCTGCATCAAAGGTCAGTGCCTTCTTCATGTCCTCGAGCACGCTGACGAAGTCGACGATCAAACCGACCTTCTTGCTGACGTTCTCGCCGTCAATGTAAGGCCGGTTGACCCGGGCCAGCGACTGGAGCAGCACGTGGTTGCGCATCGGCTTGTCCAGGTACATGGCGTAGAGCACCGGGGCGTCGTAGCCGGTCAGCAGCTTGTCGGTGACGATCAGGATCTTGGGCTCCTGGTCGGCCTTCTTGAAGAGCTTGCGGACCTCCTCCTCGCGGGTCTCGGAGACCTGGAGTTCGGCAACTGCGGGACGGTCGACGACATCGTTGACGTTCTTTGAGTAGACGACCTCCGACCACTCCGGTGGCAGGTACTTGTCGAGTGCCCGCTTGTACTTAGCGCAGGTCTCCCGGTCGACCGCCACCACGAACGCCTTATAGCCGAGTGGCAGGACGTTCTCTTTGAAGTGGCCGGCGACGAACTGAGCAATTTTGTCGACCCGGTCCTCTGCCCCGAGGAACGCCCGCAGGTTGACTGCCCGCTCCAGCACCCGGTTGAGCTCATCGACGTCGGTGACGTCCTCTTCCCCGGCCAAGGCGTAGAACTGCTCTTCGAGGTCCTTGGCCGGAAGGCGCATGCTCGACGGCGCGAGCTTGTAGCGGATCGGGAGGGTCGTCTCGTCCTCGATCGACTCGATGATCGAGTACTTGTCCAGGTACCCGTCCTCGTCGTCGCGGCCGAAGATCTTGAACGAGCCCGACCCTGCCCGGGACTCGCCGACCGGCGTACCAGTGAAGCCGACGATCGTGGCGTTCGGGACCGCAGCCATGAGGTAGGTGCCGAGGTCAGCAGCGACCGATCGGTGGGCCTCGTCGATGAAGACGAAGATGTTGTCCCGCAGTGACGAGTTGGCCTTGATTTCCTCGAACTTGTGGATCATCGAGACGATCAAGCCGCGGCGGTCGGAGTCGAAGATGCGCTGGAGGTCGGCCTTGCTCTCGGCCCGCTCGACGTTGATGTCGGCGGCCTGCATCTCGCCGAGCAGGCGGTCGACCCAGCCCTTGAGCTGGCCCTCCAATTCGTTGCGGTCAACGACCAGGATGACCGTGGCGTTGTTAAAGCTCGCCTTGTCTTCGAGGATCTGACGGGCTGCAGTCAGCAGCGTGAAGGTCTTGCCCGAGCCCTGGGTGTGCCAAATCAGGCCACGGTTCTTCTCGGCATCGGCGCAGCGAGCAACAATCTTGTCGACGGCCTTGCGCTGGTGCTCACGCAGGACCGACTTGCGAGTCTCGGAGTCCTCGACGTAAAAGAGGATCCAGTCCTTCAGGGTACGCAGGAAGGCGTGCGGCTCGAAGAACGCCTGGGTGGCGCTCTTGTAGGACTCGTCCTCGGTGTACTTCCACTTGAATATATAGCGTCGAGAGACGTTCCAGGTGACGCCGTACCAGTACCCCAGCATGTGGGTCACGTTGTAGAGCTGGGTCTGGGCGATAAGCTCCGGCGTCTCCTTCTCGTACCGACGCAGCTGCGTTATGCCGCGCACCAGAGCGTCGCCCGAGGTCGGGTTCTTGTGCTCCACGATGGTCACCGGCAGGCCGTTAACCAGAAAGATGACGTCAGCACGGTTGCCCTTGCGGGCCACCGGCTCGATCTTCCACTCCCAGGTGATCTGGAGTTCGTTGTTGTCAGGGCGGTTGAAGTCGACGAGCTGGACTGAGCGGCTGCGCTTCTCGCCCTCGTCGTACCACTTGTGCTCACCGCGCATCCAGCGCAGGACTTCCCAGTTACCCTCGATGGTCGCCGGCAGCGCCTCGATGGTCTCGACGATGGCCCGCGCCTGCTCTGAAGTCAACCAGGGGTTGAACTCCTGCAGCTTGTCTTCGACCACCGAGGCGAAGAGCATCGTCTCGCGCCCATGCCGAAGCACCTCGGCCTCGACCGGCGAGATAGGCGTCCAGCCGACTTCCTTGGCGTGGGCCACCATGGGAAATTGCGCCGTGTGCGCCTCGCTGATCTTGAGGCCGGTCATGCTGGCACCTCGTTGGGCAGCATGCGCGCAATTGGCAGCGCGAGCCGGTCGATATTGCTCAGGCCAATCTCGCCAGACATGAGGTGGCTAAGTAGATAGCCGAAGAGCTCGTCGAACAACACACCCTTTTGGCGCTGAAGTCTGACCTTCTCCTCGACCGCCGAGAGTACCCTGACGATCTGATAGGCGTCTTCTGGGTCGGTTGGCCAAGCAATTACAAGGGATTCGACATCGCTCAGGTTGAGCGTCATCGTCCCATGGGCCGACGGAACAATTCTGCCGAGCAGGCGTTGCTTACCGGAGTAGATTGCGGAGCGGAGGAACCGACCCGGGTACGCCTTGAACTGCCCCTTCAGGACGAGCGCCTTGACATCCTGGTTGAACGCCATCGGTCGGCTAATCGCCGCGACCGGAAGATCTTTTGCGAGACCCATCCCCCGCACGAGAAGTAGAACCGAGTCCGCCGGAGCGAGTCGGCTCCCCGAGTAGACGCCAGCTTCCGACACGTGGTCAATAGCGTCATCGATGACTGGTGCCTTGAGGTCCTTCCCAGACACCCATGGGATATCACCGACCCAGAACTCGGGCACCGACTTGCGCGGGGTCCCGCCACTCCAGATCTCGCACAGCTCACCAATCGAGCGCAGTTCCCAGTTCTTCGGGATAGGACCCAGCTCCGAGTCCTTCTGCGGTACTTGGAGGAAACTGGCGCTTGTAGTGTCGCCGCCAGGTGCCGCTGCCGCTCGAATCAGTGGCTCAAGGACCAAGCTGGCCTCGACATCACGGCGCTCGAGGGTTGTCAAATCATCCGCGACCTCCGCGATCGTCCGGCACTCCATTTGATCAGCACGAGCAGCCCAGCGCGCGGGGCTCAGGTTATAGTCAGAAGCCACGATGTCGTCGACATCGACCACCGCGAGCTCGCCGTCCACCGGCACGCCCTCCTGATAGATGCGCGCCAGCTCAAGGACATCGGCGCTGCTCAGGAAGTTCTTTGGACGCCCCTTAGTGAAGCGGCGACTGGCATTCAGCATAAGCACCTTGCCCTTGCGGGCAGCCGGCTTGCGCTTGCTCAGGAAGATGATAATTCCGGCGGCATTGGTGTTGTAGAAAAGGTTGTCCGGCAAGAGGACAGCACCTTCGACATAGTCGTGGTCGACGAACCACTTGCGAATATTGCGCTCCCTATCCTCGTTTCGAGAACCTGAACCGCGAGTGAGCGTGCCAGTGTCAAGAACGACGGCGGCGCGGCCACCGTCGTTCATGACGGCGAGCGCGTGCTGAAGCCATGCCCAGTCGCCCTTGCCCGAGGTGACGCCGCCTGCCTCAGTGAAGCGGTCGTAGGGGTCCTCCTCGAAGAGACTCGGATCGAACGCCTGATTCCACATCGGGTTGGCGACCACCACGTCGAAGCGCTGGAGCCGGCCTGCGGAGTCCCGAAATTTCGGATTAATCATGGTGTCGCCGCGCTGCAAATCGACGTCCATGTCATGGATGATCGTGTTCATCCGCGCCACGGCGTAGCTCTCGGCCTGGAGTTCCTGGCCGTACATCTTGAGCGGGACCTTGCTAGTCGGGTCGAGCTCACGGGCGACGAGCTGCAGCTTGATCAGAAGACCGCCCGAGCCGCAGGTGAAGTCATGGCAAGTCTCGCCCGGACGAGGGCGCAGGATGCGCGCCATGAGGAAACCAACCTCGGTCGGCGTGAAAAACTCGCCTGCCGACTGGCCCGAGCCTTCCGCGAACTTCCGCAGCAGGTACTCGTAGGAGCGACCGAGGAAGTCGGGCTGTACGTCGGCCAGGCCGAGACGGTAGCGCGGGTCGGAGAAGGCCTCAACCACCCCACGCAGCTTGGCTGGGTTGATGTCTCGCTCACCGTTGCGCTCTGCGGCGAAGTCGATGACATCGATCACCCCCGAGAGGGTCGGGTTGTACCGCACGACCGCGCGAACTGCCTTGGTCAAGTGTTCCCCGATGTCCTTCGGTGCCGTCGAACGACCACGCTCATCGAGCGGCCAGTCGTAGGGCTTGCGACCCGAGATGACGTCCCAGCGGGCCCCCGGCGGTAGGTAGAAGCGCAGCAGTTCGGTGTCAGCCTCGGCGATCTCCAGGGCGAGATCATGGTCGCCGTACTCGTCAGCGAGCCGGGAGATCTCGTCATCGAAGACGTCCGACAGCCGCTTCAGGAAGAGCAGCGGCAGCAGGTAGTCCTTGAACTTCGCGGCGTCCTTCTCCCCACGAATCGAGCAAGCCGCATCCCAGAGCATCTGCTCCATCGGCTTTGTCGTGTTGACGTCCGAGCGCGGAGCACGCCGCCTGCGTGACATCACGGCAGGGGCGTCCCCAACCTCGGCGACGTCGACGCCCGCCTCTGCGGCTAGTTCGAGAATCCGTGCCATGGGTGCTCGCTGCGGTCTGTTGCCGCCGCCCTCCCAGCGGTTGACGGTAGCGAAGGACACGCCTAACCGATCAGCGAGCCCGGTCTGGGTCAGATTGAGGTTCGCTCGGATGGCCTGAAGCACCGCCGGCACACTCTCTGTCATGTTTGCCATTTTTGCTATATCGCAAAGTTCTTGTCAAGGACACACGCCGACGAGCTTGAACCGCGCCGCAGCTGACAGCGGCGTCGCCGCTTGGCCGGCAATCCTCCGCCGAGGGCTATCAGGTAGACGCTGGCGACTGCGGACAAGAGCGAGGAAAGCCGGGAGCGTGCCGCGACCATGGAGCGATCATCTCGAACTGCCCGGCAACGCCAAGCAGCAGTAGTTCGGAACCGGGCGGACCGACCAGTTGCACGGCCACAGGCAGACCGTCGGGCCGGCGGCCCACCGGCACCACGATCGCCGGCAGGCCGGCGATGTTCCACGGCGCAGCGTACGGGGCATACCGGATGTTCGACAGCAGGTTGGACCGCCAGGATCGGCGGGACCAGGCGGCGGCCTCCGGTGGGGTGGCGGCGAGCGCCGGGGTGAGCAGCACGTCGATCGAGTGGTCGGTGAAGAACTGGATGGAGCGATCTCGCCAAGCGGTCCGGTCCGCTTCCCGGACGTACCCGTGGCGTAGGGCCCACTGCCCCAGCGCGACGTGCCGACGGCTGCGAGGCTGCAGGCTGCGCCGGTCCAGACCGGCATCGTGGAGATCGGCGGCACCCGCAGCGAGCCAGGTGGCGAGCCCCGTCAGGCCGAGCGCGCTGGAGTACACCGGGTCGGCGGCCATGATGTCGTGCCCGGCGGTCGCGAGTAGCCGGCCAGCAGCGGCGACCGCATCCCGGTTGGGTCCGTCGGGCTGCACACCGCGAATCGGCGAGCGCAACGAAGTACCGACCCGCAGCCGATCCGGCGGCATCAGCTTTTCGGCACGGCGGCCGGCCAGCACTGAGAAGCCGATCACCGCGTCAGCGACTGTGGAGGTAAGCACGCCGTGCTCGGCTAGGCCGAACCAATCATCGGCGCCGAGTTGGCACGGCGCCGCGCCCCGGCCGGGTTTGAGGCCGACCAGGCCGCAGCAGGCCGCCGGGATGCGGATCGAGCCCAGGCCGTCGTTGGCGTGCGCAATCGGTACCAGGCCGGCGGCGACGGCGGCGGCGGCACCACCGGACGAGCCCCCGGCGGTACGAGCCTGGTCCCACGGATTGCGGGTCACCGCAGTCTGGTCGTCCGTCACCCCCCACAGGCCCAGCTCTGACATCCGGGTAACCCCAAGGATTACGGCACCTGCGCCGCGTAGCCGTCGTACCACCTCGTGGTCGGCCTCCGCGACCGCAGTACGCGCGCCGGCCGACCCGTTCCAGGTGGGCAGGCCGGCCACTGCGGTGTTCTCCTTGACCGCGATCGGCACGCCGGCGAGCGGCAGGTGGGCCAGGTCCTCCTGCTCGTCGACCTTCTCTGCCTCGGCGAGCGCCTCTCCGCCGCGCACCATCCGAAACGCGGCAAGGTCGGCGTCGGTCTGACCGATGTGGTCGAGGTGGTCGGCCACTACCTGGGTTGCGGACACATCACCCCGGCGGACGCCTCGGGCGATTTGCTTGGCGGTCGCGCCCACCCAGGTCGGCATGATGTCCTGCACGGCCTCCCCTCCCTGTCCAAGCGGTTTGCCCAACGCCTGCTCCAGATCCGCGAGCAAGTCATCTACGGTCTCGATGCCGACAGACATTCGCATGAGATCACCGGGAACTTCAAGCGGCGAACCGGCCGCACGTACGTGTCACATGGCCCGGGTGCTCGATCAGGGACTCCACCCCGCCGGTGGCCGCGCGATCGCGAAGAGCTTGCCCGGTTGGCAGCTGGCCACTACCTGCTCCTCGCGACTCAGGTTCGGAACGAGATCACGAGTGGATAAACCTTCTGCAGCCGATTATCTGGCGCGACGGCTGCCCTTTCCTGTGTCAGCATCACCAGTCGATCGGCGTTCGGTCGGCAAAGAGGCCACCGGTCGGCCTGTCCGGAGGCAGCGTCGCAAGCCACACCGGTGTGTCGGCGCCTTCCTCCGGCGTCCGATCGGTCTCGCCGTAAGCCATCCGCGTGTTCATGCGTCCCGGTGAGCATGCATTGACCAAGATGCCGGTGCCCGCCAACTCGGCCGCGAGGACCCGGGTCAGCGCGTTTAAAGCCGCCTTGGATACGCGGTAGGACACGTTCGTGTCGCCCATGGTGGCCAGCGACGCGAGGTGGCTGGTGATATGGACGATGCGGCCGTAGCCGTTCTTCTTCATCTCCGGTACGGCGGCGGCACAGCAGCGCCAGGCGCCCAGCAGGTTGGTGTCCAGAGCGCTGCGGACCCGCTCGAAGTCGGGGCTCGCTGCGACCTGGCCACGGTCTATGGCGATGCCGGCGTTGTTCACCAGCACGTCCAGCCGGCCGTGTCGCTTGGCGGTGTCGGCGAAGGCGCGCGCCACGCTGGCCGGGTCGTTGGCGTCGAGCTGGTGGCCGCTGGCGGCTAGTCCGTCCTTCGCCAGCTCGGCCACCACGCGGTCGACGGAGTACTCGTTCCGGCCGGCCAGCACCACGTGCAAGCCCTGCTCAGCCAGCTCGCGGGCGATGGCAGCGCCAAGCCCACGGTTGGCGCCGGTCACCACGGCGACCTTGGTGTCATCGGCCATGGTCAGGCCCCCCAGGGTGGCGAGCTGGTCGTCGAGTGCGCGAGCGCGCGGGTCGGTCCTGGCGAACGGGAGCCGTTGGCGTGCCCGAACGACACGGCGCATGTTCCGTTCCGGAGGCGCCTCACGGATCAGCGGTATCGCCTCCGCAACTAGCGACGCGGCGTGGTCGGCGTCCCCAGGTCGAGGGCCGCGATCGCCAGCCAACGGCGGCGTTGGTCGACTCCCAGTCGGTACGCGGCGCGGAGACCGTCGGCCGCCCCGCACGCGGCTACGCCGCGGGCAAGAAGGTCAACGGCCGCAAGCGTCACATCGCCGTGGACACCTGCGGACTGCTCCTGGCCGTCCTGGTCACTGGCGCGCCTGGTCACTGGCGCGCACGTGCAGGACCGCGACGGCGCCCGACCGCTGCTGTGGGCACTACGCGCCTGCTCTCCCTCGATCCGCCTCGTGTGGGCCGACAGCGGCTATGCCGGCAAACTCCTCGACTGGGCCGCGACCCACCTCGCCATGACCGTACGGAACGTGGCCAAACTCGCCGGACAGACCACCTTCGTCGTCCTACACCGCAGGTGGGCGGTCGAGCGCACCTTCTCCTGGATCAACCGATGCCGGCGTACCGTCCGTGACTACGAACGGCTACCCGAGCACCACACCGCGATGGTCCAGTGGGCCATGGTCATCGTCATGGCCCGCCGACTCGCCCGCGACCAACACACCTGAACCCCTTATTTACCAGGCTCTAAGCCGTCACGATCAATCTGCCAGCACGAAGCGGTGCGGGGCGAGCCATGGCGCGAAGGGGTGAGGCATGACTGTGGCTTCACCACAGCTCAGCGCTTCCGGGCCACCATCAGCACATATTCGGTCGCTCCCTCCGGGACTCGCCCTGCAGCGCGTTCGGCTTGCCGGGACGAGTATCGGCGCCTCGGGCCACCCCGCCGTTCGCCCGCATGTGGCGTCGCGCATCAGTCATCTATGCCACTCGCTACTCCCGTCGGCTCGGATTGGTCAAACACCTTTCGGACTCGGAACGGACGGCCAGCATCGCCGGTGCAGCCCTGTTCCGCCGTCCTGGCCCGGTGGCCGGCGGGCGGCAGAAGGACGGGGGATGCCCGCTCGCCGGCCCGGAGACCGGCCGCTGGGCGTTGCCGCGTCCTGCGGCCGGTCGAGTAGCCGCCGCAGGGCGACTACCGGGTGTGGACTGCTGAGGGCGACCGAATTTACCAGGTTTAGGCGGGTTGCCCAAGGTTTGGACTGTTTGTTACGGTTATGTGGGGCCGGCCGGGGTGTTGGGTAGCTTGCGGGGGTCGAGGTCGACGGTGACGGGTAGGTGGTCGCTGGCGGCGCGGGTGGTGGGGTTGTCGACGACCGTGAGCGACCTGACCGCCCGGAGAACCGGCCCGGTGGCGTGGATGGTGTCGATGCGCCGGGCGATGCCCCGAACACCGTAGGGGCAGGTGGGCCAGTGCCCGGTGGTGGCCTTCCAGGGGCTGCGGGTGGCGGCGGCGACGTCGTGGAGACCGCCGGCTTCCCAGACCTGCGCGGGTCGACGGTCGGCGCGGTGCCGTTGGCTGGGGTGGGTCGGTTCGTGGCACTGGTGGACGAGGTCGGGCCACCAGGGTCGCCCGGTATAGGGGTCGGGGTCGTAGTCGGCGCCGTTGGCGCGGGCAGCACCGATCGAGTTGAAGTCGGAGCCGATCAGGGCCAGTTCGTGCGGGCGGGTGAGGGCGGCGAGGACCGCTTCGGCCTGGTCGATGCGCCGGTGCCGGCCGTAGGCGGGGGCGTGGTAGGAGGCGAACGTGATCGGCTGGCCGTCGATCTGGAAGGCGAGCCGCACCATGGAGCCGTAGCCGATGCCGCGCCACCCGCCGTCGTAGTGGACGGCGGGGCTGTAGGTCCGGAAGGTGTGCGGTAGCGGCGTGAGGCCGGGCCGCCAGAGCAGCGCCGTGTGCACGGTGTGGTCGCCGACGGCGACGGCGTGGATCGCGCGGGCGCTCCCGTTGGTGGCGACGGTGCTGGTCAGGCCGGTGCGCTCGGCGAGTTCCGCGGCGAGGCGGGCGGCGCCGGCAGGTGGGCTCTTGAGTTCCTGGACGGCGACGACGTCCGGTTCGAGGCTGCGGATGGTGTCGATGACCCGCCGCTGCCGGTTGGCCTCCCGGAGGTTGTCGGCGCTCAGGGTCAGGTCGAGCAGGTTGTAGGTGACGAAACGCATTCGGGTGACCTCGCGGATGTCAGTGATCGGCATATCGGTGGCTCGCGTCACTGCTGGTCGTGCTGGCCGCTGGGGCTTCAGGGCGAGTAGGGCCCGGTGAACACCGGTGGTATTGGGCGTCGATGGTGCGATGGTCATGACGAGGTGGCGTAGGACGCAGCGCATGCACGGCAGTGCCCGGTCCAGTCGCGTTTCCGCGATGTGGCGTCCGACGTCGATGGGGTAGGCAGGGTGGTGGGCCGGCCGGTGACGCGTAGCAACAGGATCGTCATGCCGATGACCGCAAAATGGTTGAGCAAGAGACGGTGTGGCCTTTCGGGTAGCGCTGACCGTTGCAGGTGTCCGTCAGCCGCGTTGGTGGATGGTGGTGGGCCGGGAGTCGTGGTGACGGCTACTACCGGAGGGGGTTTGTGCGGGCTCGGGTGGTGCGCTGTCGGTGTCGGTGTGGCCCCGATGAAGGATGAGGACGGACGAGAACAGGCCCGGCCGGGGTGCGGTGATGCGTTCCTGCACGGCCAGCAGCCCGCCCGTGGCCGGGTCGATGACCAGCGTGGTGGTCGAACCGTCGGCGACTACCCGGAAGCCGAGTCCGGTACGTCCGGCGAGGTCGTTGGTCTGTCCTCGGTATTCGATGCCGGGCACTGCCGCCAGGACGTGCAGGGCGTTCGCCCGTTCGTGCTGGTCGAGGTATTGCCCAGCGGCCAGGTTGACGACGCCGCGGGTGAGCATTCTGGGGAAGGCGGGTTCGGTGGCCAGTTCGGGTGACACGAGCAGCTCTGCCACGGTGGCCGGGTCGGTGGGCAATGGTGTGGGCAGGTACGGGTGCAGGATGTCCTGGTAGCGGGTCGTGGTGGACGCGGCCTGCGCGAACAGGGTTCGGTCGTTGGGGCTGGGATGGTGGTCGAGGCTCCGCACGTCGGGTGCGCGGCGGGAGACTTCGCGGCCGGAGCCGTTCGGATGCCGCCAGCGTTGCAGGTCTTCGCGGCGGATCGCGCCGCTGGTGCGGGCCCACGTCTGGATGTGCAGATATTCGTAGGGCAGGTCGGTGGTGCTGTCGGCGGGGACCGGAGCGACGGTGGCGGCGATGGTGGCGAGGCGTTGCGGCGGGGTGAGGCCGGGGGCGGTGGCCGCCGTGGCGGGGGTGGCGGCGGGCTGCTGTCCGCCGAGCGTCGGGGGTGGTGTGTTCGTGGGTACGGCGGGTGCGGCGTGGCAGCCGGCGAGCAGGACGCTGCCGAGGGCAGTTGCTATGTGGCGGGCGGGTGCGGTCGAGCGGAGCATGTCGTGTGGGGTTTCCTTGCTGTGGCTGGTGTGGCCCTCGTGGGCTGCCGCGCCGTTGAGGCAGCCCACGAGGGCCGAAGGTTGCTGGCTCAGCCGGTTGCCGTGGGTGGGACCGGTCGGCCGGTGCGGCGCAGCGGCCACAGATAGGGACCGCTGGGTAGGCGCAGTGGTGTTTCCGGGTGGTAGCCGTGCCTGGTCAGGTAGTCCCGGGCCGTGATGCCGGTGACGACGGTGTCGACCGGGTGGCCGAGCTGGTCGACGCGCTGGTGGTGGTGGGCGAGCAGCGCCCGGCCGATGCCCTGGCGGCGGGCTTTCGGGGTGACGTGTAGCCAGGCGAGCCAGTGGTGTGGGGCACTGGACCGATACCGGTGGACCAGGGCGTCGAGCTGCTGGAAGCGGTGTAGGTAGCGGCTGGTGAAGGTGCTCAGGTGGTAGTCGGACAGCGCCGCCTGCTGCACCGGGTGGTGGCGCCAGACGGCGACGGCGGTCATATCGAGCGCGACGTCGACATGCCCGCACCCGACGGCGTGGTCGATGTCCATTGCGAGCAGGCCGTGGAAGACGTATTGCCGCTCGGCCGGATCGGGGACGAGCCATTGCGCTACCGGGTCGGTGGCGACGGTGTCGGTGAGTAGCGCGGCGATGGTGGCCACGTCGCCGGCCCGCGCGGGTCGGATAGGTGGCACGGTCACGGCTGGAGTGGTCACAGGGACCGCCTGCGTGGCCGGGTGCGCGGGAACGGGGTCCGGCCGCCGCTGGTGGTGGGGGCGCCGCGCCACATCCGCCAGATGATCGGCCCTTCGGTGGGAAGCACGATGGTGGGGCCGGCGTGGTAGCCGAGGCGGAGGTAGAGCCGCCGGTTGCGCATGTTGCTGGCTTCCAGGTACGCCGGTAGGCCGAGCTGGTCGAGACGACGGTGCTGGTCGGCCAGCAGGGCGGCGCCGATGCCCTGGTTCTGCCGGGTCGGGTCGACGGCGAGGTAGGCGAGGTAGTGGTGCGGGGCGTCGGGGTGGAAGACGTCGAACATCTCCTCCAGCAGCACGAACTTCGGCGCGTACGCGCCGGCGATGTGCTCCAGGGCCTCCAGCCGTCCCCGGGTATCGGTGGGGGTGGGTTCGAGGCGGGGGTACCAGATCGCCACGGCCGCATGGTCGGAGGTCGTGTAGACCTGCCCGTGCGCCAAGCCGTGATAGAGGGCGTCTTTGAAGTAGCGGTAGTAGACGCTCCGCCGCTCGGCCGGATCGGGGATCAGCCAGTCGGCGACGGGACCGTCGTGGAACGCCTCGGCGAGGACGCCGATCAGCGGCTCGGCGTCGGCCTCGGTGGCGGGACGGACGAGCAGATCGTTGGTGATGGTCATGGCAGCCTCAGCCTCCTGGTCAGGCGGGTTGGCGGACGACGTCGGGAGCGCGCAGCGGTCCGGTGTCGCTGTCCGCGCCCAGGCCCACCGCCGCGTACACGTCGGGGCTTGTGGCGTGTAGGACGAGGGCCCAGGCGATGCCGAGCAGCGCGGCGACGGCGTACGCGGCGGGGAACGCCCACCGCAGCGGCGAGTCCGGTTCCACGCCGAGCAGCGTGTCGAACTCGCGCAGGGTCACGGTGAGGATCCCGCCGAGCGCGACCGTCGCGGCTCCCGGCGCGATGATGGATCGCCAGGGTCCTTCGGCGTGGGTGGTCCGGGTGAAGAAGCCGATCACGGCGGCGGAGGTGACGGTCATCAGGATCAGTACCCCGAGCCCGCCGGTGACGGTGACCCAGAAGAACAGGTGCACGATCGGGTCTGCCCCGGCCACGGCGTAGCCGACCAGCACCGCGAAGGCGAGCCCACTCTGCACGAGGGAGCCGACTTTCGGTGCGCCGGTGCGGCGGCTGGTGCGGCCGAACACGGCGGGCAGGACCCGTTCGCGGCCGAGGGCGAACAGGTACCGGGCCACGGTGTGGTGAAACGAGAGCAGGGCGGCGAACAGGCTGGTGATGAACAGGACCCGGGCGACGGTGATGACGCTGTCGGCCAGGTACGGCGACACCAGGTTGAAGATCAGGTCCGTGCCGTCGGTCCGGGCGGCGTCCACGATGCGGTCGGGACCGGTGGCCACGGACATCGCCCACGCGGACAGCCCGTACAGCAGACCCGTCACGCCCACAGCAATGTAGGTGGCACGGGCGATCGTACGGCGAGGGTCCTTCGTCTCCTCGCTGAACACCACCGTGCCCTCGAAGCCCACGAAACCCGTGATAGCGGTGACCAGCGCCGCACCGATGCCGGCGGCGAACACATGCGACGGGGCGAGGGTGTTGAAGCTGACCTGACCGTCGGCGGGGTGGGTCACCATGATCGCGTCGAAGGTCAGCGCGACGACACACTCCGCGACGAGGACGACAGCGAGGACCCGGCCGTTGAGGTCGATCCGGGCGACTCCGAGCCCCGCCACGATGGCCCAGACGGCGAGGGCGCACACCCACCAGGTGAGCTGCCAGCCGTACCGGTCGTTGAGGAACTGCGCCGTGACGGCACCCGCCCCGCCGTACAGGCCGATCTGCATGGCGTTGTACGCCAGCAGCGCGACCATCGCGGCCCCGACCCCGGCCGGACGGCCGAGTCCCCTGGTGACGTAGGTGTAGAAGGCGCCCGCATTGACGATCCGGCGGGACATGGCCACATAGCCGACCGCGAACAACGCCAACACCGCCGCGACCAGCAAATAGGCTACGGGGATGCCGGTGACTCCAGTGACCGCGTACCCGGTGGTCGCGCCACCCGCGACCACGGTCAGCGGTGCGGCGGCGGCGATCACGAAGAACACCACCGACGGAATACCGAGCCGCCCACGCGCGAGAACGGCGGACACGGTGTCGGGTTTCGAGTGAGACATCAGTTCTCTCTCAGCAAAGAGGGGATGGATGGGGGGACGGAGCGCACTCAGGACGTGCGGTGACTCAGCACGGCACCACCGACGACGGCACCGAGATCAGCAAGCAGTTCGCGCAGCGGCTGGGGGGCCTGCTCGACCTGCTCGCGTAGGAACGCGCGGACGGCGAGGGGTGTGCCGTCGAGCAGGATCGGATCGAGCTGCGTGTGCACCGCGATACCCGCGAGGGCAATGTCGAATGCGTTGAGCCGCTGGTAGTTGCGCAGCTGGAAGGACAGGCGGGCCCACGACCAGGCGGCCGTGTTCACATCCGTGGGCACGTAGGCGGTGCGCTGCCGCCACAACCGGCCGACCTGCTCCGGCCGGAGCAGCCCCAACTGCCACATCCGGGTGGCCACCTGCTCGTAGGCGGTGGTGCCGAGGAACGCCAACCACGTCCGGGTCGCGGTGTGACGTGGCTCAGCCACCAGACGGTCCAGGACCACATGTTGCAGCCAGTCCTTCGGCGGCGAGGCGTTGATCACCCGGACGTGCCGGCCCTCGAACGTGACCCGACCCTCGCCGTACAACTCGCCTAGCAGCGCGGCGGCCAGACCGTGCGCCGTCGCGGACTCGAACAACCGAGGGCGGCCGGACTGGTCGTCGTGCGCCAGATAGAAGAACTCGTCAGCAAGACGCATGATGTTCGCCGCGACAGCGCTGCCAACAGCGCGTACCGGCCGGGCCGGCTCTACTGGTGCCGGATGCACCCGCAGGCGCGGAGCGTAGTCATCGGATACGCCGGGGGGTGTGGTGTTCACCGCGGCTAGCCTTCCTCGGTCGGATCGTCACACGGGATGGGGAACCCGAACTGCCGAAGGAGCTTCCGGCCGCCCGGGTAGCGGGCGAGTTCCTCGATGGCCCAGGCGTGCTGCCCGCACCTGTCGTACTGGCAGTGGAAGCAGGTGCCGCCGTTGCGATGCTGAAGCGCGGTGTTGCGCGCCGACTCGAAGCGATCGACGGGACGGTCGCCGTCGTCGGTGCCGGTCATGACGCGGATAGCTGGCGGTGCAGCGCAGCGACCGCGACCCGCACCTCCATGCATGGCGGATGCCGGTCGACGTGCGGGTAATCGCACTCGGGACGGTGACCGAGGACCCAGACCCACTCGTCGCTACGGTTCGGCAGATCGCGGACGCCTGCAACGGTGACGGCAACGGACGTACCGGGGGTTAGGTCACGGCCGTAGGACCAGTCGTTCGCATCGAGCCGTAGCAGGGTCCCCGGAGCGACGTCGGGGAGAGGTCGAGGGCTTCGAGTCACGGCCGCGTCGTCCCTCGCACCGAACGGTGGCGCAGGCCGGTGCCTGAGGGCCGATCGAGACTCGCTCGCAACGGGTGGTGATCCCTGACGGGGGAGGTCGGCGATGCGGTGTCGTCGTCGCTGTGCCCGATGCGCGTGGATCCGCCGCCGTGGGGGCAGCGCGTTGCCACTCCCTGACAGTCAATGCCGAAGGGCTTGAACGACTGCTCGCCGTCACTGGGAACGAACCACTTGACGCGCACTGCCCTTACCTTCCTGAGTTGGTTTGAGATGCGCGGCCGGGGCCTCCCCCGCACCGACCGCACACCTGGCCGATGGGACGCAGTGGCCCATTGCCGAATGGGTCGGCGGGCACTGCACCCGGCTTGCTCGTGGCCTCCGACGAGTCCCTGGCCTTCAGAGGGGCGGAGCCAACGTGGAAGCGGTTTGACCATGGCAACTGGTGCCGGTGGCATGGAACCCGGCCGGCAGGTCAGGCCGTCCGGATCAGCTTGGGCTGCGGCGGACGACTAGCGCGACTAGTCGCCTTGACTGGTGCGTTGGCGAGTGGGGTGGCTGGGCGATGACTGCCGGTTATGCTGCTCTCACTTCCTACCGTCGATGGGGCTGTCGTGAACGTGGACCGCTTTTCGCAGATGACGCATCCTGATCAGTCGTGGTGGGATGAGCCGGCGATGCGAAGTGCCCTGACACGTCGGGACGTAGGTCAAATCTTCATGCTGTTGAACCGGCGTCACGGCATGACACAACGCCGAATCGCCGAGCTTGCTGGATTCGCTGCGTCCGAGGTCTACGAAATCACCCGTGGCCGGCAGGTCATGGCGTACGACGTCCTCGTGCGAATCGCAGAGGGACTGGGCATACCGCGCGCCTTGATGGGCCTCGGATACGGGACAGAACCGACTCAAGAACATCATCCCGAGCCGCTGCCCCTAGGTGAACCGGAGCACCGGAAGCAATTCATTGCCGCCCTGGCCGGCTTCGCCGTTGGCGGCTCACCAGACATCGAGGCGTGGCTCCCACGGCCCGGAGAGCAATCCGCCTCAGTGCCGGAGGTCGTGAACCCGGAGGCCATTGCCACCGTACGGGAGATCACTCAACGACACCGAGAGTTGGACGCCGCGTACGGCGGCGGCTCGTGTCGCGACTCGGCGCGGGGCTACCTGGCGTGGGCGAGCTGTCTCACCCGAAGCCGCTGCCAAACTCCCGAACTGTCCGCCGAGCTACATGCCGAACTGGCGGACTTGCACAACCTTGTCGGGTGGATGTCCCATGACCTTGGTGAACACATGGAGGCGCGCCGCCACCTCGCCCAAGGGCTCGTCTACGCCCAAAAGGCGTGTGATTCAACGCTGATGGCGGACGCCTATTACCGTCTCGGCCGAGTCAGCATCCACCAGGGCAACCCCGCAGAGGCGCTGCACCTATTCCAGCTCGGCCAGATCGTTGCCACGAACTCGAACTGCCTGACTTCGGTAGCGATCCTGCACGCGAACATCGCCTGGGCCCACGCCAGAATGGGAAACGCGCCTGCGATGCGCGACTCACTGGCGCGCGCTCGTGACGAAATCGGCAGAGCCGACACCACGCAAGCACCCCAATGGACAAGGTTCTTCTGCGAGCCAGCCGACCTGGAAGGAATGTCAGGAGTCGTCCACTCGGCCCTGGCTCGCTATTCTCAGTACCGCGAGCAACACGCCGCCCTCGCGCTGACCCATGCCGGACGGGCGTTGGAACGGCGAACCGAGACGTCACGCAGTGGCGCGTTCGACCACGTGACCATGGCGCTGGGATACGCGCTCCTCGGAGAACAAGGCAAGGCCGCACCCCACGCCCAAGCAGTCCTGGTTGCCGCGCGGCATGTGCGATCCCGCCGACTGCTCGACCGGCTCAGCGACGTCGCGGACGTCATCGAACCGCGCCAAGACAAGCAGTTGGCGGAGGTGGTGACGGCCATCCGGGCACGCGTAGCCGCGTGACCTAACCTGGCGGGTATGTCGACCACCCTGACCGCTGAGGCTGCCGACGAGATCCAGCGGGGACTCGACGCCGTCCGCCAGCAGGCCGGACTCGCCTCCGGCGAGGCGTATCTCATGCGATACACCATCAACGCGGTCTACAGGATCGACGACAGGGTGCTGCGACTCTCGCAGGGCAAGGTGGCACGAGAGCGAGCACAGCGTGTCGTCCGCGCGATGGCACTACTTGCGAAGCACGAGGTACCAACGGTCGAACTGGACACCAGCGTCGCGCAGCCTGTGGTGGCGGACGAGTGGGTGGCCACGATCTGGCAATACGTACCTCATCCGACGCGCCGCCCCGATCCCGTCGAGCTGGCCGAACCGCTGGCGCGGCTGCACGCCATCACCGAGGCACCACCATTTCTGCCGCGCTGGTCGCCCGTCGCCACGGCTCGACGCCGGCTGGCCGGGCTCGCCAGCCTCCCCGCCAACGAACTCCTGTTCACGCAACAGTGGGCGTCCCGAGAAGTCGAGCTATCTCTCGACGACCTCGTGGCACGACTCCATGAGCGCTGTGAGGACCTGGAGCCCCGTGTCACCGCTGCCACGTGGCAACTGCCGACCGGTGTCGTCCACGGCGACGCCCACGTGGGCAACGTCCTCGCCGGCCGGTTGTGTGACTTCGATTCACTGTCAATCGGGCCGCGCGAGTGGGACCTGGTCCCACTGGTGCACAGCGCCACCCGCTTCGGTGACCCCACAGAGCCGTACAAGAGGTTCGCCGCGGCCTACGGCTTCGACCTGGCAACGTCACCGTCCTGGCCTCTCCTACGAGAGGTGCGCGAACTTCAACTCGTTACCAGCGTGATGGACAAACTCCCTGGCAGACCCGAAGTGGCGCAGACCTTGGGCCATCGGCTACGTACCTACCTGGCGGGCGACAATTCGGCAGTGTGGCAGCGCTACCGATAGCGAGCCCTGCGATGGGAGGGGGCAGGTGCGGTCGTGGGTGAGTTGACCAGCGGCACCGTCGGTGTGCTGCTGCTGTACGTGACACTGGCCGACGTGTCCGTGACAACTTCATGGGCCGACAACCCGTGAGTGATTGACGGGTGACGTGAAGGTGATCCTCATGTTTGACTACGTCGATGGGGGCGGCGGACGTTCGGCTGTCGATTGACTGCGGTAGCGCCAGCACCGTGGCGGTGGTGGCGTGGGCTGACGGTCGTGCGTCAGTCCTGTCGTTCGACGGTGTGCCGTTTCTGCCGAGTGCCGTGTATGTGGCTGGCGATGGGCGGGTGTGGACGGGGCAGCAGGCGTGGCAGGCCGCCGAGGATGAGCCGGGAAGGTTGGTGCCGAGTCCGCGTCGTCCCGCTGACGGTGATCTGGTGGTCGACAGGACGCGGGTGGAGGCGGTGGATCTTGCTGCGGCGCCGCTGCGTCGGGCCGCTGCTGAAGCTGAACGGGTCGCTGGTGAGCCGGTGCGGGATGTGCACCTGGTAGTGCCGGCGGGGTGGGGGCCGCGCCGGCGTACCTGGATGCGGCAAGTCGCCCATCGGGCGGGTATGACGCAGCCGCGTCTGGTGGAGGCCCCGGTGGCGGTGGCCGAACACTTGGCGGCGACCGGTGTGCGGCTGCCGGTGGGGGCGTGCCTTGTCGTGTGTGACGTCGGCGCGGGAGCTGAGGTGACGGTGCTACGTCGGCGGCCGTCCGGCTTCGAGGTGCTTGCGACTCTGGCTGACCCTGCGGCTGGAGGTGCCAGCGTCGATTCGACGCTGACAACGGCGCTGACAAACGGCCGCGACATGGCTGCGGACGGCATGGCACCATGGGCGACGGCGGAAAGCGTACGCGTGGCGAAAGAGGCTTTGATCTCTTACCCGGCGGTCACGGTACCGCTGGCTGGCCAGGCTCCGGTGATCGCGAACCGCGCCCTGCTCGACGAGGCTGTCCGGCCCGTGGTGCGACGCGTCGCGGACCTGACGCAGCAGACCATTGCCGCCGCTGAACTGGCCGCCAGCGACCTGGCAGGGATTTACTGCGTGGGAGGCAGCGCTCGTCTACCGCACCTGGGCGAGGCGATCGCCGAGCACACCGGAGTCATGCCGACCGTTGTGGCCGAGCCTCAGCTCGCCGCGGCGCTCGGCGCTGCCGAGGTTGGCTCCACGAACCCGGGCGCAGCGGGGGCGGTGGACGTGCCGGTGCCGCCGGTGCGCAGAGCGATCGGGGTCGCGGTGCCGGGGTTTGCGTCTCTGGCGCTGTTCTGGCAGTGCATCGTGACCGCCGAGCGGCACAACGTCACCCTGGGAATGCACTACTGGGTCGCCTTCAACTGGGGTGAACTGGCGATGGCGGCCGTATTCGCCCTGCTGGCATGCCTTGCTGCGGGAACCGTCCTCGGTTCCCTGATTGCTGCACGCAGTCCAACGCAAGATGTCCGAACGGAGGGCGGGAAGGTCAGTATTGGCATTCTCGCTGCCGTCTCCCTCGGGGCCGCCATCGCGGGCCTCTACGCGGTGGTCACCAGCCAGTACTTCACCCTGCCGGTAGGCGGCTTCCTACGCTGGGCGTTGTGGCCGATCGTCCCCATCGCGGTGTTGGCGATGGTGATGGCAGTGGTTGCCGCACGGCAGTGGCGTACGCCGCACGGCGGCTGGTCGGCGTTGCTGGCCGCACCGACGGGCTCTGTCGTCGCTGCCGCCCTGGGCATGGGTCTGATCCAGTATTCGCTGACCGCCGACCGGTGGCCGCACGTGATGATGTGGGTCGACCTCGCCGGCCGGATCGGCGGGCTGTTCCTGGGCGTCGGGATCGTCATGGCAATCGTGACGCCGCTGATGTTCCGCATCATTCTGGCCGCACCGGTCGCGGTGATCAGCGCCGCGATCGTCAACACACAAGCCACCGGCATCCTCGCCGTCTGCTACGCCCTGGCCGTGGCGGTGTGGTGGGCGGCCCGACTGTGGACGCGCATCGTCCATCCCACCACCGCTGCTGCGGCATCCGTCCGCCCTCCGGCGGAAGGTGGATGAGGTGCGCTGGCCACGGCAGCTGATGTCGCTGCTGTCCGTACTCGTACTGTTGGCCGGTCCGCCGCTGCTGTTACTGACCCTGATCGGCCCACCCATCAGCGGCTTGCCGAGCACGGCGCAGGTGCGGGCATGGGTGCAGGAACCGTTGACCGAGCAGACGCTCACCGCCGCGCTGACGATCGGGGCATGGCTGGTCTGGCTGATGCTCGCCTACACCGTCGCCGTGAGAGTCGTCATCCGTCTCCGCGCAACCTCGGCATGGCTACGGCGGCTGCCACTGCCAACGCCGTTGCAGGCGACGGCCAGCGGAATGGCCGGCGCGGCCGTCTTCGGCGTCACCACCAACACCGTCCCCACCGCACCAACGCAGCCGCCACACCCGGTGGCAGCGGACGCGGTCGCGCTTCAGGACGAGGCCAGTCCTGACGACCACGACGAGGCCACACACGATGACGGGATCGACGTGTCCGGGGGCTGGCTGCCCCGGGACGTCGCCGAGCACGTCGCTGCCGCCGCAGCATTGGTCTGGCTACGCCGCCGACGCGACTACCAACCCCGTTCCGCCAACCGCAACGATGCAGACCTCGCCCCGCTGCCTCCCACCGTCACCGCCGTGCAGGCCGCACTCGCCGACACCCCCACCCCACCGGCAGCACCCATGCCGCCGAACGGGATATCTGCCCTCACCGGAGTCCTACCGGACGGCGGCCTAGGTCTCACCGGACCAGGCACGCTGCCCGTCGGCCGAGGACTGCTGGTCACCGCCCTCCTCGCCGGGCACCACCATTTCGCGACAACCCTGATCACCACCCAGGCAGCCCTTGCCAGTCTCCTCGGACCAGCCGCAGAAACACTCGGCCCTCGTCTACCGCTGACAATCGTTGACAACGTCGACGAAGCAGCGCAGCTCGTTCACGAAGCCGATGCACACGCCATCGATCAGCGCCAAGACGCCCCGCCACATGCACTCAGCCATCGACGGATGGTGCTCCTCGGTGAACACGAGGGCGACGGACCCCGGGTCAAGAAGCTTGTCGAAGCGAGCGTCGCCACCGGTGCCGTGGTGGTCGTGCTGGGGCAATGGCCCGCTGGCCCGACCTGGCACGCCGACTCGACAGGCCACCTGCACGACCCACACCACGCCGACGGAACCGGACCACGGCTGTGCGTCCTGGACCAGATGGCGGCCACCGACCTGCTCGCCATCATCGCCTCTCCCAACCCGGCCACCCCGAGCCACCCCCTGACCCAGGCACGGTCACCGGAGATGCGACTGCCGCGCCAGGCCACCCGACACGAACCCCGCCTCCCCTCCCCCACACCCCGCCAACGGCTACACCTACGCGTCCTCGGCGATCCCCAACTCCTCGTCGACGGTGAACCCCTCGCCATCCGCCGCAGCGCCGCCCTCCAAATCCTCGTCTACCTCGCCACCCACCCCACCGGCGCCGACACTCCACAACTCACCGACGCCATCTGGCCAGGTGTACCCCGCCGATCCCTCACCGGACGGCTCTACACCGCCCTCAGCAATCTACGCGGCACCATCCGAGCAGCCTCCGGCCTGCACGTCATCGACCACGTCGACGACCGCTACCGCCTCAACGCCGCACACATCGCCGTCGACCTGTGGCACCTGAACGCCGCCATTCACCACGCCACCACGCCGCTCACCAACACCCACACCGCCTGGCAAGCTGTCCTCGACGCCTACCCCGCCGACCTCGCCGCCACGCGCACCTGGCCCTGGCTCGACCCCATCCGCGAAGCAACCCGCCGGCAGATCATCAACATCTGCGTCTCCCTCGCCACCGCGGCACCTGACAAGCGCCGCGCTCTCCAACTGCTGCAGGCCGGAATCCGCATCGACCCCTACAACGCCGACCTACACACGCACGCCAGCCGCGCCCTCACCGCCCTCGGCGACCATGAGGCCGCCGTCGAACTCCACGATCGCTACCGACAAACGCTCACGCGCACGGGCCTCGACGCCCCCGCCTCCCACCACCTCTCGTCCACTACCATCCGGCCGTAGCCCGTCCGGCTGCCCGCTGCAACGCTCGCGCCCCTCCTCGCCAACTGGACCGAGAAGACACGGGATCACCGAGAAAAGTTCGTCTCGTCCAATTCACGATCGAATCTCATACCCGTCTAATTCGGTAACGTTGCGTGAGGGTTGCTGAGCCCAACCAATCCTTCGACGCGCGAATCTGCCGATGATAATGCGTCACACCTCTCGACTTGTTAGCGCCCAACCCCGCGACCGTTTCTTATTCGCCAAGATCTATAGCTGCCCGACGAGACAAACTCGGAAATACGAGCAGAATTTAGGTTGCACTCGCACGCTACTATGTTGTTATGGATCCATCAGTTGGGCTCCTCGCAGAAGGTGGTATCTGGGGCGACATTCCGAATTGGGTCTCATCGGTCGCCGCGATTCTTGCCCTGATTTTCGCTGCGCTCGCTGCTGTTGCGGCCCGCAAGACCCACAATATCGAGAGCGAGCGGGACCGGCGAGCCGCAGAAGCTCGCCAGCGTCGGGACGCCGCGCTCGTTTCTGCATGGTGGGGCGAGTCAGCGAATGCTGCGGGCCAGTGGGGCACCTTTGTTCGAAATGCTTCCGGCGCACCTATTTATCAAGTGTACTGCACGGTAGTGGGTCTCGATGATCATTCCGATGACAGGAAGGTTCACTATCCGCTAGTTCCGCCCAGCGAGGTGGCACACTTCTGTCCGATCGATTCTGAGGCCGAGGGCCGCAGTCCTATCGCGGAGCGCCCGCGACGCGTTAAAGTAAGCTTCACCGACGCTGCGGGAGTTCGTTGGACGCGTAATCAATATGGAAGGCTTGCTGAGCTACAGTCTTCCCTCCGGGTGAAACTCGACTCGGATAGGGCGACCTCTTTCAAACAATTCGAAGACGACTTCCTGGCCACTTACGGCGTGCGGGTGTCCTTCGAAATGGATCCGGATAGATATCCGCAGGAACAGTTTATGGTCGATGTGCGCAAATCCGGAGTTGCAGATGCCCTGGTTTGCCCACACGATTGGATCGGTGCGATGATCGATGCTGGGGTGATCGAACCGACCCTGCTCTCGCCAGACCAGAGAAAGTTGTTTCCAGCGTGGACGCTACAGGCACTGACGTACGAGGGGCGACTCTACGGTGTGCCGATGACGACAGACACGGTCGCCCTCATCCGCAATACAGAATTAGTACCCGAACCGCCTGCGACATTCGACGATCTCGTTGCGATAGCGCAATCCCTCTGCCGCAATGGAAAAACTGAGAAGATACTTGCTGCGCGTGTAGGATATGGCGGTGATCCGTTCCAGACTTGGCCGCTGTTCACTAGTGCGGGTGGATCGCTGTTCGGCTGCAGGCCAAACGGCCAATGGGACCCGACACAACTTATGGTTGATAGCCCGGGTTCCGTGGAGGCGTTTGAGCAGTTCCGGGAGATGGGTGAGGCAGGTATGGGCCTGCTACGTCGCAGCGTCGACGGTGATACCGCACATCAGTGCTTCGCGAGCGGACGCACTCCATTTCTAATCGGAACCTCGGATGGGTTGCGCCTGGCTCTTCGCGCGGGCATTAAAATTGGGGTTAGCCCAGTTCCACCATTCGGGCATGGCAAAAAGGCTCGCGCCTTCACACTTGTCCACGGTTTGACGATCGCCAAGCATGGCGCCTGCAAAGCCGTTGCACATGACCTTTTTGCCGATTACCTGACGCACAGACACGTGATGACCCGACTGTCGAACGACGTCGTTGCACCCATCGCATTGCTCGGCGACACCCCCATTCATTCGGCACTGCAGATCTATCGGCGGATGTGTCAAGAGGGTGACCTCATGCCGTCATTTCCTGCCATGCAGGCCATATGGCGGATCCTTGGCAAGGCGCAAGCCGCCGCCGTGGCGGGGGAGCCAGCGAAACCTGTCGCATATCGGGCCGCGTGTGAGATCGCAGCAGCCCTGTCTGGCAATGAAGTACATGGACGTGCCTCATCTGGCTGAGCCCACGCACCCGAGTAAGTATCCGCTCCTGCTGCAGATGACGCTCGGCCGGCGCCGCTGATCGGTCGTGCCAATGCGTGGATGTCTCGTGACGTCCGCGAGGTCAGCCCTCGTGGCGGAGCAGAAGCCCGCGATTTCCTGACGAGCAGTTCAGCGCACGGCTTCCGGACGCCGGACATCCGCAGCCGAAGCGGCAGACATTCCAGCCTCTGCACATCTGGCGTACCTGGCCCTGCGCAGTGACGCGTACACCGACAGGTGACGGACGATCATGACCAAGGCTGTGACCTGCGGTTGTGAGGTTGTGTAAGGAAGTGTGAGGTGCTGTTAGGTCCTTTACCCACCGCGCCGACGCATAACGCTCCTACGGTCTGACTCACCAACCGCCGCGACGCCGGAGGGAGTCAGGCCATGGCGAAGCATGCCTCGACAGCAGTCGTACACACCGCCACCGCTGTCCTCGCGCTGGCGCCACCAGTGCTGCTCTACCAGGCCGGCTGGCTCACCACCGCCGACCTATCCGCGGACCAGCTCCAGGCGTGGGTGCGCCAGCCACTAACGACCGGCTTCGTCACTTTGCTGGCGTACACCGGTGCCTGGCTGCTGTGGGTACTCCTCATGACCGCCGTCACCGGTCACGCCCACCGGTACCTCGCCGCCCGTTTGCGGTGGCACCTCACCCTGCACCTGCCCGGTCCCCTGCAAGCACTCGCGGCGACGCTGCTCGGCACCACCGCTGTCACCACCGCCGCCCTTCCCGCCACCGCGCACGGCCACACCACAGCAGATACCGATCCCCTTGCGGTGACACCACCATCAGCCGACGACGCCCCGATCCACGATGCCCCGCCTCACACAACGCCGACCTGCTCCGCACCCTCCCAGCTAGGACTCGCCGTCACACCGCCCACGACGACTTCCGCCGTACCGATTTCAGAAACGCGGGACAACGCGCATTTCACCGGTCCCGCCTCCCCGCCTGCACTCGTCCAAGACCGCACCGATGCCCGCGCCGCAGACCGGGACCTGGGCAGGAGCATCCGTGTCGTCGCCGGAGACACCCTGTGGGATCTCGCGGCCAAGCATCTCGGTGACGCGTCCCGGTGGAGGGAGATCTACACCCTTAACCAGGGACACCCTCAGGCCAACGGCTACGCCCTCACCGACCCCGACGAGATCCACGTCGGCTGGGCCCTTGCTCTCCCCGCCCGCCGGGCCACCCCAGCGCCCGACTCCGAGGCCCCTACCGCCGGCAACCCCGACGCCAGCGCACCGGAGGCCGTCGAGGCTGCCCCACCGACAACGACGCCCAGCGCCACGCCAGCCCCAAGCAGTTCAGAGTCAATCCCGCTACCTCCGAGCACGACCGTACCGAGGGCACCCGACGACCAATCTGATGAGCCGACACCCGTACCGGACACCGATGCGTCTCAGGACGAGCCCGATGACGAAGCCGGAATCGCTCTGCCTACGCAGGGCTGGATGAGTCTCGGCCTGGCCGCCGCCATCGCCGCCATCGCCGCACTGCTGCGCCTACAGCGACGCCGCCGTGCCCCGCTCACTGGTTCGGCTTCTCCCAGCGTCGCGCCGCTCCCCTCCCCGATGCCGCGATCCCTGGCCGGAGTCGACATGATCGGCAGCCGCCACCTCGGCACCGGCAGCGGCGGCCATCGGCCCGCCACACCGGCAGTGCCCGCACCAGTCGGTATCGACGCCGCCGCAACCGAGGTGAGCCTGTTTTACCTGCCCGGCCCCGGTATCGCCCTGCACGGTCCGGGAGCCGTCTCAGCTGCCCGCGCCATCCTCGCCGCTGTCGTCACCACCAACGCAAGCGAGACCGCCGTCTTGCGGCCCGTGGTCGTCACCACCGCCGACCTACTCACCCAGCTTCTGCCCCAGAACGCCCCGGTGATCGGGCTGGACCGCGACGGCACCGCCTACGACGGAGAACGCCTCATCGTGCTCGCCGACACCGCCGCCGCCATCACCCACGCCGAAGAGGAAATGATCGGCCGCCGCCGGCTGCTGGACACCTTCGACGCCGAGACGATCACCGACCTCAACACCCGCACCGACCACGCCGAGACCCAACCCCCGTACGTCCTGCTCATCGACTCCAGCCCACGGCACGCCGCCCGTCTCCAAGCCGTCGCCACCCACCGCGCCGCCCTGAACCTGCACCCCGTCATCCTCGGCCCGCACGACGGCATCCCCACCATCGAGATCAGCGCCGAGGGCACCGTAACCGGCGACGAACCGCATCCGGTGAATCGGCTGTCCGCACTCGGCGCGGATGACCTCGCTGCCATTCTCTCCATGCTCACCGACGCGATAGCCCGGCCCGAGGCCGGCACCGACGTTGACGACCCGCCCGCCGAGATCGCACCGGCCGCAGTGACCGTCGAGCCGAACGAGGCCGTACCGGTGCAGGCCGACGACGCGGCGGCCCTGGTCCGCGTCCGGGTGCTCGGTCCGGTCACCATCGCCACCGACGCCGGGCCGATCGCCACCGGAATGCGGAGCGGCTCCTACACCACGCTCGCAGTCCTGGCCGCTCACCCCGCCGGCCGCACCCTCGATCAGCTCGCCGCCGCCCTGCACCCCAACGCCGACCCGGCCGCCGCTGTCAAACGGGTACGCACCGACATCACCTCCGCCCGGCGGGTACTGCGCACTGCCACCGGCCACGAGGAGCCCATGTTCATCGTCTATGACCCGGCCACCGGCCGATACCAGCTCGACCCGCAAACCGTCACCGTGGACCTCTGGCAGATGCTCACCGCCATCGACCAAGCCACCCGCACCGACGACGAAGCGGCGACGCTTACCGCGCTACGCCGGGCCACGGAGCTGTACGCAGGTGACTTCGCCGAAGGCCACGACCACCCCTGGGCCACCGACTACGCCACCAGCTACCGCCACCAGATCCTCACCGCCTACGCCCGCATCGCCGAAATCCTCGAAACCGACCACCCCGACCAAGCCATTGCTGCCCTCGAACGCGCCGCCGACCTGGACCCCGTCAACGAGGAGCTGTACCAGCGGATCATGCGCATCCATGGCCGACAGCAGCGCCCCGAGGCCGTGCGACGCACCCTGCGCCGGCTGGAGGAACGCCTCGCGGACCTCGGCGACGCCGAACCGTCCCAGGCCACCCGCCGCGTCGCCGAACGCCAACTCCGACCCGCCGGCACCGCTCCTGGAGGACGGCCATGACCGACTGGCGGCTCCGGCGGATGCAGTGGGCGGTGCGGGCGACCCTGGCCCTCGGCGTAGCCGCCTCGGTCACCGCGAACATCCTGCACGCCCAACCGAACCCGATCTCCCAAGCCATCGCGGCATGGCCACCCCTCGCTCTGCTGATCACCGTCGAGCTGGTCACCCGCGTACCCGTGCATCGACGTTCGCTCGGCGTCATCCGAGTCGTCGCCGCCTCGGCCATCGCCGCCATCGCCGCGTGGATCAGCTATCACCACATGGTCGGAGTCGTCGCCCGATATGGCGAAACCGGCACAGTGCCCTACCTTCTGCCGCTGTCGGTGGACGGGTTGATCATCGTCGCGTCGGTATCGCTCGTGGAACTCGCCGCCCGCCGCCGCGAAGCCGAACGCGAACCGCTTGCCGTGCCGGCCGAGGCACCACCGGCACCGTCGCCGGCCGAGCGGGCCGCTGCGGCACCTGCCGAGCCCTCGCCCGGTACCAGCGGATTCCCGCCACCTGATCGGAGACCGCTACCCGAGCGCCCTCCCGTCGACACCGATGTGGATGTGGATGTTGACAAGTCGGGCCTTGATGAACCTGCTGACACGGCTGAACGCCCGGAGCGCGACCACGAATCAGACGCCGACGAGGCTGGTCATGACCTCGGCACGGGATCTCACGATGACGACTCGTCCGACGACACAGACGACGCCGATGTAGACCTTGCCCCGGACCTCGTACCGCTGCTGCCCGCCGCCCGCGCCGCCCGTGACGAGCTGATCCGCGAAGGCCAGACCGTCAGCCGAGATGCCCTCGCACGCCGCATACGCCAGAATGGCCACTCGATCCGCAACAGCGCAGTGTCGGAACTGCTCGCCACGCTGCGCCAGGAGTCGCGTTCGGTCAACGGATCTCGCCCCACCGCATCGGTATGACGTGCCATCGATAGCTCACCGCACACGATCAGACGCGCGTGAGGAGGCCGCACGTGAGCGAGCCTGCCCGAGCGGCCAGCGCCGCCCGCCCACCCCCACCCGCAGCACTGCCCGCCCTGGTGTATCGACTGCCGCCACGACGACGCCGATCCCTTCTCGCCCCGGGCGCTCCTGCACCAAGGTGTGGCGGACACCGTGCACGTCTACGACCAGACGTGCCTCCTGGTTGAGGCACACATGCGAGTTGCGTTTTGGACAAGGCCCCGAGCTGGATCGGCACCGATCCCCCGTTACCAACGCCGCCGTGATCACGGCGACCGGCATCCCGCCGCGTTGCGCAACCTGTTCAACCGGCTCCTTGGCTGTCTGCATCACTGCCTGGCGACCGGGCAGCTCTACGATTCCGACAAGGCGTTCCGGACGATCGGCACGCCCGTGCCCGCCGCTGCTGGGTGACGCTGGCAGGCTCAGCTCCATGGACGACGGCAAGGACTGGTACGACTGGCACCGCCCCTACACCGATCCAGGATCGCCGCTGGCACATCGGCTGCGGTTGGTCCAGCAGCACATCGCCGCCTGGCTCGACCAGCGACCGGATCAACCCCTGTCCGTGCTCAGCATGTGCGCTGGCCAGGGACACGACCTTCTGGGCGTGCTGGCGTCACGGCCTGACGCCGGGCGGGTCCACGCCACGCTGATCGAGTACGACTCGCGGAACGTCGCCGCGGCCCGGGTCAGAGCAGCCGCGGAGAACCTCGAAGCGGTGACCGTCCTCCAGGCCGACGCCGGCGACCTGACCTCCTACCGGGACGCCGTGCCGGCTGACCTCGTCCTCATGGCCGGAGTCCTGGGCAACATCAGCGACGCCGACATCCGCGCAACTGTCAGCGTGCTGCCGCAACTCTGCGCGGCCGGTGCCACGGTGATCTGGACCAGGACACGACGGGCGCCCGACCTGACCCCGGCGATCCGAACCTGGCTCTCCGCCGTCGGCTTCACCGAGCGGGCATTCACCGCACCTGACGGAATGCTGTTCTCCGTCGGGGTTCACCGCTTCACCGGCACCCCGCAGCCACTGACCACCACCGGCAAAATCTTCCAGTTCCTCCCATGAGCAGAGGCAAAGCCTTGACGCTTCTGGAGATCGGAGGTCTTTTTGATCGTCCCCAGCCGGGGACTGCTCGGTCGCCCTGCCCGGTATGACTTACTGCCCCTGTCGTACGCATGATCCGGGGGGTGTTGTCGCTGGGTCGGGTGGCGTCGGCGGACCGCTGATAGGGACACGGCCACCCGCTTGGGTAGGTCTCTTCGTAACGTGGCTGCCGGCAGTCCGACGCCAGACCAGCGGCCGAGGCGGCGCCACGGAGAAGGAGAGATGGGGTGGACGGCGGTTACGGGGTGTTCCTCGGGTTGGACGTGGGCAAGGGTGATCACCACGCGGTCGGGCTGGCTCCGAATGGCAAACGGCTGCACGACGCACCGCTGCCGAACACCGAGGCCCGGCTGGGGCAGTTGTTCGACAAGCTCGGCCGCCACGGCGCGGTTCTGGTTGTGGTCGACCAGCCCGCCTCGATCGGCGCCCTGCCGGTCGCGATCGCCCGAGCATCCGGGCATCCGGGCATCCGGGCATCAGGTGGCGTACCTGCCCGGCCTGGCGATGCGCCGCATCGCGGACCTGCATCCCGGCACGGCGAAGACCGATGCCCGCGACGCCTACGTCATCGCCGACGCGGCCCGGACCCTGCCCCACACCCTGCGCAGGGTCGACACCGGCGACGAGACCCTGGCCGAGCTGGAAGTCCTGGTCGGCTACGACGACGACCTCGCCGGCGAGGCCACCCGGGTGTCGAACCGGATCCGTGGCCTGCTCACCCAGATTCACCCCGCCCTGGAACGCGTCCTCGGCCCGAAGGTGCAACACCGGGCGGTCCTGGAGCTGCTGTCGCGCGGCGGCGGACCGGCCGGGCTGCGCAACGCCGGCCGCCGCAAACTGGTTTCGATCGTGGCCGCGCATGCCCCGCGCATGGGTGAACGCCTCGTCGAACAGGTCATGACTGCACTCGACGAGCAGACCGTCACCGTTCCCGGCACCGCCGCTGCGGAGACGATCCTGCCCCGCCTGGCCGACTCGCTGCGCGATGTCCTGCGTCAACGCGCCACCGTCGCCGCCGAGGTCGAGAGGATGCTTGATGCGCACCCTCTTGCTGGGGTCCTGACCTAATAACTGGCGAACGGCGAGGCTGGGGCGTCTGCCCGGCCCAGCCGTGGGTGGTGACCTGGCCGGGATGCCTTGTCCTGACCATGGGCCGCAGAGCCCTTCATTGAGACCGGCGCAACCCCGGCCGGGTCATCGCCAACTGTCGTTGATCGAGGATGTCGGACGTGACTCGAGCCCGTCCGCATGGCCCATACCTCACCGGTGGAGAGCCTGGAGCTCTGGCATGAAGACCGGAGCCATGCGGATCGCTGGGATCGTGAACGGCTCAATCGGAGGGCAGGCCACAGAGCCTCGTTATTAGGGCGCCGCACGATCTCGCTAGGGCAACTGACCAGGAGAAATAGGTGGGAAGGACCACGGTTGGCAACGATATTCTGCGGCATCGACTGGGCCGAGCGGCATCACGACGTCGCCCTGGTTGACACCGACGGCAAGCTGGTAGCCAAACGCCGCATTCCCGACTCCGCTGACGGGTTCGCCGAGCTGATGCGGATGCTGGCCGATGCCGGTGACAGCCGCGAGGACACGATCTCGGTGGCGATCGAAACCCCACGCGGACTCCTTGTCGCGGCATTGCGGGAAACCGGACGCGCGATCTACTCGATCAACCCCATGGCCGTCGCCCGCTACCGCGAACGGCACACCGTCTCGCGTAAGAAGTCCGACCACGCCGACGCCATGGTGTTGGCCAACATCCTGCGCACCGACGCCCACGTCCACCGACCACTACCGGCCGACAGTGAACTCGCCCGTGCTGTCACGGTCCTCGCCCGCGCTGCCCAGGATGCCGTCTGGCGGCGGACCAAGGCCCTGCAAGAGCTGCGGTCACTGCTGCGCGAGTACTACCCAGGCTTCCTCGCCGCGTTTCACCGCAGCGGCGTTACCAATCTCGCGAGCCGCGAAGCCCGCGAGATCCTCGCGCTGGCTCCGACACCAGCCGCCGGCGCCACACTCTCTGCGGCCCGCATCGCCACCGCTCTGCGGCGATCCGGTCGGCAACGCGGCATCGATGCGCTAGCCGACAAGATCCACCATGCGCTACGCGTCCCCCAGCTGCGCCAGCTTCCGCTCGTCGAGGACGCCATGGGCCGCCAAGCGCTCGCGCTGCTGGCCACGCTCAACGCCGAGTGCGACAACGCCGACCAACTCGGCCAAGCGGCCGTCGAAGCGTTCACCCAACATCCCGACCACACGGTGATCACCAGCTTCCCCGGCATGGGCGATCTCAGCGGAGCCCGACTCCTGGCCGAAATCGGCGACGACCGCGACCGATTCACCGGCGCTCGCGCGATAAAGGCATACGCCGGCTCAGCACCAGTGACGAGGGCCTCCGGCCGCAGCATCGCCATCACACGCCGAACCGTCAAGAACGACCGACTCAACACCGTCGGCTTCCTCTGGGCCTTCGCGGCCATCCCCAGGCCCGGTCCAAGCAAGGACCACTACGACCGTCGCCGCGCCCGCGGAGACCGACACGCCGCCGCCCTACGCCACCTGTTCAACCGCATGCTCGGCCAACTCCACCACTGCCTGCAAACCGGCCAGACCTACGACCCCGTCAAGGCCTTCGGCCGGCCATCCGCACCCGTCGGCGCCGCAGCCGCTTGACACTTAGCAAGATCGGAGGTCTCGATGCCCGGCATCGACGTCAGAACCGCCGCCCGGATCCTCCTCGAAGTCGGCGACGGCACCTCCTTCGCCACCCCCGGCCACCTCGCCGCCTACGCCGGCCTCGCACCCGTCACCCGACGATCCGGCACCAGCATCCGCGGCGAGCACCCACCCCGAGGCGGTAACAAGCAGCTCAGACGTGCATTCTTCCTCGCCGCGTTCGCCGCCCTGGCCGACCCGACCAGCCGCGCCTACTACGACCGCAAGAGAGCCGAAGGAAAACGTCACAACGCCGCCCTCATCTGCCTCGCCCGCCGCCGATGCGACGTCCTGTTCGCCATGCTCCGCGACAAGATCGCCTACCAACCACCGACGCCCAGGACAGCATGAGATCAGCTGCATGCGACCATGGTCGCCATGACGAGCACCAGAAAGGGCGATGGCGCGTAAGCCACCGGCGCAAGTACGCGCCGCCGCACACCGCCGCCTTGACCAGCCCGTTCCCAGCATCCCCGGCCTCAGCCCACGCGGCCGCGCCGCGGTCGCCCACCTCGAACGAAGCCGGCTATGGCCTGGCACGGCACGTGAGGCCCTCGACGCATGGACTCAGTTCCTGCGCGACCCCTACCACCGGCTGTTCAACCCGGCATACGGCTGCGGCGTCCTCGCCTGCTGCCCCGACCCGGTCGAACTACGCCGCATCCTGCACATCATCACCCACGCCCTGCCACGGCACGACGCCCGCGCACTCCGCCGCCGCATCGCTGAACTCGACGACCAGTGGTGACACGAGCCTTGACGCAACCCATAGGGACACCCCCCCCCGATTTGGAACGCCCTACGTCGAGTTCAGCGTTCCGGCCGAGGACGGCCTACACCTGAGTCTCAACCCGGAGCACGCTCGCGGCCTCGCCGCCGCCCTGCTCCGCGCCGCTGACACCGCCATTCAAGGCGACGCCCCCGCAGTGACACACACCAACGCGAACGACGACGCTCCACCCTCGAACAGAGCCGTCAGCCGTAACCCGGTCTGGGGCCAGCGGCGGTCTTGATCCCGCTGTCGAGGTCAGCGTGGATAGGCACGGCTGCCCGAACGGGCAACCGTGCCGAACGCTGCCAGAAAGGATCACACATGACCGACACCACGCCCGGCCTCCACACGATCGAGGTCGCTGACGACGTGTACGACGTGCTCAAGCGCACCGCCGACAACCGAGACACCGACATCAACGGCGCGCTGCGCTACCTGATCGAGGCTCCGACGCCTCGGACGGCTGCCGAGGACGACGACGAAGACGAACCGCTCGCACGACAGGTGCCGCCGAGGTTGGGCTGACCCGACTCGGCGGCACCTGTCGTACTCAACCCGTGTGCCTAGAAGTACCGCTCTCCGCGCCTGCGGCGGCAAGCAGTCGTTGCGCCGTGCGTTGCGTGATGCCGAGCTGCTGAGCCAGAGCGACACCGAGGCCGCGCCGGTCACGCCCGGCGCGGTCGGCCTCGGCCAAGAGCGCGACGGCGGCGGGAAGCCGAGGGTCATCGGCGTACGGGTGCGGTTTGCGGGCACCGGTCGTGCCGGGGGTGCGGCCGGTGGACTTTCGGCCCGTGCGGGCGTCGGCGACGGCCCACACGGTGCGCCGGAACCACAGACGACGCAGCCGCCCGTCCGGAAGCATCTCGACTCGGTCGGGGTGGTCGTACAGGGTGTCGGGCAGGTTGCGGTACGAGCCGTAACCGAGGACCCTCGCCGCCGCGCCCGAGCCGATGAGATCCTCCGGGTCGCCGCGGCGGTCGACCTTCGTCAGCTCGGCGCGTTTCGCGGCCAGGTGCGCGGCGTGGAACGCCTCGATGTCGTCGAGCCAGAACCAGTCGCGGCCGTCGTGCTGGAAGCCTTCGGGGAAGCCGAACCGGGTGCGGTGGCGATGCCAGTGGTTGACCGTGGAGTAGGCCGCACCAGTGAACGCGGCGACTCCGGCCCGGTTGAGGGCGATCCGTCCGCCGATCATGCGTCGTCCCACGCCCCCATCCTCCCTCCGATGGTGGCTCGCTGCCGGTGCCGTGCCGTCGAGGCGGCCACGGCTCGCCGTAGTATCGGCGGCACGCCCCGGCTTGGGTAGAAGCGGCGTTGTGTCCGCAGGCGGCCCGGAGTGGGCGAGGTGGCCGGTCGGGAACTACGCGCACCCTCGGGTGTGCCCGCCGGCCACCGACCCACCTCGTTACTCCCGTGGGCGCAGCACCTTCCACGCCACGTGCGCCATGTGGTCGATGCGCAGTGCGGCCAGTTTCGTGCGGGTGGCGGGTTTGAGCGCGTCGTACACGGTCAGGATCGCGGCGGCGGTGGTCGCGTCCACCAGCACCCCGTCGATCTTGCGGCAGTTGCCGCGCTTCGCCTCCCGCAGCAACTCGATCACGCGGGGGTCGCCTACTGTCGCGTCGTCGGGGAGGGCGTCGATGTCGGCCAGCCCTTCGCAGTCGGGGCAGTTCACGAGGTGCGGGTCCTCGGTGACACGGCTCAACGGCACATCGGCTGCGCCGCATACCGGCCCTATCCGGCGGCGGGCCTTCGCGTGCGTGAGGGCGGGCCACCCGTGCCGCCCTGTGTTGTCGGTGGTCATGGTGCCTCTCCCGCCTGGTGGGTCCAGATGCCGAGCGGGTGACCGGGTGCGATGCGACCTCGGCCAGGGGCGAGGGTGTCGAACACGTCGGAGTACCGTTCGTGGAGTTGGCCCCGGGTGCGTATCAGGTGTTTGCCTCGGGTGAGCTTCGCGGGCAGGGACTCGACCACTCGGCCGATCAGCCCGTACAGGTCACGGGCCTCGATGAGGTCGGCGCACCCCTGGCAGGCCGACCAGCGTTCGCCCCATGCCTGGGTGAAGGCGTGCTCGGTGTCGGTGCGGCGTACCCGTGCCGCGTGGTGCCGGGCCTGGTAGTCGCCCACGGCGACCACCTGTGCGGTGACTCGGCGGGCGTCGGTGATCTGGTTCGCGCATCGGTAGATCCAGGCCGCGTCGGGTGTGGAGCAGAAGTCGCACTCGATGATCGGGTCGGGAATCTCGGTGATGGGCATCGGCTCGGGCCGGTGGTCGCTGCGCTGGCCGCGCTGCTCGGCCGCGTGCAGGTACTCGACGATCACGCCGAGGTTGTTGAAGCGGATGTTGAGCGCGCGACGGCAGCGGCGGCAGTAGAGCGACTCCGGGACCGGTGCCGTGCTCACGTCGAGTCCTGCCGCCTCGGCGGGACGGCCGGAACCCTCGGGGTGCGGAGAGTGTGGTGCCATTACCGGTCGCCTCCGTTCTGGTTGCGGGTGTGCTGCGGCCAGGCGGGGTTGGCGGGGTCGAGGGTCAGCCCGAGGCGCAGGCTGGCGAGGTCGACCAGCCGCCGTAGCAGGCTCGCGGTTCCGCTGCTGAGGTCGGCGTCGTAGTCGTGGGCGATGCGGCAGGCGAAGCGCAACGCCACGCATGCGGAGGTGAGCGCGGCCTTCATCGCGGCGCGGTCGTCGGCTCGGGTCGCTCGCTTGACCTTTGCGGCCGGGTAGGTGCGCTCGTCGCCGTTGGGGAAGCGGAGGGTGTAGCTGCGGGCGTAGGTGGTGTGTGGGGTGGAATAGCGGACGTCGGTGACGGTGCCGAGGCGGTACTCGGTGGCGTCGGATGGTTTGATCACCCGGGCGGTGTCGCCGTATTCCATGGACCGGTACATCACAACTCCGTTCACGGGTGAGGGCTAGCTGATGGGGTGGTCGATCTCGCCGCCGCCGGCCGTCATGCCAGCCGCCCCTCGTCCGTTGCGGGCTCGTCGCCGGGCGGGGTGGGTGGGAAGGCGAGGAGGATGCTGGCGAGGGTGCTGCCACCCGGGTCGTCGGTGATGGCGGCGCAGGCGATGAGCGCGACTCCGGCAGCGGCGGCTTGGGCCGGGGTGTAGCGCACGCGCACGGTGCGGGTGCCGTCCGGGGTGGTGGCGCGGACCTCGACGCGGCCTGGCTGCCAGGTCGAGACCGGCAGCCGCTCGTCCGGCACCGCGTTGACGGTGCCGCGCAGTGCCTCGCGCAACGAGGCGCGCAGGTGCTCGCGGCGGCGGGCGGCAATCGCCTCCCACCTCGACGCCGCCTTTTGGTGGGCGGCGCGGTCGTCGCCGGTGGCGACCGCCGCGCGGGCGTGGAACCGTTCGGCGTTGCCGGTGGCGTGGGCGAACTCGGCGGCGAGGTCGAACAGTCGGTCTGGATTCATCGGGTACTCCGTCAGTGAGTCGAGGGGTTGTCGCCGGGGGTGCCGCGCGGCCCGGGGTAGGACCGTGGGGCCGCGCGGCACCACGTCGCGGCGGTCAGGGATGGGCGGCCGGTGGCCCTGCCACGCCGTCAGGGGTGGCCGGTGGCCATGCCGTCTCCCCGTCAGTGGAGAACGGTGGGGCGGCCTTCACGTGAGGTAGGCCGGGGTCGAGTTTCTGGCCGATGCGGTCGAGGCTGATCGCTCCGTACGCGGTCAGGTGCGCGCCCACGGCGAGGGCCTGCGTGCCGGTGAGCAGCACGACGAGGCGACGGGCCTGCCTGTCGTGGACGTGCAGCTCGACGTGGCCGTTGGTCAGTGGCCGCACCGGTAGGAACCGCTCGACCTGCGCGCCTTCGGGTGCCGTCGCCCAGATCGCCGAGCAGAGTTCGTTCCATTGCTCGTTGACGAGGGCTTCCCACTGCTCGGCGCGAGTCGTGTGGGTGACGTGTTCGGCGTGGGTGGTGGAATGTTCGGCCATCGCGCGGGCTACCTCGGCCGCCGCGAAGTGAGCACACACTCGGTTGGCCAGCGCGATCATCGAGGTGGCCGTCGGCGCCGGGGCGTGCAGAGGCGTAGCGGCGGGCTCCGGTTCTGGCGGGGCCGTCGCGGCGGGCTCGGTGGGGACAGGTGCGGTACCGGTGGCGGGTTGCGCCCCGGTACCGGGGCCGGGCGCGCTGGCCCGGCCCCAATGCCGGCCCACCTCAGACCGCCAGCAACTCGAACGCGCGGGCCTTCAGGTCCGCACCGGCACCGGTCAGCGCCCGCGTCGCCCGAACCAGGTCGGTCTTGGCCGGGGCGAAGTGGTCCACGTACTCGGTGATGGCCTGGTATCCGGCCCACCGGGTGCCCTTGATCGCCTTCTGCGTGTCCGCATCCCGGATCAAGTACCGCAACGTGTTCGTGCGCTGCTTCGCGTTGTTCTTCGCGGTGTCGGAGGCGTCGTCGGCGAGCGGCCACACCTGCGCGACGATCTTCTCGAACTCGCCCATGGTCAACGACTCGTTGATCATCTTTTCGGCTTCGGTCTCGAAGTCGCGGAACGCCTTCCACATCAGACCGAGGGCCTGCCGCGCCTCGGCGATCTTGCTGGTCACGTTCGAGGTGTGCCGGAACGTGTACGAGCTACGCGACCGCTGGTAGGCGAGAGCTTGGGTGTTCGCGCACACGATGCGGACCGGGGTCGCGTCAAGGCGAAGAGCTGCCGTGCCGTCGTGGCTGGTGGTGGCCGCGAGATACAAGTCCATGTCGTCCACTGCGGCGATCCGCATAGCCTGCGGCAGCTTCATGGTCACGAACACCGAGCGGCCCTTGCGCATCGAGCCGGCGGTCTCGAAGTGCGCGCCGGAGGCGTCGACCAGGAGGTTGAGGGTCTCGGCGACCTGCTCGTTCTGCACCACGCTGTAGTCCTCGCCGACCACACCGAGGTACTCGGTCTCACCCGTGACGGGGTTGGTCCGCACGGTCATGTACTTGTCGGGGCAGTCGACCTTCGTCACCCCACGCTCGGTGACCTCGATGCCCTGAAGGGCGATCTTGCGGACCTCCCAGCCGCCGAGCCACGCCTTACTCATGACCTCCTGCGCGGTCATGCACGAGTCGGTGACCGTGCCGAGCTGATGCCAGGCGGTCAGCCGCGCGGAGGCAAACGCCGTCTGGCCGTTCGCCAGGGTTTCCAGTTCGTGTGCCACGGTGGCACCCCTTCCAGGTTGTGTTTGGGCAGGCGGCGGGCCGGGGCTACGACCCCGGGCCGCGCCGTCACTAACAATGTTTCCTGCCTCCACCGGCGGATCAAGACGATCGGTTCGAGTCGATCGAGGTTTCTGCGGCGAATCTGACGCCCACCGCCGGGCGTGGCCTACCGGGTGTCGGTGGCCGGGCGTAGCCGCCCGTCCGGCCCGTACACGTACGCGCGGACGGTTTTGAACGGGGCCGGTAGGTAGACGGTGAACCCGTGTTCGGGGATGAACCGGGTCCGGTACGCCCGGGTGATGCCCAACAGGTACCGGTCGGGTTTGTCACCGTGCGACCCCGGCGGGATCATGCCCGCCCCGGGCCGGTCGGCACGGGCGCGGCGGTGCCGACCGAGCGCGAGGTGCGGGCAGAGTGACAGGGCGGCGGTCATGCACTCGGGGTGCCCCGGCGGGTCCGAGTAGCGCATCAACTCAGCCGCGCGAGGTCCGCCGAGGAACGCCACCCAATACCCCATCGGCTCACCGCACAACGAGCACCTCCGTTCGGCAGCGAGGCAGGTCGAGACGGTGGTGTTGATCGTGGTGAAGTCCACATGCGACCCGCCGCCGGTCGAGTCGGGGTGGATGTTGACCGGCGGGACGGGTAGGCCGCGCCGCGCGTCGTGGGGACGCGCGGCCAGCGACGGCGGGATATCGGGCGGGCCGGTGGGCGAGGTGCCGGTCACGACGCACCGGCCGCACGATCGGTCCGGGCGTTGGTCACGGTGACGTGTGGTTGCTGTGACCGCAACACGGCGTGCGCCTGTTCCCATTGCGCCTCGGTCAGGCACAGCGTGACCGGTTCGAGGTTCGCGCCGGTCATCGTCGCGGCCATGACGCCCGCCTCGTCCGCCGAGTCGAACACGGCCACCCGGTCGCCACCGGCAACCATGTAGACGCGCGCCTCGTCGGCGGGCCGGGACATCAAGGCGGTACGGCGGTGCTCGGCCAGCCACCGGCCGACCACCTCCGCCGGGTCACCGGTCAGCGTGCCGGTGTCGTACGCCTCGTCATCGAGCCACGCGAGGTGATCGGCGACCGTCCAATCGGGGTGGATGAGCCATGACTGCCGGACAGCCTGCCAGATGGTCAGCCGTGCCGGTGCGCCGATCGGGTCGGCCGGTTGCGAGCCGTTCGGGCCAGGCACCGGGCATAGCGGGGTGCCGTCGTGGTGGGACGTGGCCGGGCGCGAGGCGAATCCGTCGAGGGGCCAGCGACCCGGCGGCACGGGTCGGGCGGGTTCGCCGCATTCGGGGCAGCGCAGCGACCCCGGCGCGACCGTCGGGCCGTGGGCGTGGTGGTCATGGTCGTGGGGGGTGGTCATGGTCCGTTCCTTCCGTGGCGCTGTGGGTGGGCGTGCGGGTGCCGGGGCCGGGCATGGGTGCCCGGCCCCGGCGGGGCGGTAGGTCAGGCCGGGACCGGCGCGGCGGTGGCCTCGTCGGTGCCGGCCTCGTCGGTGCTGGTCCGGTCACCGGCAGACGGGGTGGTGTCGGTCTGCGGCGGGGTCATGAACGCGCGGACCTCGGCGGTCGGGGCGGGCGGGTTGTCCGCGAGGGCGTAGGTTTCCGGGGCCTCACGGGTCAGGACCAGCACCCCGAACCCGGTCAGCTTCTCCATGCCGTTGCGAACCGCGCCGGGGCTCCGTCCGCCGATCTCACGGGCGACGGTGCCGGGGGTCACGTCGTGGCCGGGGCCGAGGTCACGCATGAACGCCTCAACCCGGTTACGCAACTCGTTCTTGCCCAACTTGACCGAACCGTCACTGTTGATCTCACCCGTGGTGCGACCGGTGCCGTTGGTACGGCGGGCCGAGGGGCGGCGGATCTTGCGGGAGTGCCCGCACGTCGGGCACGTCGTGTGCGTCGGCGCGTTGGCCGGGTCCACCGTGGCGAGGTCCCCATCTCCGATCACCCACAACTCGTCACCGTCCTCGGTGACCGGCAGGCGACGGGCAGCACCAGCAACCTCCATCGCGGCGAGGATCGTGTCGCCCATCGCCACCGACAGGCCGCTCTCCCCGATCGCAGCGTCGGCGGTGATGCCTTCCGGGTGCCCACCGAGCACACCGGCCATGATCAACACCTTCAGGTCGGGCTGGCGCGGCCCGACCGGTGCCCCGGACACGGGCGCGCCGGACACCGGGGCCTCGGGCAGCGGCGCCTCGTCGGCCGCTTTCGCCGGACCGGTGGCCGGGGCGTCGGTGGTGGGCGTCGGCTCGTCGGCGGTGGCCGGGGCGTCGGTGGTGGGCTCGATGTCGGCAGGGGTCGGAGTCGTGTCGCCGGTGGCCGGGGCGTCGTCGGCGGGCGTCGGCTTGTCGGCGGTGGCGGGGGCGTCCTCGGTGGCCGGGGCGTCGTCGGTCGTGGTGGCGAGTTCCCACATGTCGGCGCTCTTGCGGTTGCCCTTGGTCGGGTCGGGGGTGCGGGTGGCGGTCCCGGCGGCTTCCATGGCGGTGAGCGCCTCGGTGACGACCGGTAGCGGCAGGTTCGCCGTTCCGGCCAGCTTGCGGGCGGTGACGCCGGGGTGCTCGCGCAGCGCCTCGGCGACGGCGGACCGGGCCTCGTCGCTGCCGGGGGTCAAAACAATGTTCGCGGTCATGGCAATACACCTCCACATAAGGGGTCGACAAATAGCGATTCCGCGTACGCGCAATGCGTATTGTTTGCGGTTCCGCCGGGGCGGTTTTTGTTGCCCACGTCCATGGACGCTCGATGCCCGATTGTTGTCAACCCCGCCACCCAAGACTCTTTACCTGGGGCGACACAACGCCACGCCGATCCTCCTATCCGGGAACCCCTATCGCCGCATGATGCGCCATTAAACGGCCCCTATTCGACGCTGCGCCGCGTTCGGCGCACCTTTCTGCCCCGCATAGGGTCGGCACGGTGCGACCCGCATACGCCGTCTCACGGACTGCCGGTTTTCGGGATGCCAATGACGACGCCACGCGCCCGGTAGGGCCAGACGCGCGACGGCCATCGCACCCCACGAAAAGCTCATTCATATGGTGCGGGAAGTCACTTCACGGCTTTACAGCGCTACGCCTCTTTGACGCATGAACGGCACCGGGTCAACGGCATTGTTGCCGCCTTCGTGGATCTCGTAGTGCAAATGGGGGCCGGAGGAGTTTCCGGAGCTTCCGACGTGGCCTATCGGTTGTCCAGCGATCACCGTTTGACCGACCGTTACCGCCGGTTGCCGGACCATGTGGCAGTAGCGCGACATGATGTCGCCGGAGTGCCGGATGTCGGCGTACCAGCCGCACCCACCGAGGCCGGGGTACCCGTCGCTGTCGCACGGCATCGGCCCGCCGGTAGGTTCCCACGACTCACCCCCGACGTTGCACCGCACGCGCACCACCACACCGCCGGACGCGGCACGGATGACGGTGCCTTTCGGGGCCATGATGTCGACCCCGTCGTGGCCGGGCCGGTCGCCGGTGCGGAAGCCGGAACCGGCCGTGCCCACCACCGGGCGGGTCCACCCGGAAGCGCTGATCGGCGCACCGTCGCAGAACGGCAGCGTCCCGCCGGTGTACACGGCGACGATCTCGGTTGCCCGTGGCTCGTGTTTGGCGTAGGCGTCCGGGTACGCCGACCGTTGCACCTTCTGTGCCGCATCGGTGAGCGACAGCCGTTCCCACCCCGGCACCCGCAACAACGCCTCATAGAACGTCGCGGCGGCGTACGCGGGGTTCATGATCTGTTCCGGGGTGCCCCATCCTTGCGACGGTCGCTGTTGGAACAGCCCCAACGAGTCATGATCGTTGTTCGGGCCAAGGTCACCGTGGTTGATCAACGAGGATTCCTGGAGGGCGGTCGCAACGGCGATCACCCACCCGCGCACGGGTACCCGCATCCGCTCACCCACGGTCACGATCATCGAGGCGTTACGGGCCTGCTCAGCCGACAACCCCGCCGGGGTCGCGCCCGGCGCGGTGACCGTCCCGACGCAGCTACCCCCACCCCCTAACACCGACGACACCACACCGGCCGTAGCAGAGGTCAGCAGCAACAGCGCCACAACGAACCCGACCCCGACCCACAGCGCTACCCGTCCCACGCCGCACCACCCCCGCCCGGTGCGGGTAGGTCTGCCAGACTCACCCGGTCGGGATGCCCGACGATGCGCCAGACCGGCCCCGCCGGACCGGGCGCGGCGTGGTCTGCTGCGGTAGTCGCCACGGTCAGCCCGTCCGGTACCCCGGCCCGCCGAAGGTGAGCGTGCATGTTGGCCTCACGGGCGGCGGTAGGCAGCCAGAACAGCACCGGGTACGCGCGGCGGGGCGGTAGTGCGGCGTAGCCGGTCAGCTTGCCGCCCACCCGGCCCAGCGTTTCGGTGCCGAGGTCGGCCTCGACCCAGAACGGCACCGTTCGGCCGTTGTCGGACCACACGCCGTGTCCGTCCGGGCGGACCAGGTTGCCGCACGCCTCCCGGCAGTGTGCCTCGTTCCACCACCGCACCAACCGCGCGCCAGGATGCGCGCGGGCGTGTGCGGTGAGCGCGACGAAGAACCCGTTCACCGTGAGCAGGTGCGCCAACGTCGGGGACATCGCGAGCCGGGCCGTGGCGTCACGCACGGCCGCCGGACGGGGCAGCGTTTCGCCTCGTTCGGCCGCCAGCAGGGCCGCGCCGACCGGGCCGAGGGTCCACCTCCACGCTTGCGACCCGGGCCGCTGGTAGTGCCGGAACCGGTCGAGGATGTCCCTGTCGTGGAGGGTGTTGAGGCGGTTACGGGCACGGCCGACCGACCCGAAGGCCAGGTCGACGAGCTGACCGGTGGTGAAGGTCCGGTGCTGGTCGAGCAGGTCCAGCAGGAGCCGGTCTCGGGGCGTGAGGCGGCCGAGTTCGGCGGCCACTACGGACGCCGTGAGGCGGGTACTGCCGGTGGCAGGTGTGCGGGTAGGAGGGATATCTCTTATCAGTCGGTTCCGGTCCACCGGTCCTCCTCACCCCGGTCGACGTGCGCGTATGCCGTGTTCAAGGGGGCGTGTTCACCCGGTGGCTCGTGGTCGTTGCGTTCCTCGTTGGATCGCTCGTTAGACCTCTCGTGAGAACCCTCGCCCTGAACAGCGAAGGTGTTCCGACCCACCAGGTCACTGACCGCAGCGTCGACCGGGACAGAGTCTGTGGTGGCCGAGGCGGTAGCGGCTTCGCTGAGCAGCCGCCGCCGCTGCTTCACCGGCAGGCCGGTGTGCTCTCGGGCCGCGCGGCGCAGCTCGCCGGCACGCCCCGCGACGGCCGGCGGTGGCGGCTCAGTATCGACGGTGACCGGTGGGACGACCCGGCCACCTGCAACAGGGCGGAGGACGACCTCGTAGCCGCCGAGGCGGATCAGGTCCCCGTCATCGAGGTACGGCCGCAGGTGTCGGGCCTGGTCGATGGCGTCACGGGGCGCCAGGGCGAAGTAGACCTTGTTGCGGGCGTTGGCGTCGATCGCCTCTACCATGTCCCCGGACAACTGGCCGAGGTACTGATGGGCGAGGACGAACGAGGTGTGCAGGCCGCGGGCCTCGGCGAGGGCGTCATCGATGCCGATGGGCAGGTGCAGGAAGTTGTGGCACTCGTCCAGCACGATCATCGCGTCTGGGCGGTCGTCTTCGGGGATGCGGGCGCGGGCGGTGGTGGCCTGCCACAGCCCTGCGAGGAGCAGGGAGCCGACCAGGCGGGTGCCGTCCTCACCGAGCACACCCTTGGGCAGGCGGGCTAGCAGGACGCCGCCGTCGAGGATGTCGGCGAAGGAGAACGTGGTGGCCGGCACCCCGAACAGCGACGCCGCCATCGGGTGCGCCAGCACCAGGCGCAGCCGGGACAACAGCGGGGCCACGAGGCCGGAGCGCTGCGCGGCGGGCAGCTCGTTGAACCCTTCCCAGAACTCGCCGAGGGTGTTGCCCTCCCAAGCGTTCAGCTTGCCGGTAGCGGTAGCAATCCGTTCGGCTCGCCATTTGGAGTCGGACAGCAGCCGCGGTAGCTGGGCGAGGGTGGCGCCTTCGGCGTGGGCGAGGGTGAGCAGCCCGTGGTAGCAGATGTCGGCGGTCCGGTGCCCCCACCAGCGTGACCACACCTTCGCCATCACCGCCGTGAGGTTCGCGGCCACGTCGTGCGCGCTGCCGCCGTGCACACTCGGGTCGAGCAGGTTGATCGCCGGTGGCGCGGCCCGTTCGTCCGGGTCGATCAGGACGAGCCGGTCCCCGCAGGACTTGGGTAGCCGGGCGAGGAGGTCTCTGATGAGGTCGCCCTTGGCCGGGTCGAACGCGGCCACGCCGCGTCCGGCCTGCACGTCGTCGAGGATCATCCGCATCAGCAGGGTCGTCTTGCCGGTGCCGGTGGGGCCGAGCGCGTGGAGGTGGTATCGGCAGTCGGGCAGGGAGATCCCGACCCGCATTGGCGGGCTGGCGTTGGCGACACCGATGACTTTGCCGCCGAGACCGTGCCGCTCATCGAGGGGAACCAGGTTCAGCCGGCGGCCTTCCGGGTGGGAGGTGGGGACCGGGGCCTTGGCGTTGGTCGTGTTCATGGGGCGCTCCAGGCGGTTGGTGGTTCGTCGTCTTCGGTCGCGCCGGTCTCTGCTTGCGCCGCCGGGCGATGGGTCTCCCGCTCGGTGGTCCGGAAGATGTCGCGGGTGGCGGCCCGGCGGCGTGACGCCGCACTAGGTAGGCCGTAGGCGGCCGGTTCGGCGGGCAGCCCGGCGAGGGCGGCGGCCTCCGCGACGGAGGCGAGGCTCATCCGGGACTGCGGCACCCACCGGTCGGCCGCCGCGACCGCACCACGCCGGAGTCGGCGGCGGGTGAAGTGCGCCGACAGCAGCCCGAACCCGGAGCTGACATCAGCAGCGGCAGCGGACGCGGCGGCTTTGGTGGGGCCGGCGGCGACCGTGCGTACGGCGACGAGCAGGTGGGGTGCGTCGGCGTACTTCGCCCGCGCCTGCCGCGCCAGCTCAGCCGTGTACGGGTCGGTCGGATTGGTGCGCCGCTTCGGGCTCGACGTGCCGGGCGTGAAGATGTCCAAGACGCCGATGATCAGCGCTTGCATGCCGTCAGCGAGCCCGATTGCGCGGGATGTCCCTCGGAGGCGGCGAGCTTGCTGCGGGTTGGTCATCGCGCGGCGTAGCACCCGCAGGCGGTGGGCGGGTGCCCGACCGAGGTGGACTTGCAGGAGCCCACCGCTGGTACGCCCTGCCGAAGCCAGCCCACCGTAGACCGCCCGGAGCCGGTCTTCCTCCGGTGCGCCGGCGTCCACGCCTCGGCGCGGTGCCGGTGTGGTGTCCTCGATCAGGGGCAGCCACTCGGGCTGGGTGGGCCAGACCGTGAGGGCGGCGACGGCTCCGGTCGTCGGGACGGCCGGTGGGCGGGTCTGCTCGGCCCGGACGCCGGGCCATGCGCGTTGCAGCAGCCGCACCATGGCGGTCGGGTTGACCCCCGGTGGCAGCCACAGCCCGCAGCGCATCCCCTCCGGGTCTGCGACGACCTCCCACACGAGCCGGGCCGGGCGCAGCGACCACCGACGCGGCGCGGGCAACACCGTGGCGAGCAGCCGCCACAGGCCGACCGTCGCGGCCGGAGTGGCGGTCACCGGCGGGATGATCTCCAGCCACCGCGCTGCGGCGGCGTGCCGCCGCCAAACGCGCCGCCGCCACCACGTCCACCCGACCCGCATGGCGAGCAGCGCCGCCAGGGCGGCGAGCAGCAACGGCCACCGATCGCGGACGAGACGCCACACGACATCGGCGGTGTCGTCGCCCCAGGAGCCGCACAGCAGCTCGCCCACAACGGAGTCGGGTACGCCGCCCTGACCAGGTACACACCCGGCAGGCTCCAGAGGCGGCGACGGCGGGGATGGAGACAGGACAGGAACGGGAATCATCGGGGACTCCGATCAGCGGACGGAAGAGGCTCGCGGGCCGGATCAGCGGCGGCGGGCCGGTGCGCCCGTGACCGGGCCAGTGACGATCAACTCGTGCTCGGTCGCGGAGGCGTGGCTATGGAAGGCCACCCGCGCCGACCCCGCCGCGAGGAGCGCGTCCCCACGCTGGCAGGACAGAAGGAATGCCCGCTCGCCGTCGGTGAGTCCGAACGCCTCGGCCACGGCGTCGATCGCTTGCGGCGCCTGTCTAAGCAGGACTTGGGTGGCGGCGTTGGAGACGACGGCGCGGCCGGTCTTGGTGGCGAGCACGTCAGCGGCGTCCTGGGTGACGACGGTCAGGCCGGTGCCGTACTTGCGGGCGGACTTGGCCAGGGTCTCCAGGAACACGCCGCCGCGACCGCCGGAGAGCAGTTTCCACGCCTCGTCCACCAGCACCATCCGCAGGACGTCGGGGCGAGCGCCGGAGGTTGTAGCACTGCGTACGGTGCGCCAGATCGTGTCCAGGGTGAGTAGCGTGCCGACCGGGTGAAGCTGTTCGGGAAGGTCCTTGATGGCGAACACCACGAGGTGCCCCTGCGCGAGCGTGGTGGTCGGCCCGTCGAACAGGCCCTTCATGCTGCCAGCGACGTAGGGGTGCAGGCGGGCGGCGACTCGGCGGCCGGCGTCGTCGGTGTCCTCCAAGGCGGCCATCACATCGGCCAGCAGCGGCGCGGGTCTTCGCCAGGTGCGCGGGTCGGTGGTAATGCCCTTGGCCCGGTACGCGGCGAGCACCGCCACATCGAGGGAGCGGGCTTCGTCGCCGGGCAGGGGCGCGCTGACGGCGGTGTCACCGCTGCCCATCACGGTCACGAGCGTGTGCAGGAACCGCGCCCGGTCGTTGAGGGCGTCGTCGCCGGGCGGCAGGTCGAGAGGGTTGATCTTCACCCCCGGTGCGCCGAGCCGGATGACCGTGCCGCCGACCGCGTCGGCCAGCCGCAGGTACTCGTCTTCGGGGTCGATGACGAACGCCTCCACCCCGAGGCACAGGTTGCGCAGCAGGTCGAGCTTGGCCAGGTACGACTTGCCTTCCCCACTTCTCGCGAGGATGACGGCGTTGTAGTTGGACTGCGCCCACCGGTCCCACACCACGACGCCGGCCGAGTGCAGGTTCAACCCGAACAGCACCCCCATGCCGCTGTCCCCAGCGGTGTCCGGCAGGTCGGGACTGGTGAACGGAAACGCTGCGGCGAGGGCGTCGGTGTCGAAGACCCGCTTCATCCCGAGCGCGTCGAAAGCGAGGGGTAGGCCGCTGATCCAGCCCTGCAACTGCCGCCACGTCACCGGCGCGGTGTCCAGCAGCAACGAGGAGGCCAGGGACCGCACCTCAGCCACCCGATCGGCCAACTCGGCGGGGCTGGTGCCGTGGACGGTCAGGTACAGGCCGAGACGGAACAATCTCGCTTCGCCTCGCGCGACACGGCCGGCGAGCTCGGCGGCGTCGACCGCGGCGGCGTCGAGTTCAGGATCGTCCAGGCGGCCCTTGGCCGCGTCCTGGCGGCGGGAGGACTCGAACCGGCCACGCTGCTTACGCAACCGCTGCGAGGCCACCACCGGCGGGACCGGCTCGATGTGGAAAGCGGCGTCGACCAAACCCGGGTAGGACAGGATCGGCTCAGCCCAACCCGGACCGACCTCCGCCGGGTAGCCGACGACCGCCAGGGTGGCGGAGTAGCCGTTTCCGACCCGTACATGTCGGCCGTCAACCTCGACGGCGTCCGGGGAACCGGGCAGGACCGTAGCCGGCTCGGACAGAGCAGGCCGCCGCGTCGGCAGCAGTGCGGTAAGCAGGCTCACCGCTGGTCACCTCCATCAGTTGTGGTGTAGGGCATGAGGGCCGGGGCGGTGGGTTTGAGGCTGGCCGCGAGCCGCACCGCCGCGTCCGGCCCATCGAGCACCCGGGCGGGCACCTCGCAGCCGGCGAAGGCGCGCACCGCCTCAGCCTGCGTGTGAGCGGCGTGGTGCGCGCCGCGTCGGCTGCGGACGGCGACGGTGATCTGCCGGTGCAGCAGCTCGCGCCGCGCGGCCAGGTCATCGAGAAACGCCACGTGTGCGCGGGCGGCGTCCTCCAACGCCGGGTGCGGCAGCCCTGGCGCGGCGGTGAGGAACCGGTCGGCGAGGTAGGTCAGGTCGACCCGTTGCGCCCGCACCACGATCTGTGCTGGCCCGTCGAGGCTGTGCAACCAGCGGGCGAACCCCGCCACCAGGCCGTTCTGCTCGCCCGGGGTGCGCAGTCCGAACGCCACCGTTGAGGCGGCGACCAGGCCGGTGGTGCCGTCCGCTCCGAGATCAATCAGCCCGTCCGGCGTGATGCCCTTCGCGGGCAGCCTCAGCGGCGCGGGCATCGGTAACCGGTCACCCCGTCCGGCGGTGGTCTGCACCCACGCTGGAGCCGGGATGACCGGTCCTTCGACCGGCACGAGCCGACGCGGGCTGCGGCGGTGCCGGATCGCCGCGACGAGCCAGGCGTCGAGGCTGGTCCCGTCCCGACGGCCGACCGCGAGCAGGAACGCCACCGCCGCGACCGGTATCGCGCCGGTGAGGAACAGCACGGGGTGCACGACGGTGGCCATCGCCGTCCATGCCGCGTAGAGCAGCAGCCCCGTGACGGCGAGGATCACCAACTGCCGTCCGGACATGCCGAACGCGAGCCGATCGGGGCGCTCGATGTCGGCTGGCACCCGAGCCCTAATCGGGGCTTCTTCGCTGCGGCGGCTCATCGCTGATCACCCCTCGGTTTCGGGGGACGGGCGCCGCACAGGAGCGGACGACCGAGCCGGCGGCAGGGACGGGGACGGTCCGGTACGGACGGCGGTCGGACCCGCCGAGGTCGCACCGGCCGCCGGGGACGGCCTCGCCGGGGAAGGGGACGGGCGCGGCGGCGGGGTTGCCGACTGCCGCCCGTCCGGGGACGGCGGTACGGACGGGGCTGGTGGACGGGGCCGGGCCGTGCTGGTGGTCGGTGCCCGCCGGGCGCTGGCCACAGGCGCGGCGGCGGGCGTTCCCGCGTTCGCGGCGTGCCCACTCGGGGTGGCGCGCCGCGCCGCTGTGGGCCGCGTCGCCGGGGTCGAGGCACGTCGTGGCCCGCCGGCCGTTGCTGCCGCCGGAGCTGCGGAGAACACCGGCGTGACCGGCGCAGGTGGCCGGCGCGGGGCGCTCTGCGGCGCTGGTGCCGCCGAGAATGCCACCGCCCGTGCCGCGCTGCTGGGTGCGGCTTTCGGCGTCGTGGTGGTGGCGTCGCTGAAGGCGACTCGCCCCGGCGGCACGGACGGGGAGGGCGGACTCGGCTGGGCCGGGTCCGGGTGTGAGAACTGTACGGCCGGGTCACCGGACGGCCGGGACGGTGGCGGGGACGGGGTTGCCGGGTGGCTGAAGGTGGGGGCGGCGTTCGTCCCGGGCGGCGCGGGCAACGGCGTGTGGCTGGCCGGGGCGTGGCTGAAGGCCACCGGACCCGGCGGGGATGGCGGGACGGGAGCGGGTCCCGGACGGGGCGGTCGAGGTGGACGGGGCGGACGGGGCGGACGGGGTCCACCCGGTGACGGACGGGGACCGGGCGGACGAGGAGCCGTCCGTCCAGCCGTCCGCGCCGCGCTCGCGCCGCCCAGGACTCCGGCCGCCGCACCGAGCGTTTTGATCATGATGAAGGCGTGGACGAGTTGACCGATCAGTCCTCGGCCGTTGCGCTGCCCGAGCGGGCCGAGGACGAACTGTCGCATCCAGCCCGGCAGTTTGATCAGCAGCCACAGCATCGTCAGGCACACCACGATGCCGAGGAGCCCGTGCCCCGTCGCGGGTATGCCCATCACGGTCGGTCCGGCGGGGGTGAGGAACACCTTGATGCTGGCCATGACGACGATGGCCTGGCCGAGTTGCAGGCCGAGGCAGGCCAGGACGCAGCGCCACCACAGGTGAGCCACTCCCTCGGTAAGCGGACTGGCGTGACAGATCAACGCCGCCGGAGCGATGCCGAACAGGATGATCAAGGCGGCGAGCCGCAGCACGAAGGTGAACTCCAGGACGAGGCACATCACGATCACCGCGATGACCAGCAACGCCATCAGAAACCCGCCGCCTCGCAGGGCGTTGTCCACGGTCTGCCGGATCGCCGTCGCGGCACTCGGGCCGTCGATCGTGTTCCCCGCGATAGCGATCGTGAGCGCGTTGGTCAGCTCGATGGCCTTCTGCCCGATGATCAGGCTGCAATTCGCGAGGACCACGCCCACGGCGATGCGGGGTAGCACCTGCTTGAGGCCGTACTGGGTTTGCAACGTTTCCCGGGCGGTGACCAGGAACCCACCGGCCACGATGAACAACACCACCACGCCGTTGGCGACGATCAGACTGGTCGTCCAGATCGCCCTCACGTGCTCGTTGACCGTGAGGTCCGGGGTCGACAGCCACGATGCGCCGAGGGCTTCCATCACCGGCTGGAGAGCCTGCTCGGCGGCCCACACGACCAGGTCCACAACAGCTTTACGGACTTGACCGCCGACGTCGTACCAGGCCGGATCGTCATCGACTCCCTGCGCCGGCGGGCCGGGAGTCGGGGCCGGGCCGGGCGCGGGTGCCGGCGTGGACGGCGCGGACGGTAACGGCTCGGCCCCCGGCGGGCGGACGCCCGGGTCGGACACACCCGGCGTCGTGCTGGGCGGACCAGGTGCCGGGCTCGGCTGCGCCTGCGCCGGCCCGGCGAAGGCGAGGGTCAGGCCGGCGAGAAGCATGACGCCGAGCCACAGCAGCAGCACCCGCCGGACGACAGGGTGGGGTCGGATCGAGAGCGCGTCCATCACGCCACCCACGCGCCGACGATGGTCACGAACAGCGGCGCGAGCAGTGCGAGGGCGTAGCCGATCGCGGCGGACCGCAACGCGAGTTTGGCCTTCTCGACCTCGCCCGGATCGCCGTTGGCGGCCAGGTAGCGCAGGCCGCCAACGGTCAGGAACAGCGTGGCGACCGCGACGAGGATGCTGACAAGCCAGGCCCGGATCCGATTGGCGACCTGTTGGATCGACTCGGCGGCCAGCACCACCGAGGCGGGCTCGGCCGCGTAGGCGGCGACGGGCACAGCGGCGAGGACCACCGTCACCGCGGCAGCACCGAGCACCACCAGCCCGAGACAGACCGTACGAGGGGCATGTCGACGCAGGCGAGGAACGGTCAGGCGTCCCCGCCTGCCCGCCCCGAGGCAGCGGAAAGCCGCCACCTTGGGACGCGGGACAAGACGATGGTTCATGGGATCGGGCACCTCCAAGGACGCACGCCGAGGCAGCCCCAGGGCGGGGCACGGGGTGTGCGAATGGGCTTGGCGAAGGCGAGACCGGGCGATGCGCGGTGACCTGTGATGCCGACCGGCGCGGCCGTCCTCCTCACCAGACGTGGCGACGGGCCGGGGACCGTACGGGTGTCAGCGCCGTCAACGGGTCCGGTCGGAAACAGGTCACCTGCGCGGAAGAGTCCCGCACTAGGGGATTACAAATCCGAGCCCCGGATTGGAAACCCGCAGCTAAGGCAGGCTGCTTACGGGCGCTTCCGGCTGGTGGGCGTGTCGAGGACCAGGGTCGCGGTGGCCTCGTTGACCACATCGGCGTACGGGTCGAACAGTTCACCGGACTCGATCGCGGCCCGCAGCCTGGCGACGGCGGCGGTACGCCGCTTGTAGAGGTTCCAGCGGGGCTGGCCGGTGCGCTCGGCGTAGGCGGTGAGGCTGACCTCTTCCAGGTACGTCACGCCGATCAGCTCCGCCTCCTGCGCGGTGATGGCACCGGCGTTGACCGCGCGGGCGAGAACGAGATCCGGGTGGCCGTACGGGGCCGGCGGCACCACCGCACCCGGCACGTGGTTCGGTGCCCCGGACGAGGCCGGCTCCAGATCCCGCAACTCGGTACGGGCCTTGGAGAACGCGGCGGACAGCAGGTTGCCGACCACACCCGGCCTGGCCAGGTCGACCGTGCTGAGCGCGCGAAGGAAGTGCTCGACGATGGCGGCCTGCACGTCGCCGGTGAACAGCTTGGCCAGCAGGTACGCCTTGAACCGCAGGCCCGGCAACGCGACACCAACGGCACCGGCATGCCACGCCGGGTCACCGGTACGGGCGCGCTGCACCAGCAGCCGCCATACCGCGTCCCGGGCGGCGTAGCCGCAGGACGGGTGCATCAGGATCACCGACAGCTCGGACAGGGCGATGGCCCGGCGGGGCAGGCCGTGGCCGAGGCTGCGGCCGTCCACCGACAGCGGGCTCGGCCCCTGCCCCATCAGCCGGAACCGGTACTCGATGTCGTTGAGCAACGTCTCGCCAGGCCGGGAAATGGCCGAGGCTGTGACAGGGGTACGACGGTCCATGGTGGTGCTCCCTCGTGATGACCGTGTGCCGTCCGGCGGGAATGCCGGTCGGCGCTGAACCACCACGCCACCAGGACCCTTGAACAGATCATGAACACTGCTGATCTTGTTCAAGGCGTCTCGACACGTGTTCAACCCCGCAATCACCGACTCCCGACAATGCGCTTCGGTATCAGTCGGGCGACACCACGCGCCCCTGTGTGCAACGCACGGTCAGGTTGTTCAAGAGCGCCTGTGTCAGTCGCAGCCGCTTCGAGGGCGGCCCCTTGAACACGCACCCGCCTACGGCGGGGCGCGAGGGGCTCCCGCCGGGTGCACCGCATCTCATTGCGATCTTGTTCAACACCCTGAGGCGATCAGCCGGGCTCACGTTCAACCCAAAGATGATCTTGTTCCAGCGAGTAAGGATCTTGTTCAACCAGTCGCCGATCGCGTCGGCGATCCTCGCCGCTTGCGCGCTGCCGACAACTAGGGCCTCGGGCGGCCTGAGCTGCGTGTTCAAGCCGTTGAGAATCTTGTTCAACGGGGCGGTGGCGGCAGACGCGCCTTCGTCGGCGCGGAGCGCGGTTTCCAATCCGAGGCCCGGATTTGTAATCCCCTAGTGTCAGCGCTCGTCGGCGGACGTGGCCCACACGCCCATGCCGAAGCCCCGCTCCACCGCCCCCGGTGACCGGCCACAGCCGGCACCGGTAGGACTGCTCCTTCCCTCCACCCGCGTCCCACGCACGCCCGATCCAGACGTTTCCGACTGGCACGGGCTGTCCCCGAGCCAGCTCGCCTACCTCATCCGCCGATACACCGACGCCGGTGACGTGGTGCTCGACCTCGACGCACACCCCACCGCCATCGCCGCGACCGCCTACCTGCGCCGGATACCGGCCCGGCTGTCCACCGGTCGTCACGGCCCGCGCGTGCTGCTACCGCCGGTGCCCAGCCGCCGGAACCGCCTCGTGGCGCGCCGAACCGGTGCCTGTGTCGACCTGATGATGGCGACGCTGCCGCTCGGAACCGAGCGCCGCGCGCCGGACGGCGCGGCCACGGCGATGAGCACTTGGCAGCCTCTGCTGCGTCCCGGCGGGTTCCTGCTCGTCGGACTCACCACCGCACCGCCCCACCCGGGCGCGGTCAGCCATCGCGCCACGGTCATCGCCGCCGCCCGCGCCGCCGGTTTCTTCTACCACCAGCACATCCCCGCCGTCCTTGTCCCGCTTGTCGAACACGAGCCACGCACCGCCCCGGAGCGCCCCGACGAAGCCGACGACGGCCGGCGTCTACTCGCCGGCCGTCACCTGCCGACGTTCCGGGACTTGGTCGTGTTCGGCACCACCGCCACCGGTGAGGAGATCGCCCGTGCCTGAGCCTCGTCCGCGGTTGCGCACCGCCGGCCCTCACGACTCCGCCCTACATTCCGGCGCGTCCGACCTGGCGGCCCGGCTCGCCGAGGGCTACCTCGGTGCCGTCTGGCTCACCGGCCAAACCGCGTCGCGGGACCTGCGGCGCGGCCGATACACCCCGGAGTCGTTGACGCACCCCGGCAAGATGCTGCCGACTATCCCCCGGTACGCCATCCGCACCTACACCAACCCTGGTGACGTGGTGCTCGACCCCATGGCCGGCATCGGCACCACCGTCATCGAGGCCATGCACCTCGGCCGACACGGTGTCGGCGTCGAGTACGAAGCCGAATGGGTCGCCAAGGCAGCGGACAACATCCGTCACACCGTGCAGGCCGGGGTGCCGGGCCGGGGCGAGATTTACCACGGCGACTCGACCACCCTGCCGACCCTGCTGCCGGCGAACCTGCACGGACAGGTCTCCCTGGTGATCACCTCACCGCCATACGGACCATCCACCCACGGCCACGTCCGTACTCCCGGACCGAGACGCGGCAAGGTCCGCAAGATCAACCACAAGTACGGCGGCGGCGACAACCTCGCCTACCGCAGTCACGGCGAGCTGGCTGACGGGTTCACCGCAATCCTCGCTGGCTGCCGGACGGTGCTGCGGCCCGGTGGACATGTCGTGGTCACCGCCCGGCCCTACCGCCGCCACGGCGAACTCATCGACATCCCCGGCATGGTCGTCGCCGCCGGCATCAACGCCGGCCTCGAACTGGTCGAGGAGTGCATCGCCCTCATCTGCGGCGTCCGCGACGGCGTGGTCATCCCCCGAGCCTCGTTCTTCCAGCAGAAGAACATCCGCGACGCCATCGCCACCGGCGACCCGCAATGGCTCGTTCAGCACGAAGACGTGGTGATCCTGAGGGCGTCGTCTGATGACTGATCGCCTGTCAGAGCAACCGGCTACAACCTCCGTGACGAGACCGGCGCCGACCGTCGAGTTCCGTACCGAACCGGAGCTGAACGACGCCGTGGCCCGTGCGCTGCTGACGTTGCTGCAACGCTCGTCAGCCAGGAGCCGCCAGAGCCCGATCGAGTCCACTGACGCTTGATCGCTTCATGCCGGTATGCGTGGATCTGGTTGATGGCGCGTCCGCCGGCTACCCAATGCCTGGGTGTCCGGCGGACGCGCACCCCTCAACGTCCCGGAAGGCATGTTCTGTGACCATCGACGTACCCCGCATCGAAGAAACTGCCGCTGCCCTGCTCGCCGGCCACGAATATCAGCGGTTCGCGTTCTACGGCCGCGTATCCACGGAGGACCAGCAAGACCCTGTAGCGTCAAGAAACTGGCAGCGCACGCGCGCTACCGGCCTCATCGAACCGGTCAGCGGCATCATCGTCGCCGAGTTCTTCGACATCGGCTTGTCCCGCTCCCTGCCATGGAAGCGACGTCCCCACGCTGCCAGGCTGCTCGACGCCCTTGTCAACCCGAACCGTGGCTTCGACGCGGTCGTGATCGGCGAGCCTCAGCGCGCCTTCTACGGCAACCAGTACAGCCTGACCATGCCCGTCTTCTCCCACTATGGCGTCGGACTTTGGGTACCAGAGGTCGGCGGCGCGATCGACCCCGAGTCCGAAGCGCATGACCTGATCATGAGCGTGTTCGGCGGCATGTCCAAGGGCGAGCGCACTCGCGTGAAGGTCCGCGTCCGCACCGCGATGACCTCCCAGGCGAAAATCGAAGGCCGGTTCCTCGGCGGACGCCCGCCCTATGGGTACCGGCTCGCCGACGCCGGACCGCACCCGAACCCGGGCAAGGCCGCTGACGGCCGCCGCCTGCACAAGCTCGAACCTGACCCGGCCACCGCGCCTGTCGTACGGCGGATCTTCGCCATGTATCTCGCCAACAACGGCTACTTTGCCATCGCCGAGGCGCTCACCCGCGACGGCATCCCGTCACCATCCGCCGCCGACCCCGCCCGCAACCCACACCGCACCGGCGAGGGCTGGGCCAAGAGCGCCGTCAAGAACATCCTGTCCAACCCCCGCTACACCGGCCGGCAGGTCTGGAACAAACAGCGCAAGGACGAGGTACTCCTCGACGTCAACGACGTCGCCCTCGGCTACGAAACCCGCATGCGCTGGAACGACAAGACCTCCTGGGTGTGGTCCGACACCATCGCTCACCCACCGCTCGTCACCGTCAACGACTTCGAACTAGTTCAGACGATCATGGCGGCCAGCGGACGAGGCCGCACTGGCAACCAACAGCGGAAGGTACGCCGCCACTACCTCCTCCGCGGACTCATGCTCTGTGGACTGTGCGGACGCAAGATGCAAAGTCATCAAGCCCACGAGACCGCCTACTACCGGTGTCGCTACCCCAACGAGTACGCCCTCGCCAACCACGTCCAGCACCCCCGCAACGTCTACGTCTCGGAACGAGACATCGTCCCCGCCCTCGACAACTGGCTCCTCACCGCGTTCGCCCCGCACCGACTGACGGACACGATTCGCCGACTCCACGCCGCCCAACCCGACACCGGTCCCAGCATCGTCGTGCCGGAGATCACCGCCGCCAACAAGATCATCGCGGCATGCGACGCCAAACTCCTTCAGTACCGCGCCATCGCAGACGCCGGAGGCGACCCCGCCACCGTCGCCGCATGGATGGCCGAGGTCAACGCCCAACGCGCCGCCGCCCTCACTCAACGCGACCAAGCGGCAGCACAAGCACAAGCACCCCGCCGCCTCACCGAGGACGACATCCGACACCTCGTCGGCAGCCTCGACGACATCCGCAACACCCTGCGGAACGCCCACCACCAGGACAAGGGCAACGTCTACCGCGAGCTAAAGCTCGCCCTCACCTACAACCCCGGCCAAAACAAAATCAGCGTCGAGGCTAAGCCTGACGCTGATTACTGTGGGGTAACTGTACGTGTCCGAGGGGGGACTTGAACCCCCACGCCCTATACGGGCACTAGCACCTCAAGCTAGCGCGTCTGCCATTCCGCCACCCGGACTTGCTTCGTTCAGCCTACTCTGCCGCCCTCGGTGGTCCACCATCCGAGGGCGGCCCAGTGGGCCGCACGGGGAGTTACTGTACACGCCCCAGATGGATCATGCACATCGGCGTCCGCCGCCCGCCGGTGCGCGAGCAGCCGGGGTTGTGGCAGCGCGTAGGAGGTACCCGGGTCGGGTAGCGGCATGGCGGCGGTACCCGGCAGCATGGGCCACGTGCCCCACGCCTCTCCCCTGGCCATCACCCAGCAGCGCGCCCTAGCACTGCGCGGGGCAGGCAACCTTGCCGCGGCCCGTGACCTGCTCACCGACGCCTTCGAGTCTGCCCGACCGCCGTACGGCAAGGATCATCCGGACGTCCTCAGCACCGCGCACCTGCTGGCTCGACTGCATCGGGAGGCGGACGACCCCAGCGCCGCCCGCCGGGTGTTGGAGGAGGCGTTCGCGGCCGGTGAGCGGCGATGGCCCACCTCGGACCCGCTGATGCTGGCCTTGTCGTATGAGCTGGGGTCCGTCGCGGACGAGCTGGGCAACCGTCATGAGGCCCGACGCAACTTCCTGCGCGTCGCGACCGCCGGCCCCGCCGTGCTCGGTGTGGATCATCCTGCGGTACGCGCGTCCCGCGAGTATCTCGGCGATGCCGCTCCCGCCCTTCCGCCGGCGGTTCCCCCTGCCGGTCAGCCGACGGCGGTCGGCCCGGCGCCGCATGACGCGCTCGCCGAGCCGACGATGTCCCTGGCCGTCCTGTCGACCGCCTGGCAGCCGCACGACGCGGCCACCGCCACCGCCCCGCTACGCCCGGTGACTCCCGATGCCCCGGCCGTGCCTCCCGGGCCCCCCGTGCCCCCGGTGCCCGCTGTGCCCCCGGTGCCCACTGTGTCGCCTTCCGCGCCGACGGTCCCGCCGGCACCGTCGCCCTCCCCGAGTGTCGTGCCGCCGGTCACCAGCGCACCGCCTTTCACCGGACCACCAATCGGCACCATCGCCTCGTCAGTCACGAACGCACCCTCCGTCAGCAGCGCGCCGCCGGCTTCGGTGCGACCGGCACCGGCCGGGCCGCCCGTACCGGTGGTGCCGCCGGTGCCCGCCCCCAGGGCCGGCGTCCACGATGAGCCCACCCGGCCTTTCCCGCCCGTCCCGGCGCTGTCAGAGGCGGGTGTGCCAGCGGAGGGCTCAGCTGCGACGGGGTCCCGCACGGCACCGTCGCCGGGGGCGGTGGAGGGCACGGACGTAGTCGGCAGGACGACGACACCACTGCCTGTCGACCCGGCGCAGCAGGGAGTCGACCGACCGGCCGCGCCGCAGTGGGCAACTCCCACGATCGCGGTCCAGCAGATCGGGCCGCTGCTGGCCGAGGAAGCGGCCCGGCGCAGCCCCGGTGAGCAGGCCAGGACACCGGGCGCCCAGGCCGCCTCACCCACCAGCGGGCCGTCGAGCGCCGCGTCGCCCGCCACCGCGACACCGAGCAGCGCACCACCGAGCAGCGGGCCACCCCGCAGCGGCCCCCCGAACACGCCTCCACCGAACAACGCAGCGCCCGTCAGCGGGCCGCCGGTCAGTGCGCCGCCCACCGCACCAACCGTCGATCTGTCCCGGCCGCAGTCTCCGAGGCACCAGGCGCCCGAGTTCGGCGTGGCAGGAGGATCCGCCCCGGGCGGCCCACCGGCGCACGAGTTGACCGCCGCCCTGCCCCAGCCGGGACCGACCAGCGGCCCTCCGGGCCGGGTGCCGCTCCCGTTCGGAACGGCCGGCACGCAGCCGGACCAGCAGGACAGAATCACCCCAGCCGGTCCCGCGCCGATCAGCGGACCGCCGTACGGTCCGACCGATGGGGCGCGACACGGCCACCCGATCAGCAGCCCACCCGGGTCGCCCCTGGCCGACGGCCCGCAGCAGTACCCGGGTAGCGCCTACCCGCCGGAGCCCACGCCCTCTGCCTACCCCCAGCACCCACCGGCACAGCAGACCTACCCGACACCCCCACAGCAGCACACGTACCCGCCGCCGGGGCAGCAGGCGTACCCCCCAGCATCACCGGCTGCCCCCGGGCAGCCCGGGGCCTATCCGACGCCGGTGCACCCGCCGACGGCGCAGGCCTATCCCCCGCCCGTCTCCGGTGGGCCCGCCTACTCCGCGGGATGGGGGCAGCAACCGGCACAACCGGTCGCTCAGGCGTACCCGGGGGAGCCGGCGCGCGGGCGTGGTCGGGTGGCCGTGGTGGTGGCGGTGATCGCGGTGGTGGTGGCGCTGGCGGCGGTGATCGGGGTCGGGTTGCTGCTCCTCGACCGGTGGTCCGGCGAGGCCCCGACGACACCGGCCTCGTCGGGGCAGCCGCAGGGCGGTGCGCCGCCCACCCAACTCGTGTTGCGCGACGACACCACCACGATCACGTTGACCTGGACCGACCCGGCGGACGGGCTGGTGCCCTTCATGGTGGCCGGGGGGCGCTCCGGCCAGCCCCTGGGGGTGATGGCCACGGTGAGTCCCGGGGAGACCAGGTACACCGTGAACGGATTGAACTCCCGGGTGGACTACTGCTTCACCGTGCTGGCCGTCTACGGAACGGACCAGTTCGCCACCTCCGGCCAGGTGTGTACGAGTCGCAAGGGCGCCGGTCCGGCCGACTGACCGGGGCACCGTCGTGGTCCGACAGTGCAGCCAGGACACGCCGACGACACGCCACCCTGGGTGTCCGGCAACGGACAATGCGGGTACCCGCCGTTCGTAGCGTGACCATATGATGGCTCCCGGCTCAGGGGAGGGGTCGCCGTACGGGGGGCGCCACCTGCCAGGACGACACGGGAGGCGCCAGCTGTGGCGATCATGGACGAGGTCGATCCGATCCGCGCGACCCGATCCCGATCCCGACTGCGGGGTGGACTGGTCACCGTGGCCACGGTGTTGGCCCTCCTGGCGGCGATGGGCCTCACCGTGCTCGGGCTGGGTTCGGCGGACAATGCGGTGGCCAGTTACGACGCCAGTTCCTGGTTGTGGAGTGCGACGCGCAGCGAACTGGCCCGGGTCAACGGGGTGACCGCCCGGGTGGACACCCGGATGGAGGTGCCGGCCGCGCGGCGGCACCCGATGCAGGTGGTGCAGACGGATCGGATGCTGGTGCTGCGTGACCTGCACACCGGTCAGATCAGCGCCCTGGACCTGGCCACCTTGCAGATCACCGCGACCACCCCCACCACCCCGGGCCTCGGGGTCAGCGTGGCCCTGCACGAGGATGCCGCGTTCGTGGTGGACGCGGTGCAGGGTGTGGTGCGGCAGTTGGATCCCCGGTCCCTGGCCCCGGTGGGTGAGCCGGTGCGGTATCCGCCGGGTATCACCGGTGGCACCTTCGACGGCAAGGGTCGGTTGTGGATCGCGGTGCCGGCCGAGGGCACGGTGTCGGCGATCACGGCCGCCAAGCTGTCCTCCTCGCCGGCAGCGGATGCGTCGGTCTCCCCCAGCAAGGTCGAGACCCATGACGTGGCCGAGCCCAGTCACGAGTTGGTGGTCTCCACCCTGGATGACGGGGTGGCGGTGCTGGATCGTACGGCCGGGAGTCTGGTCACGGTGGTCCGTGGGGAGACCCGGCGTACCCCCTTGGGTGAGCAGTTGGCCCGGCCGGGCACCTTGCCGGCGCGGACCAGCGGGCCGGTGGTGCCGGTGACCGTGCCCGGTCAACGGCAGGTGCACGCGGTCACCGAGGGCGAGGTGCGGTCGTTCACGGTGCCGGGTGAGGGTGACCGGCTGGGTGCGGCGGTGGCCTGGGCGGGTCGCATCTACTGTGCCGACGAGGCGACCGGGGTGGTGTACGCCTTCGACGCCACCGGTCAGGTGGTGGAGACCATCCGGGGTCGTTGGGGTGGGCCGCTGGAGTTGGAGGTGCGGGAGAACCACCTGTTCATCAACGCCCCGAACGCGGCGACCGCCCGGGTGGTCAACGACCGGCACGAGGTGCGTGAGGTCGACAAGTACGCCAATGACGTGCTCGGTGGTGACCCGCCGGAGGAGGCGCCACCGCCCCCGCCTCCCCCGCCGAAGAAGCCCCAGGTCAGCAAGCCGGGGGCGCCGCGCAGCGTGACCGCCTCGGCCGGTGACGCGCAGGCGCGGGTGAGTTGGCGTCCGGCGGCGTCCAACGGTGCGGAGGTCACCCGTTATGTGGTGGAGGGTGCCGGGCAGCGTCTGGAGGTGGGTGCCAACCAGCGGTCGGTGCAGGTCAAGGAGCTGACCAACGGGGAGACGTACACCTTCTCGGTGCATGCGGTGAACGCGAAGGGTGCGGGTCCGTCCCGTAAGAGCAACCCGGTGACCCCGACGGCGGAGGTGCCGGACCCGCCGACGAGCGTCTCCGCGCAGGCCCGCCCGGACGGCACCGTGGTGGTGACCTGGCCGGAGGCGAACGGGCAGGGCAACAAGATCGCCCGGTACGCGGTGACGGCCACCTCGGCGGGTGCGAACGCCCCGGCCGGGGAGTCCGAGGGCACCGAGTTGGTGATCGAGGCCGGTGAGTTGGAGTACGGCACCCAGTACGCCTTCACGGTGGTGGCGGTCAACGACAAGGGTGCGGCCTCGGAGTCCTCGCCGGTCAGCGACACCGTGGTGCCCTTCACGGTCCCCGGGGAGCCGGTGGAGTTGACCGCGAGCACGGTGGCGGACCGTCCGGGCACGGTGGCGGTGCAGTGGGCACCGGCGGAGGCCAACGGCCGACCGATCACCGGGTACCTGGTGGAGGTGGGCGACAAGCGCAGCGAGGTCACGGACACCCGTACCCGGGTGGAGGGCCTGGGCGACGGGCAGAATGTGACCGTCCGGGTCCGGGCGGTCAACGAGGCCGGTGAGGGTCCCCAGGCGACGACGACGGCGCGGACGGTGGCGCCGCCCCGGGTGACCGTGACCGGCTCCTCGGCGACCGCCACCTCGGCGACGGTGGCCTTCACGGTGGATGCCGGTGGTGGGCAGGCGACCTGCACCCTGACCCGGTCCGGTGAGCCGGCCGTCAGCGGCCCGTGTTCGCGGATCACCATGGAGGGGCTGACCCCGGGTACCGGTTACACCTTCACGGTGACGGCCACCAACGCCGCCGGGTCGGGTGCGGCCACCCGGGCGCAGCAGACCGACGCTCTCTACGGCATCGCCACCTGTGTCAACGGCAGTGAGCCGGAGCAGCGCACCTACTGTGACCGGGACCGCGACGGCCGCAACGGCAACGAGATCTTCTCGGTGCCCCGGCAGGACAACGACCGGCAGGTCGGCTGGGCCAAACCGGGGACCCGACTGAAGGCGCTGTGCCGGGTCCGCGGCGAGGAGGTGTACGCGTTCGTCTACAACGACGACAAGCGCAGCACCTGGTGGGTGCGGGTCGAGTACAGCGGACGCAACTACATCCCGTGGGTCTGGTTGAACCTGGAGGGCGGCGACAAGATCAACGTTCTGCCCACCTGCTGATCCGCCCTCAGGCAAGGAGCACCGCCGTGAACAGCCAGGAACCCCTCAACCAGCAGGAGGTGCAGGGCTTCGCCGCCCTGGCCGCCCGGCTGGCCGAGACCGTCAACGCAGTGGTGCTCGGTAAGCCGCAGGTGGTCCGGCTGGCGTTGACGGCGCTGTTCGCCCAGGGGCATGTGCTGCTGGAGGACGTGCCCGGGGTGGGCAAGACGACCCTGGCCCGGGCCATCGCGGCCACCGTGAAGGGGCAGTGGCGGCGCATCCAGTTCACCCCCGACCTGCTGCCCTCGGACGTGTCCGGGGTGACCATCTTCAACCAGGCCACCCGGGGGTTCGAGTTCCACGCCGGCCCGGTGTTCGCCAACATCGTCATCGCCGACGAGATCAACCGGGCCTCCCCGAAGACCCAGTCGGCGCTGCTGGAGGTGATGGAGGAGCGGACGGTCACCGTGGACGGGGTACGCCATCCGGTGCCGCAGCCGTTCCTGGTGGTGGCGACCCAGAACCCGGTGGAGATGGACGGCACCTACCGGCTGCCGGAGGCGCAGCTGGACCGGTTCCTGGTCAAGCTCTCCGTCGGCTACCCCGACGAGGCCGTCGAGGTGGAGGTGCTGCGGGGGGCCACGGTCCGGTCCCCCGAGGCCCTGGCCCCGGTCACCGACACGGCCACGGTCGGGGAGATGGTCCGGATGGCCCGGCGGGTGCACATCGCCGAGCCCCTTTACACGTACGCGGTGCGGCTGGCCGCGGCCACCCGTACCCATCCGCAGGTGCGGGTCGGGGTCAGTCCCCGTGGGGTGATCGCCCTGACCCGGGCGGCGTGTGCGTACGCCCTGATCGACGGCCGGGGTTGGATCATGCCGGAGGACCTGAAGGCCCTGGCCGAGCCGGTCTTCGCCCACCGGCTGCTGCTCACTCCGGACGCCCAGGTCCGTGGGGTGACCGCCGGGGAGGTGCTGCGCCAGGCCATCGCGTCCGTGCCGGTGCCGCTGCCGTCGGGGCAGCCGGCCTCGGCGTACCCCTGATCGGCGGGGAGGGCGTGGGAATCACCGCCCGGGGCCTCGGTCTGCTCGTCGCCGGGGTGCTGCTGCTCGGGGCCGGCTTCCGTTTCGGGTATCCGGAGTTGACCTTGCTGGGGGCGGCGGCCGGGGTAGCCGTGGCGATCGCGGTGCTGACGGCCGCGTGGCGACCCCGGTTGCAGGTGCGGCGGCAGGCGGATCCGGACCGGGTGGCGCGGGGTGAGCCGGCGACGATGACCTTGACCCTGCGCAACACCGGTCGGCTGGGTGCGGCGAGTCTGCTGGCCGTCGACCGCTGCGGCGACCAGGTGGTGCCGGTGCCGGTGCTGCGGCTGCGCCCGGGTGCGGACACCACGGTCCGGTACGAGGTGCCGACCGCCCGCCGGGGGGTGGTGCCGGTGGGCCCGCTGCGGGTGACCCGCCGTGATCCCCTGGGTCTGGTCGTGCTGGCCCGCACCTACGGCGACAGTGTGCCGGTGTGGGTGCACCCCCGCATCCACCCGTTGCGGGCGGTGCCCACCGGTGCCGGCCGCAGCCTGGACGGGCAGGTCGACGCGGTACCGCACGGCTCGATCACCTTCGACTCGTTGCGGGAGTACGTCGTCGGCGACGAACTGCGGCGGGTGCACTGGCGTACCAGTGCCCGGGTCGGTGAGCTGATGGTGCGGGAGAACGTGGACACCAGTCTGCCCCGGATCGTGGTGCTGCTGGACAACCGGATGGCCGCGCATCCGCAGCGGGTACGCGGGACGGCCGAGTCCTTCGAGTCGGCCTGTGAGGCCGCCGCCTCGGTGGTCACCGCGGCGGTCCGGGAGGACCTGCCGGTGGTGCTGCTGTTCGTCGCGGCTGACGCTTCCGAGGTGGGCACCGGGCAGGAGAGCCCGGCGGTCCAGGGGGGACCGACCGGGCCGCTGGACCGGTTGGCGGCGGTCTCGCTGACCGGCGAGGGGACCCTGGAGGCCGCGGTGGCCCGGCTGCGCCGGGAGCGGCTCGGCGACACCCTCGTGGTGCTCACCGGGCCGGGTGGGCGTGAGGACCTGGGACACGTCGGGGCCCTGCGTGGGGCGTACCCCTCGGTGGTGGTCGGGGTCTTCGGGGCGGCGGACCCGACCCCGGCGGGTACGGGCGGCCTGCTCGTGGTGGACGCGGCCGACGGGGCGGCCTTCGCGGCCGAGTGGGACGGGGTGCGCCGGTGGTGAGGCTGCTGCGGGCCCTGGCGGTGCCGACCGCGTTGGTCGGGATGGTGGTCCTGGCCGGGGTGACCCTGGACCGGGTGTACGCGGGCTCCCTGCTGACCCTCCTGGTGGCCGGGGCGGCCCTCGGCTCGGTGCTGGTCTCGGTGGCCGCGCGGCGACTGCCCTCCTGGCTGGTCGCCCCGGTGTCCGTGCTGGTGATGGCCGGTTGGACGGGGTGGTGTCTGCACCTGGCCGCTGACCGGGCCGGGTTGCCGGGCGGCTTCGCCGAGGTGGCCCGGGAAGCCGCCGCAAACGGCATTCCCCGGCTGCTGACCGCGATGATCCCGGTGGAACCGGTCCCGGACACCGTCCTGGTGCCGGTGGTGGGCGCCTGGCTGGCCGGGCTGGCCGGCGCGGAGGTGGCGTTGCGCGCCGGCCGGGTGCTGCTGGGTTACCTGCCGCCGGTGCTGCTGCACGTCGGGGCGGTGTACGTGGTCGGGCCGAACGCCGAGCCGGCGATCGGTCCGACCGTGGCCCTGGTGGTGGTGGCCGGGCTCGGGCTGGCCGCCTCGACGCGACGCGAGGGTGACCCGGTCGACGGCCCGGCGCCGACGGTGCCGTCCGGGGTGCGGGCCCGGTTGGCGGTGACCTCGGCCGCCGGTACGGCGGTGGTGGTCGCAGCGGCCACCCTGCTGGGCCCGGCGGTGGCCGCCCTGGTGGAGGTGCGGCCGGTGGACCCCCGCCGCTACGTGGAGCCGCCGCAGGTCCAGACCTTGGACGAGAACCCGCTGATCCGGATCTCCGGGTGGGCCCTCAACCCCGACCAGCAGCTGTTCCAGGTGAAGACCGCCGATGCCGGCGGGGGGACCCGGATCCGGCTGGCCGTGCTCAGTGACTACGACGGGGTGACCTGGCGGGTCGGGGCCACCTACCGCAACGCCGGCCGGATCCTGCCCACCGTGCCGCCGGCACCGTACGCCACCGTGGAGACCCTCCGGCAGGAGATCACCATCGGTGAGCTCAGTGGACAGTTGCTGCCGGCGGTGCCCACTCCCCGCGAGGTCAGCGGCGCCCGGGTGGCGTACGACCCGGGCACCGGCACCCTGATCCGTCCCGACGGGCTGAGCCCGGGGCTGCGCTACACGGTGACCTCGGCCCGGGAACGCCCGGATGCGAACCTGCTGGCCACCGCGAACACCCCGGCCGGGGACGAGGTGGCCCGGGTGCTCCAGGTGCCGGAGGGGGCGCCCGACCAGTTGCGTCGGCTGGCCACCCAGTTGGCTCAGGACAACGGCGCCCCGTACGCCCGGGCGATGGCGATCGAGCAGTGGCTGGCGGAGCACTACCGGCTGGTCGCCGACGCCCCCAGTGGCCACGCGTACCCGAATCTGGCGTTCTTCCTGTTCGGTCCGCGCAACGGCGGGGGGCAGCGGGGTACCTCGGAACAGTTCGCGGCGTCCTTCGCGGTGCTGGGCCGGTTGGCCGGGTTGCCGACCCGGGTGGTGGTCGGGTTCGCCGCCCCGGGTGACGGGCCGGTACGGGCGGGCGACGCCTACGCCTGGCCGGAGGTGCTTTTCGAGGGGGTGGGGTGGGTACCCTTCGACCCCCTGCCCCGCCCGGAGGACGAGCCCCGGCCGGTGGAGGAGGACTTCCGCCCGCAGCCGGAGAAGCCGCCGCCCTCGGAGCAGCCGGAACCGACCGTGGAGCCGAGCACCGCACCCTCACCCCAGGCCGCCCCCGAGGAGGGCGAGGGCCAAGCGGGGGTGTCCACCCCGGTGCTGGTCGCCGCTGTAGCCGGAGGGGTTGCGCTGCTGGTCGTGGTGGCGCTGGCTGTCCTGGCCGGGATGCGCCGCGCCCTGACCCGCAACCGGCTGCACCGGGGCCCGGCCGACCTGCGGGTCGCCGGGGCCTGGCGGGAGCTGACGGACGCCCTGCGGCTGGCCGGGCGGCCGGTCCCCGCCGACCTGTCCGCCACCGAGGTGGCCGAGGCCGCCCGCCGCGCCCTCTCCGACGCGGCACCGCTACCGGCCGCAGCGGGCCGGGCCGACCATCAGCTGGGGGTGGGCCGAGCCCGGACTCATCCCGAGGGTGCGGCGGGTCGGGTCGGATCTCAGTCGGAGGCCGCCCACCGGGCGGTGGAGGAGTTGGCTCGCCTGGTCAACCAGGTCGGGTTCGCCCCCGGTCAGGTGACCGAGGCGCAGGCCGAGGCCGCCGCCGAGGCGGCCAGGGTATGCACCCGGGCGCTGCGCGCGGACCGGCCCCGGTGGCGGCGGTTGCTCTGGTCGGTGCACCCGGGGCCGCTGCGCTGGCGAGACTGAGCGGTGATCAGCGCCGCCGGGTGGGGCTCAGGTCGACTCCCCGGTGTCGGGGCCGAGCCGGGCGATCATGGTCGTCCGGGCCGCCACCCCGCCGGCAGCCAGTTCGGGGGTGGGCAGCAGGGCCATCACGGGAACGTCCACCCCCGCCTCGGCGTATTGGCGGACCTGGGCCCGGCACTGCTCGGGTGAGCCGTGCACGATCAGGGCGTCGACCACCTCGTCCGGGATGGCGGCCAGGGCACCCCGCCGGTCACCGGCCGCCCAGGCCTGCCACATCGGCGCCAGCGCCTCCTGGCGACCCAGCCAGCGGTGGAATTCCGCGTACGCGGGCACGGTCAGATAGCTGGTGATCATGCGGCGGCCCAGGGTGCGGGCGTACCCGGTGTCCTCGGTGGGACAGACGAAGATGCGGGCCACCACCTCGAACTGCGGGCGGCGCTCGCCCAGTTCGGCCATCGCCCGGGGGACGTCGGTGGCGGCCAGCCAGTTGAGGATCACCCCGTCGGCCTCGGCGGCGGCCAGCCGCAGCATGCCCGGCCGCAGCGCGCCCAGCAGGACCGGCGGGGGTACGGCCGGGGGTCGTTGCAGGCTGAACCGCCGCACCGCGAAGGTGTCGAAGGCCCCGTCGACGGCCTCTCCCCGCAGCGCCGCCCGCAGGAACCGCAACACGTCCCGGGTACGCCGGAACGGATCGGTGAACTCGATCGCGTTCCAGTCGGACACCAGCACCGGCGAGGAGGCCCCGATGCCCAGGGCGAACCGACCGGGTGCCACGTCGGCCAGGGCCGCGGCGCTCATCGCCAGCAGGCCGGGCCCACGGGTGAACACCGGCGCGATCGCGGTGCCCAGCCGGAGCTGCGGCGCCCAGGCGGCGGCCAACGCCAGTGGGGTGAAGGCGTCGGCCCCGTTGACCTCGGAGGACCACACCTCGGTGAAACCCGCCTCGGCCAGGGCCGCGTACACCGTCGCGTGGTCGGCCAGCCCCACCCCGTCCAGGGGCACCGTCATCGCCCATCGTGTCGTCATCGATCGATCCTGCCCGGCGGGCGGCCTCCCTAGCAAGATCTTGGTGCCCTACCGGTCCACCGGGCGGCTGCGCCGACCCTGGGGCAGGGCTCTGACCAGCGCTAATCTTGCCGCGTGACCTTCTCGCTCGTCGCCCGCTCCACCGACGGCCACCTGCATGGTGTGGCCGTGGCGAGCCGCTTCCTGGCTGCCGGCGCTCTGGTCCCGGCGGCCGAGGCCGACCTCGGCGCGATCGCCACCCAGGCGCATGTGAACCTGGCCTACCGGCCGCAGGGGCTGGCCCTGCTGCGGACCGGGGTGACGGCGGCCGGTGTGGTGGCCGCTCTGGTGGCCGCCGACCCGGAACGCGATCATCGCCAGGTGGGTGTGGTGGCCGCCACCGGTCCCGGTGCCACCTACACCGGGGAGCACTGCCGGGACTGGGCGGGCGGCCAGGCGGGCGACGGCTGGGCCGCCCAGGGCAACATCCTCACCGGCCCCGAGGTGATCGACGCCCTGCGGGACACCTGGCTGGCCCGTACCGACCTGCCCTTCGCACAGCGGCTGCTCGCCGCGCTGCGCGCCGGGCAGCAGGCCGGGGGCGACCGCCGGGGGCAGCAGAGCGCCGGGTTGGTCGTGGTCCGACGCGGCGGGGGGTACGCCGGCACCGGCGATCTCATGATCGACCTGCGGGTCGACGACCACCCCGATCCGATCACCGAACTCGACCGGCTGCTGGCCGTGCACACCCTCATGTTCAGCCGTCCCGACCCGGCCACCCTGCTCGACCTGACCGGGGCGGTGGCCGTCGAGGTGGCCGGGCTGCTCACCGCGCTCGGCCACCCGGCCGACCCAACCGACCCCGAGGACGCGCTGGTGGCCTGGGCCGGACTGGAGAACCTGGAGGAGCGGCTGGCCCCCGGCCGCATCGACCCGGTGGTGCTGGCCCAACTGCGCGCCGCCCTCCCCCACGTACCCGCACCCCGAAGTGCGGCGTCAGCGGATGGTGACGTCGCCGCCCAGTCGGGCAGCGAGCCGGCACGGTAACCCGCCCGCTTCGACGCAGCCGACATCATCAGCGCGGATCAGCGGCCGAAGGCCAGCAGCGGCAGGCCGACCCGGGCGAGGGCCGCCTGCTCGGCCAGGCTGCACGGAGTGCGCCCGGTCAGCTTGGCGATCAGGGTCAGCCGGTCCCAGCCCAGCTCCACCGGCAGGGACCGGCCCCCAGTGAGCAGATCGGCGATGACCCGGCTGGCGGGCGTGGTCAGCCACGGCGGCCGATCCAGCGCCGCGGCCAGGTCCAGCCCGTGCACCCCGACCTCCACCACCCGGGTACGCAGGAACTCCGTCACCGTCATCGCATCGTCGTGTCGGGTGCGCACCACCCGTTCCGGTGGGTACGCCTCGACGGCCCCGTAGGCAGCGCGCCATGCCCGGTCGAAGTCCGCGCCCACCCCGACCCCTCGACGCGTGCCGCCCGAGTCGAAGCTCTCCTCACCACCCTCGACCCGCCCGTCTCCCGCCCGAACCGCTCCCCCCGGTGCGCCCTCGGCGTGAGCAGACTCGACCCGAGCCGCCTCGGCGCGGGCCGCCTCGACCCGAGCCGCCTCGACCCGAGCAGCCTCGGCGCGGGCCGACGCGGCACCAGCGGCCTCAATACGACCGGCCTCGGCATGAGCAGCGCCACGAGCAGCTTCGATGCGATCGGACTCGGCACCAGCGGCCTCGATGCGGGCCGCCTCGATGCGGGCGGCGTCGACCTCGGGGGTGAACTTGGCCGCGCCGAAGTAGCCGGCGGCGTCGATCAGGGCACCGGTCGGCGCCGGTGCGGCCAGCATGTCGGTCAGCCGGCCCGCACCGGTGCGGACATGTGCCAGCAGTTCGGCCACCGTCCACGGCACGCAACCGGTCGGCCGGGCCAGGTTCTTCCGATCGAGGGTGGCCAGCACCTCACCCAGCCGCAGGCACTCCTCACGGAAAGCCGCCCGAACAAGGTCGGCGTCCCCCACACCCTCCCCCACCTCGACCCACCACCCCTCGCCCAACCCCGCCTCCCCCACCCCCGGCCGGGACGGCCCCGCCTCGTCGCCGACCGTTCATGATCGCGCTCGATCCAGGATCGAGTGGCCTCGTTCTCAAACTTAACCACTCGATCCTGCATCGAGCGCGATCTTGCGGGCGGGGCGGGCGGGGCGGGGCGCGGTGGTGGTGGGGCACGGCGAGGGCGGACGCGGCGGTGGTGGTGGGGCGGGTCGAGGTGGGGCGGGTCGAGGTGGGGCGGGTCGAGGTGGTCGGTGCGCGTGGCCGGGACCGGATGGGGGTTGCCGTTCGGCGGGATCCGCGCCGTCAGGGGGTCGCGCAGGTGGAGGCCGGCAGCGGTCAGCCCTTGTGGCGGGGGACGATGCGGTGCACGGCGGCGATGGCCAGCGCCATGACCACCCCCATCGTTCCGGCGATGCCGGCGGCGCTGCCGGCGTACCCGACGAACAGGGGTTGGCGGGACAGGTCGGCCGCCGCGGTGGGGCGCAGGCTGGTCAGCCAGAACAGCGCCAGCGCGCAGGCCAGGATCAGCAGCAGCCCACCGATGCCGAGCAGCAGGGCCACTCCCCGGTGCGCGTCGGCGGAGGACACCTGCGCCTGTTCCCGCTGGGTGATCAGCAGCAGGATGCCCGCCAGGGCCGCCCACACGCCGACGACGAGGTACGCGGCCACCGCGTCACTGGGCCGGTGCCAGCCCGCCGAGAGGGTCGCCACCCCGGCCACCGCCGAGTAGGCGGCACCTACCACGGCGGCGAAGGCCCGGACCTTGGGCGGCAGTACGAGCACCAACGCCACCGCCACGGAGGCGGCTACCGTGGTGTGCCCGCTGGGCAGGCTGTTGCCGACGCCGGCCCGTTCCGGGTCGATGCCGTAGTCGGGTCGGACCAGGCCGTACTTCAGCACCTGGGTGGTGACGTTGGCTCCGACGATCAGCAGGGTGGCCGCGACCGCCAGGGCGACCCGGCCTCGGATCAGGGCGATGAACCCGATCATCACCGTGGCCGCCAGCAGCGACACCACGGACATCGCGTTGAGGATCCGGTTGACCGGTTCTTCGATGTGGTCGCGGCCGATCCGGTTGCCGGTCAGCGCGACCGTGTCGACCCACTGCCCGAGTTCGCTGTAGAGGGCGAATCGCCACACCACGATGAAGACCGCCGTCTGGACCAGAGCCAACCCGACCAGCCAGACCGCAGTCCCACCCCTGGGCGTCACGCGCACCCGCACAACTTAGCGACCCTGCCCGACCCGCCCACCAGTGGCCCGCCGACCGGATCGGCGGCGCCGCGTGAGGGCGGCTGAGCAGGGGCTACGGTGACCGGCAGGCCGAGCCCGCCGCCTGCGCAGCGGCAGGGGTCGCGGCGACAAAAAGGGAGAGGCCGCCACGGGGGGAGCGGCCTCTCCGGTGATGTACGTTACTCCGTCCCCGGCGGTGTTGTTATCCCGGAACGGTGACTTTTTCCGCGATCTGCGCGGTGTGCCTGTCGGATCGGGGGGCGGTGGGGTGGGTCGACTTCTCCGCTGCGTCGGCCAGAGGGCCGACCCACCCCGGCCTGACCGTGGGCGTCAGGCCGCCGGCCGGTCCTGCCTCTACCCCCGAGGCCCGGCCGGAGCCTCCGGGTGGGTCACCGCCCACCCGGAGGACGTCGTTCAGCCGTTGGGGAACAGCTTCCCGTAGTCGGCGTACGCCATCGCGACGTCCGCCTGGGCCCAGAACCGGTGGTAACGGAACTCCGGCTCCGGCCCACCGTCGAGGTAGGCCTGGACCTTCGGCCACGCCGGGTCGTTCTTGTAGAACGACCGGATGTCGATGAAGCTCTTGCCCGGGGCGATCACGTCACCGTTGGGCATCCGACCGGTCCAGCCCTGCGGGATGTACAGGCCCTGCCCGGTGGAGGCGTCGTAGACGTCGTCGAAGCGCCGGTAGTCGCCACGCTTCTCCACGGTCGACACACCCTGGGCGTCGCTCTCGCCGTGCAGCGCGTCCAGCAGCCCCTTGGCGGTGTTCTTCGCCGCCACGTCGCCGGACTTGGCCGCGTACGCGATCAGGGTCCGGGCGTAGGAGGCGGCGATACCGACGTCCTGGCCCTTGGCGATCACCTCGACGTGCAGGTTGGTGTTCGGCTGCGGGTTGGTCGGGTTCCAGTTGTTGGGCTGGCCGGTCCACTTCAGATCGGCCGGGATGGACCAGTCCTCACCCAGGGTGGTGTTGGCGATGGCCCACGGCACCCACTTGTCCAGCAGGGCCTTGGCGCGGGCGTCGCCGCTGACCAGGTACAGCTCGGCGATGCGCTGCATCGACCAGGCCTGCATACCGAACCACTGGTTCGAGGGCGGGTCGTTGTAGACCGGGTCCTCGTCGTAGAACATGCCGTAGAAGGTGGCCGTGCCGGCCGGCGGCGTGCCGTAGTGCCCGCCCCAGCTGTTGGTCGCGCCACCGGCGATGCCACCCTCGGCCGACTGGAGCCAGGTGTAGAGCTCCAACTGCCGGGTGAGGCTGTTGTTCCAGTCCGCCGCCGCGGTCGACGAGCGCGGCTTGAGCTCGTTGACGTTGGTCAGCGCCCAGGCCGCGAACGGGTTCTGGTAGCCGAAGTGGCTGTGGCTGGAACCGATCCGCCACGACCAGTTCTGGCTGGTCTCGTACGCGCCGCCCCAGGCGTAGTACCAGGACAGCAGGTAGTGGGCGGACTCGCGGTTGTTACCGGCCGGGCACTGGGTGGCCCCGACGCAGTTGCCGACGCGCTTGAAGTACTTGTCGAACAGGGCGTACCGCAGGTAGTCACCCATCTTGGCGGCCTTGGTCACCGTGGCCGCCACGTCGGCCTGCTTGTTCTGCTCCTTGGCCCAGGTCAGGGCCCAGTAGGCGGCCTGCACGGCGCGGGCGTCGGCGTCCGGGGCGTTGGTGTACTTCCACTGCTTGGCCGGGGTGCCGGACTCCTTGATGAACAGGTCCAGGTAGCCGTTCGGTCCGCCGTGGGCGAAGGTGTCGCAGGAGGGGTGCGGCACGGTCTCCCACACCGACTCCTGGGTGCCCCGCTGGAAGGTGTTGATGTACGCGGGGCGGGTGGTGCCGTTGCCGCAGCGACCGAAGCCGTAGACGTTGTCCACGTCCAGCAGCCAGTGCATGCCGTAGATGCTGCCGGTGCCGTAGGTCTGCTGGAGTTCCGCGCGCAGCGGGTCCTTGCCGACCGGCACGTTCGCGTTCAGCTGCGAGGGGTACTGGTTGGGCAGGTCGTTCTCGGCGGCGTAGGTGGCGTCACCGGCGGAGCCGGCGGTCGGCTGGTCGGCCGTGGACGGGATGATGTAGGTCTCCATCACCGTCCAGGCGTTGTTGAACGGCGCCCAGTTCTGGGTGACCCGACCGTAGTACGCCTCCAGCCACAGCCAGAAGCTGAACGCCTCCGAGGTGGTCTGGTGACCGTGGTCGGGCGCCTCGACGATCAGGGTCTCGATCGAGTGGTAGGGCACCCCCTCCGGGCTGAAGTAGCCGGAGTTCTTGATCTTGCCGTACTGCTCGAGGAAGCGCTGGACGTACTCGCCGTCCCCGCCCGGCACGTCGTTGTCGATCTCGGTGACGGTGACCGTGGCCGGGGTGTGGCCGGTGGCCGACGCGGTGATCGTCGCGGTGCCGCCCACCGTGTCGGAGTCCTCGGCGGCCTGGACGGTCACGTTGACGCCGGTCTCCCAGTTGCTCGGGGTCAGGGTCACCGAGGTCGGCGAGACCGTGATGTCCGAGTCGCCGGTGCGGGCGAGGCTGGCCGCGACGTTGGCGGTGGGTTCCCGGTTCAGCTTGAGGTTGAAGGTGGCGCTGTCACCCTCGGGCACGCTGAGCGTAGTCGGGGTGGCCACCAGGGCCGGCGAGGTCGCGGCGGTCACGCTGAACGCCCGCTCGGCGATCGCCGACAGACCGCTGTTGTCGTACGCCCGGGCCTGCACGGTGTAGTCACCGGCCGGCAGACTCTCCATGGTGTACGCGTACGGCGCGGTGGTGTCGGTGTTGACCAGCAGGCCGTTGCGGTAGAACTCGACCCGGGCGATCGTGCCGTCCGGGTCGCTGGCGGTGGCCGTCAGCGGCACGGTCGCCGGGGCGACGAACGGCCCGGCGGGGATCGACAGGCTCACCGTCGGGGGCTGCGCGGTGACGCCGCCGCAGGTGACCCCGTTGACGGAGAACGAGGTGGGCTTGGGGTTGCTGCCGGTGTAGGAGCCGTTGAAGCCGATCGTGGTGCTGGCCCCGGTGGCCATGCTGCCGTTCCACGCCTCGTTGACGGCGGTGACCTCGTTGCCGCTCTGGCTCCACCGGGCCGACCAGCCGTTGGTCACCCGCTGGTTGCCGGGGAAGGCGAACCGCAGGGTCCAGCCGTTGACCGGGTCGCCGAGGTTCTTGAGGGTGATGTTGGCGGTGAAGCCGTTGCTCCAGTCGTTGGTCGTATAGACCACGTCGCAGGCCGGTGCGGCCTGTGCGGCGCCGGCGGGTACGGTCACCCCGCCGATCGCCAACGCCGCGGCGGCGAGCCACGCCAGGCGGCGGCGTCTTGCCAGATCTCTCATCTGCGCGGTGTCTCCTCGAACCAGGCCGGGTGCGGTGCCGCCCCGGCGAGACGTCTCGCAGACGAGAAGGACGCGAGACGTCGGTGGATGGTGGTGGCCGGCCGACCGGCCGGAACGCAGCAGCGGGAACGAGCTCCACACCACTGCGATCAGGGCGCCGTCCGGATCACCGGAAGCCCTCGGCGGCCCCACGCTCACGTCTACCTGGCTCCACGTGGTCGATCGACAGTGTGCCATGGAAGCGCTCCCAGCACCAGAGACCGCACTTCCGGAAGCACTCGGTTGTTTCGATCTCATTTTGGGGCTTTCACAAAGCCGTGACGGGCGTTACAGTCGCAGCAACGTCGATGGGAGCGCTTCCATCGACGGAGTTCCAAGCATTGGATTACCCGGCGCCGTGCCCACGGCAATGGGTACTAAGACCGCAGGCCGACGGCGGGCCAGCCCGGACACCGCCGTCAGCCGTCACCCCACGAGAAGTGAGGGGAGGTGGATCCTCAGCCACTCGCGTGGCCCGGCTCCCGCGCGACACGCACGACTGGGACGCCAATCCGCACGTGCGTGTACCGCAACATGGTGGGGACGGGGGTTGCCCTCCCCCGTCCCCACACTAAACCCCCGTTCACGATGGGAAAAGAGGCCGATCGGGTCAGACGCGCATCACCCGCGCGCCCCGCACGGCAGTAAGCCCCGCCCGCCGACCGTGCGCTGCCCCGCCGACCACCTCCGGGAGCACGCCGCCGGTCCGCCCGCGGAACTCGGCGTTCCCGGTCCCGCCACACCCGATGCCCGACCGGCCGACGCCAGAACCCTCACCTTGTCACCTCCGCCAACGCGGTCGTCCGTGATGCGTGACGATCATGCACCGGCGGCGGTCGCCTACCCTTTACCCTTCTTGGGAGCGCTCCCGAGGGGCGCCGGCGGCCACCCCACCCACGAGGAGAATCCATGTCGATGCTCACCAGGCGACACCTGCTGCGCCAAGCGGCGCTGTCGGCCACCGCCGTAACACCGGCCGGTGCCGCCCTGGGCGCGGTCGCCACCGCAGCCGGCGCCACCGCCCTCACCGGTTGCGCCACCGACGACGGCACCGCCCCCACCGATCCGGCCACCAGCGCCGCCGCCCGGTTGCAGTTCCCGGTGGACTTCGGCTGGGGCGCGGCCACCTCGGCGTACCAGATCGAAGGGGCCGCCAAGGAGGACGGCCGGGGCGAGTCGGTCTGGGACACCTTCAGCCGTACCCCCGGGCGCACCCGCAACGGCGACACCGGTGACGTCGCCGCCGATCACTACCACCGCTACGCCGAAGACCTCGATCTGATGCGCGACCTGGGGCTGCGCAGCTACCGGTTCTCCATCTCCTGGCCGCGCATCCAGCCCGACGGCAGCGGTGCCGCCAACCAACGTGGTCTCGACTTCTACCGCCGCCTGATCGACGGGCTGCACGAGCGGGGCATCTCCCCGATGGCCACCCTGTTCCACTGGGACCTGCCGCAGACCCTGCAGGACGCCGGCGGCTGGGAGTCCCGCGAAGTCGCCTACCGCTTCGCCGACTACGCCGCCACCCTCTTCGACGCCCTCGGCGACCGGGTGCCGGTCTGGCTCACCATCAACGAGCCCAAGACCGTGGTGCAGAACGGCTACCTGTACGGCCACCACGCCCCCGGCCGGCGGGATCCCGACGCCGCCTACCTGGTCGCCCACCACCTGCAACTGGCCCACGGCCTCGCGGTGCAGGCGCTGCGCGCCGAGGGCCGGGAGGGTCGCATCGGCCCGGCCTTCAACCTGCACCCCTGCTACCCCGCCGACGACTCCCCCGCCGCCGCCGAGGCCACCCGGCTGTACGACGGTTACGAGAACCGCCTCTACCTCGACTCGGCGCTCAAGGGCAGCTATCCCGAGGACGTCCTGGCCGACCTGGGGCCGGACAGCCGGATGGTGCGCGGCATCCGCGACGGCGACCTGGAGATCATCTCCTCGCCGGTCGACGTGCTCGCCGTGCAGTACTACACCCCGATCTACGTCACCGGCGGCGGCGGCACCACCCGCCGGTGGCCCACCTCCGAGGCCAGCTGGCAGCAGATCTACCCGGACGGGATGTACGACATCCTGACCCGGGTGACCCGGGACTACGGCCCGATCCCGCTGACCGTCACCGAGAACGGACTGCCCACCCCGGACGTCCTCGCCGCCGACGGCACCGTCGAGGACACCGGCCGGGTCACCTTCCTACGTGACCACCTGGCCGCCGCCCACCGCGCCATCACCGACGGGGTGCCCCTGGAGAGCTTCCACGTCTGGTCGCTGCTGGACAACTTCGAGTGGGCCGAGGGGTACGACCAGCGCTGGGGACTGATCTACATCGACTACCCCACCCAGCGGCGCGTACTCAAGCGCAGCGCCCACTGGTACCGCCAGGTAATCGCCGACAACGCGGTGTGAGTCCCGGTTGACGCGCCGGGCCGGCGTACGGATCAGCGCCGCCGGCCCGGCGCGTTGCGGGTGAGGATGCCGTCCAGGGTGGCGTCGGTGCCGGACGCGGGCTGCGCCTAGGCTCACGGGATGGATCGGAACCGACGATCGTTGGGCCGGCCGTTCTGGACGTTCTGGAGCGCAGCCGCACTGGCCAACCTCGGTGACGGCATCCGGGTGGCCGCCTTTCCGCTGCTGGCCGCGGCGCTCACCGACAACCCGCTGGCGGTCGCCGCCGTGGCCGCCGCCCAGTTCCTGCCCTGGCTGGTGTCCGGCCTGCTCGCCGGTGCCCTCGCCGACCGCCGTGGGGCCCGGAGCCTGCTCACCGTCGCCGACACCGGACGGGTCGTCGTGCTCGGCACGCTCGCCGCCGCGATCGCCCTCGGCTGGGCGAGCATCGCCCTCGTGGTGGTCGCCGCCTTCCTACTCGGCATCGGCGAGACCATCCGCGACACGGCTGCCCAGACCGCCGTACCTCGGCTCGTCCCGGACGCTCAGTTGGAGAAGGCGAACGGGCGGCTGGTCGCCGGTGAGATCGTCGGCAACGAGTTCGTCGGCCCGCCGGTGGGGGCGCTGCTGTTCGTCGTCGGCGCCGCCATCCCGTTCGCGGTCAACGGCGCCACGCTCGCCCTGGCGGTGATGCTGGTGTTGTCGCTGCCGCTGACCCTGGCCCACCGGCCCCGCATCGACGACGAGGCGCAGGTCGCCGACGACGGTGTCCTGGCCGGCCTGCGCTGGCTGGTGCGCCAACCGATGCTGCGGACCCTGGTGCTGGTCACCGCCGCCGTGGCCGCCGCCGACACCGCCTGGTTCGCGATCTTCGTGCTCTACGCCCGCGAGGCCCTCGACCTCGGGGCGTTCGGCTTCGGACTACTGCTGGCCACCGGGGCGGCCGGCGGTCTGCTCGGCTCGTTCACCGCCGACCGGCTGATCACCCGGTTCCGCCACCGCACCGTACTCACCTGGTCGATGGCGACCACCGCGGGCGTACCGGTGCTGCTGGCGGTCGTCGCCGACCGGGCCGTGGCCGTGGTCGTGGTGGTCGCCACCAGCGCGGCGTTCGCCGTGCTCAACGTCGCCGCCCTGTCGGTACGGCAGCGGCTGGTGCCCGGCGGGTTGCTGGGTCGGGTCATCGCCGCTTCCCGCCTGGTCACCTACAGCTGTACGGCACTGGGCGCGCTGGCCGGCGGTGCCCTGGCCGCCCGCGCCGGTCTGGGTGCGCCGTTCGTGTTCAGCGGCGCGGTCGCCGTGGCCGCCACCGCAGCCTGGTGGCTCGCCTCCCGGCCGACCATGCCCGGCGCCCTCGGCCTGCGCTGATTCCGATGTTAAGAAGGGGCCCCGCTACTACCGCAGGCGTTAACAAGGGGCCCTTCCTTACCTCAGCGGGGCAGGGCCTGCTGGAGTTCGGCGCGCAGGGCCGGGGTCAACATCTCCCCGGCCTGCTTGGCCAGCCGGGCCATCTCGTAGCCCACCACCCCGATGTCGGCCTCCGCCCCGGCCAGGGTGGCCAGGATCGAGCCGTCCCGGATCTGCATCACCAGGAAGTAGCCGCGACCCATCTCGACCACGGTCTGCTTGACCACGTCACCGTCGAACATCTGGGCCGCACCGGCGGTGATGCTCATCAGGCCCGAGGTCACCGCGGCCAGCTTGTCCGCGTGGTCGCGCGGCAGATGGTCGGAGATCGCGACCAGCAGCCCGTCGGAGGACACCACCACGGCGTGCGCCACACCGGGCACCCGTTGCGTGAACCCGCTGACCAGCCAGCTCAGGTCCCGGGCCTCCTGAGACAACGTTGTCACTTGAGTCCTCCCTCACTCCACGTCCCCGGTGGTGGTACCGGTATCTCGGTGGTCTCCTCGGCCTCGGCCCGTCGCACACCGCTGTACAACTTCGACAACATGCCGCCGACCGCCTCCGGGTCCGGGTCGTGCCGGGTGCTCTGCTGCTGGCCGGGACGGGCCGGCTGGGTGACGGACTGCAACTGCGCCATCGGCACCCGCATCGGCAGTCCCCGGGCGTTGGTGCCCGCCGTCACCGGCACCTCCGGCGGTGCCTCGCCACCGGCGGAGCTCGTCGGTGCGGGCCCCTCCCGAGACCACCACCCGCCGCCGCCGGACGCCGGGACCGTCACCGGGGGGAGTACGTTCTCCGCGCGTACCGGCACGGGGTGTGCCTGTCGGGGCACCGTGGCCGGTCGCCGCCCGGCCACCGGCAGCTCCATCGGAGCGTCGCCGATCTGCGCCGGCGGCGCCGACCGGGGTACCGGTAGCGGACGCTGGGGTACGAAGGGTTCCAACTCCGACGACGGCGACGCCAGCAGGGCATCCGGCAGCCGGACCCGGGCCACCAGCCCGCCGGTCCCGCCGTGCAACCGCACCTCGATGCCGTGCCGGGCGGCCAGATGGCTGACCACGAACAGACCCATCCGCTCCACCGTCGCCACGTCCGCCGCGGGCGGGGTGGCCAGCACGGCGTTGGCCTCGGCCAGTGCGGTCTGGCTCATCCCCAGGCCCTGGTCGGCGATCTCGATGGTCGCCCCGTTGCCCTCCTGACAGGCCATGACCCGCACCAGCGTGTCGGGGCGGGAGAAGGCGGTGGCGTTCTCCAGCAACTCGGCGAGCAGGTGCACCACCTCGCCGACGGCGTGGCCCACCAGATGCAGGTCGGCCACCTCCACGTAGCTCACCCGCTGGTACTGCTCGATCTCCGCGCTGGCGGCCAACAGCACCGCGTTCAACCCGATCGGCCGGTTCCACCGGCGGGTCGATTCCGTGCCGGCCAGCACCAGCAGGCTCTCGTCGTTACGGCGCATCCGGGCGGCTAGATGGTCCAGCTTGAACAGGTTCTCCAGCTGGTCCGGGTCGTTCTCCTCGCGTTCCAGGTCGTCGAGCAGTTCCAGTTGCCGCTCCACCAGCACCTGGCTACGCCGGGCCAGGTTGACGAACATCGCGTTGACGTTGCGCCGCATGTTGGCCTGCTCGACGGCCACCCCGACCGCGCTGCGGTGCACCGCGACGAAGGCCTCGGCCAGTTCGCCGATCTCGTCGAGGGACCGCACCACCGCCGGGGCCACCTCGATGTGCGGTACGCCGCCGGAGACCGAGCGCAGCCGGGCCAGCGCCTCCGGCAGCTCGACCTGCGCGATGTTCAACGCCTGGGAGCGCAGCATGCGGATCGACCTGGCCAGCGAACGGCCGATGAGCACCGAGATCAGTACGGCCACCAGCAGCACCGCGATGATCACCCCGACCATCAGCAGGGTCTCCCGCCACTGGAGTTCGCTGGCCGTCTCGGCCTGCGCGGCCGAGTCCTCCAGCACCCCGGCCTCGAACTCCCGCAGCAGATCGTGGCGTACCTCGCTGAAGGTCCACCAGTCGTCGTCCGGCAGCAGGGTCAGGGCGGTCGGGTCCTGGGTCAGCGCCCGTTCCTCCAGCCGGGCGGCCTGGACGAAGGCGTCGTGCTGGCTGATCCGGTCGTAGCGGGTCACCTGGGCGTGGCTGGCCGCGATGCGGAAGGTGCCCAGGGCGGTCTGCTGGCGGGCCCGCAGGTCGTTTATCTGTGCCCGGTCGTTGGACTCGTACCCGCCGCTGCGGGCCGCCGCATAGAGTTCCGCGCGTACCCGCGAGGTGAGTTCCTTGGCCCGGGCGAACTGCACGTAGCGGGCCACCGCCTCGGACAGGTCCGGCCGCTCCGCGCCGGGGGCGGGCTGGGAGAGCAGGGTGAGCAGGGCGTCCACCGCCCGGTTGTAGTTGCCCAGGATGGTGTCGTTGCTCAACACCACAGTGGTCGTAACGCTGCGCATGTAGCCGACCTGCTGGTATGCCTGGTACGCCACCGTGAAGGCGTCCTGCCAGGCGGCGTCCCCCCTGCCCACCGGCTCGGCCACCCGGCGCAGCGCCTGGGCCGCCTGGTCGGTGTCGGCGCGGTAGGGGGCCAGGGTCGCGGTCACCTGGCCGGTCTCCTCCTCGGAGGCGGCGGCCCGCATGGCGGGCAGCTCACCGACCGTACGGTCGCGCTCCTGCTGCAACCGGTGCACCAGTTCGGCGATCTCCTGCCCGATGCCCACCTGGGCGGAGAAGTCACTCAGGGTGTTGGCCTGGCTGACCAGGTTCTGGGTCTGCACCCCTGCCAGGACCAGGAAGGCCACCGACGGGATCACCAGTACGGTGGCGAGCTTGGTCCGCATCCGCCAGTCGTGGATGCGCAGGGCGGAACGACGACGGTGGGGCACCACCCGGACATCGAACCGACGCCGACGATGCTGTGACACCGTCGGGTCCTGGTCCGGTCCTGTCCCCACCGCTCCTCCTCCCGCGCGTCCACCGCCGCCCGGGGAGCGTCGTCCATCCAACCAGGCCCCGGACCAGTGTCAACGTCCTGCCCTCACGTTGGTTCAGGAGTGCACCGCCGGGCGTCACCCTATGCCGTGCCCGCCGGGGAGTGATCATCCGTCTGGCCGATGTCGGTCAACGCGACGGCGTCGGCGATTCGGCCACAGGCCACCAGTGCGGCACCGGTGGCCCCGATCTCGGGGTGCCGTCCGAACCACACCTGTCGGGGTGCCAGCACCTCGGCGAAGGCCGCGCGCCACCAGGGGGAGGCGGCCATCGCCCCGCCCCCGAGGACCACCTCCACCGGTGCGGAGACTGTGGACTCCAGGGCGGCCAGGTCATCGACGACCTGGTCGCACACTCCGTACATCAGTCCGGCCAGCAGTTGCACCGCGGTGGTGTGGAAGCTCAGGCCGCCCAGCTCACCCGCGCCGGCCCGGCGGCCGCCCGGCGGGCGGTCACCGCCGAAGGCCACACTGACCGGACGCCGGTCCGCCGGCCCCAACTGACTCAGCGCCGCCTCCAGGGCCGGGCCCTGCGGGAGCCGCAGCTCCCGGTCGGCCCAGGCGAACAGGTTCCCCCCGGCGGAGTAGGCCGCCCCGGTGACCACATGATCGTGATCGACGCGGTACCGCCACAGGTTCGGGGGCAGGGGTGCCAGCGGCGCGTGGGCCGGCATCCGCTGGAGCAGCCGTACCGCCGAGGAGGTGCCCACGGTCACGGCCGCCCGGGTGTGGTCGATGCAGCCGGAGCCGACGTTGGAGGCGGCACCGTCACCGGTCGGTGGGGCCCACCGCGCCCGCGCCAGGCCCGGCCAGCGGCCGGCGTACGCCGAGCGCAGCCGTCCCTGCCAGTACGCCGGTGCCAGCTTCGGCAGGCTGTCGCGGCTCACCCCGGCCAGGGCGCAGGCCTCCGGATCCCAGTCGAGGGTACGCAGATCGAGCAGGCCGGTGCCGGAGGCCTGGGACATCGACATCGGGGCCTCGTCGAGCAGTTGACTCAGGGCGTACTCGACCAGGCCGGTGAACCCGGCCACCGGGCTGCCGCAGTGGGCCCGCAGCCAGGGCAGCCGCACCGACCAGTAGCAGCGGTGCCACCAGGTGCCGGTCCGTTGGTGGTAGGCGTGGGCGTCGGCCGGGCCGGTCAGGGTGGCCGGCGGCTCGGCCCGGGTGTCCATCCAGGTGAGGACCGGCCCCAGGGGATGGCCGTCGGCGCCCAGGGGCAGCACGGAGTGCCACTGGGCACTGACCGCCACCACCTCGATCTCGTGCAGCCATCCCTGCTCGCTCAACTCGTCCAGGCACTCCAGCAGACAGGCCAGATAGCCGCGCGCGTCGAGGGTGCCGGTGCCGTCGTCGTCGACCGTCAGCTCGATCTTGCGACGGGCCAAGGCCCCCGGCACCGGCTGAAGGTCGCCGTCCAGCACGAGCCCCCGCACCGAGGAGGTGCCCAGGTCCAGCCCCAGAATGCTCATCGCCGATCAACGTACCCGCTGGTTCCGGGGCGGCAACCTCACCGGGCACCCGGGTACGCCGATCGGCTTCCCCACCGCCGGTTCCGCGCGTAAGGTGAGCGCATGCTTGCGCGACTGTCCTGCTGGTGGCCCGCCGACCCGGCGGCCCACTTCCGCGCCTAGCTTCACCCGCGGCCGCCCGACGAGGCGGCCGCCGGTCCACTCTCCCGGCCCCCGGGCCGCCTCCTACGGCGGCACCCGGCCCGAGGAGAACCGATGACACCGCTGACCGACCTGCTGACCGCCCTCGCCGAAGGCGTCGATCCGGGCCCTTTCGCCCTGATCCGCCGCGAGGGTGCCGAGCATCTGGACCTGTTCACCGGCCCGGTGGGCACGGTCGACCGGCTCGCCGACATTCCGTTACCGGCCGGGCCGCCCGGCCCGGCCACCCTGGCTCTGGTGCCCTTTCGGCAGGTGGCCGAGCGCGGCTTCGCCTGCCGGGACGATGGAGTGCCGCTGGAGTGCCTGCGCATCGACAGCCGGGTACGGCTGCCCCTGGCCGAGGCCCTGGCGGCCCTGCCCGAGGGCCCGGTACGCACCACCGAGGCGGCCTTCGACATCGGCGACGACGAGTACGCCGACATCGTGTCCCGGGTGCTGGCCGAGGAGATCGGTCGCGGCGAGGGGGCGAACTTCGTCATCCACCGCACCCTGCACGCCCGGGTGCAGGGTGCCCCGCTGACCGCCGCGCTGGCCGCGCTGCGGTCCCTGCTGCTGCGCGAGCGCGGGGCGTACTGGACCTTCGTGGTGCACACCGGCACCCGCACCCTGGTCGGGGCCAGCCCGGAACGGCACGTCAGCGTCGAGGACGGGCTGGTCATGATGAACCCGATCAGCGGCACCTTCCGGCACACCGGGGTCGCGGCCGACCGGGCCGCCCTGCTGCGGTTCCTCGCCGACACCAAGGAGGTCGAGGAGCTGTACATGGTCCTCGACGAGGAACTGAAGATGATGGCGACCGTGGCGGAGCACGGCGGCCAGGTGGTCGGGCCGTACCTGAAGGAGATGTCCCACCTGGCGCACACCGAGTACCTGCTGGCCGGTCGCGGTTCCCGGGACGTCCGCGAGGTGCTTAGGGAGACCATGTTCGCCCCCACGGTGACCGGCAGCCCGATGGAGAACGCCTGTCGGGTGATCGCCCGGCACGAGAGCACCGGCCGCCGCTACTACGCCGGGGTGCTGGCCCTGCTGGGGCAGGACGACACCGGCCGGCAGACCCTCGACGCGCCGATCCTCATCCGTACCGCCGAGATCACCCCGGACGGTGCCCTGCGGGTGCCGGTCGGGGCCACCCTGGTGCGTCACTCCACCCCGGCGGCCGAGGTCGCCGAGACCCATGCCAAGGCCGCCGGGGTGCTGGCCGCCCTGGGCCTGGGGCCGCAGGCACCGACCACCGGCACCGGCCCGGTGCGCCGGCTGGCCGACGATCCTGAGGTACGCGCGGCGCTGGCCGCCCGCAACGCGCCGCTGTCCCGGTTCTGGCTGGACCAGCGACCGCCGGGGGCCCTCGCTGTGCCCGGGTTGACCGGCCGCCGGGCCCTGATCGTCGACGGGGAGGACACCTTCACCGGGATGCTGGCGCACCAGTTGGGGGCGCTGGGGCTGGCGGTGACCGTGGCGCCCTGGCACACCGCCCCGCCGGTCGCCGGGTACGACCTGGTGGTGGTCGGCCCCGGGCCCGGCGACCCGAACGGCGACACCCCGAAGATGCGCGGGTTGCGCGGCCTGCTCGGCACCCTGCTGGACGACGGTCGACCGACCCTGGCGGTCTGCCTGGGTCATCAACTGCTGGCCGGGCTGCTCGGGTTGCCGGTGGACCGCCGGGCCACGCCCTACCAGGGGCTGCAACGGAGGGTGCCGGTGTTCGGCACCCTGCGACGGCTGGGCTTCTACGCCACCTTCACCGCCCGGGCCGCCAGAGGCCGTCAGGACAGCCCGTACGGTCCGGTCGAGCTGGCCTGGGACGAGACCGACGGGGCGGTGCACGCCCTGCGCGGCCGGGGCTTCGCCGGGGTGCAGTTCCACCCGGAGTCCGTGCTCAGTCCGGACGGCCTGGCCGTGCTGGCCGACCTGCTGGCGGAGCTGCTGCCGGCACCGGCCGGTGAGCTGTCCCCCGCCGGACAGGCATAGCAGCCCCGATCCGGGGTAGCGCTGGAGACAGGACCGGTGGACCGGGCGGGTTTGAGAGCCCTCGCCCGGACCACCGGTCCGCCGACTGTCAGCCGGCCAGGCCCTGCTTGACGGCCGCGCCGATCTGCACCGCCCGCTTGGCGGTCAGGGCCGTAGCGGCCAGGGCGATGTCGTCCGGTGCGGTCTCGCCGTTGTTGCTGACGTGCGAGGCGCCGTACGGGTTGCCGGCGACGAACTGGCTGGGGTCGGTGTAGCCGGGCGTGACCACGATCCCGCCCCAGTGGTAGAAGACGTTGAACAAGGACAGCAGGGTCGACTCCTGCCCACCGTGTTTGGTGGCGGTGGAGGTGAAGGCCGAGTAGACCTTGTTGGCCAGCGCGCCATTGGCCCACAGCGGCCCGGTGGTGTCGATGAACTGCTTGAGCTGGGCGGCGATCATCCCGTACCGGGTGGGCGAGCCGAAAATGATCACATCGGCCCAGCTCAGGTCGTCCGGCTGGGCCTCCTCGACGTGCTGGGTCTCCAGGTGGTGGGCCGACCATCCCGCGTTGGACCGGATCGCCTCGTCCGGTGCCAGCTCCCGCACCTTGCGCAGGCGTACCTCCGCCCCCGCGTCGCCCACGGCCTCGCAGGCCGCCTGAGCCATCTGATAGGTGATGCCGGTAGCGCTGTAATAGATCACCGCTACCTTGACCTGTGCCGCCATCACGCGTCCTTCCTGCCTCGGGGTTAGCTTCGGCGTCTACCCGATGCTTGCGCCGACAAACACCGGGGTTGTCCACCGGTCGACGGACAAGGGCCACCGGGACCTGCGTACCTCGGGGCGGGTGTCGTCTGACATCCTCGCGGCCATGGAGATCAGGATCGCGACGGCCGCGGACTGGCCGGGCATCTGGCCCTTCCTGCGCGACATCGTCGCGGCCGGGGAGACGTACACCTGGCCCCGCGAGGTAGGTGAGGAACAGGCCCGCGGCATGTGGCTGGTGTCCCCACCCGGTCGTACGGTGGTCGCGGTCGATTCCGACGGCACCGTGCTCGGCACGGCGAAGCTGACCCCCAACCAGTTGGGCCCCGGCGACCATGTGGCCAACGCCAGCTTCATGGTGGCCCCCTGGGCCTCTGGGCGGGGCATCGGCCGGGCCCTGGGCGCTCACGTGCTCGACCTGGCCCGCGCGGACGGCTACCGGGGGATGCAGTTCAACGCCGTGGTGGCCGGCAACACCCGGGCGGTGGCCCTGTGGCGCTCACTCGGGTTCGAGGTGGTCGGGCGGATCCCGGAGGGCTTCCGGCGTCCCGACGACAGCTATGTCGACCTGCTGGTGATGTACCAGCGGCTCTGATCCAGGGGCTTCCTCAAGGCCGGATAGCCTGGGCGGCGTGATGCTTCCCCTGCCCACCGGCGACTTCCAGGCGTACCTGTTCGACTGCGACGGCACCATCGTCGACTCGATGCCCCAGCACTACTCGGCGTGGCGGCAGGCCCTGGACGAGTGGGGCTGCCACTTCCCCGAGGAGTTGTTCTACGCCTGGGCGGGTCGACCCACCGCCGACATCGTGGTCGCCCTCAACGAGCAGCAGCGGCTGAACATGCCCCTGGAGGCGGTCATCGCCCGGCGGGAGGCGCTCTACCAGCAGCTGCTGCCCACCGCGGCCGGCATCCCCGGGGTGCTGCACCACATCGACGACGCGCACGGCCGGATCCCCTTCGCGGTGGTCTCCGGCAGCACCCGCGAGGCGGTCACCGCCTCCCTGGGCGCCCTGGGCATCCTCGACCGGTTCGAGGTGCTGGTCTGCGCCGGTGACTACACCCGACCCAAGCCCGACCCGGAGCCCTTCCTGCGCGCCGCCGAGCTGCTCGGCGTACCCCCGCAGGCCTGCCTGGTCTTCGAGGACGCCGACCTGGGCATCGAAGCCGCCACGGCGGCCGGCATGGCGGCGGTCCGGGTGCCGCAGCCCCGCCAGGGCTGAGCGGTACGGCTCGCGCCTTTACTCAAGAGTTCCGCAAGGTGCCCGACACATGGTTCTCGGCCGCAGTGGAAAGCGCCATCCTGAGAAGACCGCTGCCGGCGACTCGCATCGCCGCCCCGCGGCGGCGAACCTGAACGGGGGATCGCGCTCCGCCACCAACGATGCTGGCGTAGCGCGATCAGGGGTGTGCTCACCTGAATGGCGTGGCCCGCTGATGTCGGTGGCCCCTCCTATGCTGCGGTGGACCACCAGCAAGGGAAGGCGGCCTACCTCGTGGCACCCACCGTTTCGACGGCGCTGACCGGCGCCGAGGCGCTCGCCCTGCGGATGACCAGCCTGCTGCTGCCTCCCACCGCCACCGCGCCCGCCACGGTTGCCGAGGTGGTGGAGTGGTTCGGCGCCATGCAGGCACAGGACCTGGCCAGCGGCATGTGGTCGTTGGGGGTACGACTGCCCGGATCCACCCACGCGGAGGTGCACGCCGCCCTGGAGCGCCGGGAGGCCCTGCGGACCTGGCCGATGCGCGGCACCATCCACCTCGTACCGGCCCGGGACGCCCGCTGGCTGCTGGAGTTGACCGGGGTACGCGCCCTGGCCGGTGCCGCCCGGCGACGGGAGTCCGTCGGCCTGTCCGAGGCCGAGGCCGACCGCGCGGTCGACGTGCTGGGCGCGGCCCTTGCCGGCGGCACCCGCCTGACCCGCACCGAGTGCGTCGCCGCGCTGGTCGCGGCCGGCATCGACGCCTCCGGCCAGCGCGGCTACCACCTGCTGTGGTACGCGGCCCAGCGCGGCGTCACCTGCATCGCCCCCAACATCGGCACCGAGCAGACCTTCGCGCTGCTCGACGAATGGGCCCCCGGCCAGCACCAACTCGACCGGGACGAGGCCCTGGCCACCCTGGCGCTGCGCTACTTCCGCAGCCACGGCCCCACCACCCGGCAGGACTTCGCGGGCTGGACCGGCCTGACCGCCGCCGACGCGAAACGCGCCATCGCCGCCGCCGGGGACGACCTGACCACCGTCCAGGTGGACGGCGCCGAGGCGGTGCTGCACACCCCGCTGTTGGACGCGCCCCGGGTCGGGGCGGACGAGGTGCTGGTGCTGCCCGGCTTCGACGAGTACCTGCTCGGCTTCAAGGACCGCACGCTGATGCTCGACCCGGAGCACAAGCAGGCCATCATCCCCGGCGGCAACGGTGTCTTCCAGGCCACCGTCGTGGTCGGTGGCCGGGTGGTCGGCACCTGGAAACGCAGCCTGGCCAAGACCCGGGTCACCCTGGCAGTGCAGCCCCTGGTCGACCTGGTTGCGGCCCGACGGGCGCAGGTCGAGCAGGCCCTCGGCCGGTACGCCGACTTCCTCGCCCTGCCGCCCCGGGTCACCTGGAACAGCTGACCCCTCCCCCGCCTGCTGGCGGCGTCGGGTCCGGCTGCGCGCCCACGTCAGGGAGATCGTGCTCGATCTGGGATCGAGTGGTCTCGTCGAGCTGCCAGACCACTCGATCCCGGATCGAGCGTGATCATGACGGAGTCCCTTTGTGCGCAGACAGCGCAATCACGAAGAAGACGCGGCGTGGTCGACCGAGCACACTAGGCGCACTCTCGTACGGCGATCGGCTGGCCGACATGGTGCCCGGAGGTGCGTGTGTACCGTCCGATCCTGGACCCGCTCGCCGACTCGCTGGCGTTGAGCGCCCTCGTCGCCGGGCTGCCGATCGTCACCCTGTTCCTGTTGCTCGGCGTGCTGCGGGTACGGGCCTGGCTGGCCGCACTCGGCGCACTCGCCGTCGCGCTGCTGGTCTCCGTCCTGGCGTACTCGATGCCGACCGGGCAGGCGCTGCTCACCGCCAGCCAGGGCGCTACCTTCGCGCTGTTCCCGCTCGTGTGGACCTTCGGCACCGCCATCTGGATCTACCGGATGACCGTGACGAGTGGACACTTCGACGTGCTCCGGCGCTCCTTCGCCCGGGTCAGCGACGACCAGCAGGTGCAGGCGCTGGTGATCGCGTTCTGCTTCGGTTCCCTGTTGGAGGGGCTGGCCGGCCAGGGCACCCCGGTCGCGATCACCACGGTGATGCTGCTGGCGCTGGGCTTCCGGCCGATGAAGGCGGCCACGGTGGCGCTGGTGGCCAACACCGTACCGGCCGCCTTCGGGCCGCTAGGCCTGCCGATCACCACCCTGGCCCGGGTGACCGACCTGCCCACCGGTGACCTGGGCGCGATGGCCGGACGACAGGTACCGGTGATCGCACTGTTCATTCCCCTGCTGCTCGTCGGCATGGTCGGCGGTCGCCGAGGGCTGCGCCGGACCTGGCACATCGCCCTCGCCTGCGGCGTGTCGTTCGCCCTGGCCCAGTTCCTCACCTCGAACTACTTCGCGATGGCCCTGGCCGACATCGTCGCCGGGCTGGTCAGCGCCGTGGTGGTGACCGTGACCGCACGGGTGTGGCCGCCTCGACGCCACGACGACCGGGTGCTCGACGCCGACGGCCCGGCGGAACTCGGCACGCCTCCCGGGCAGGCCCCGGCCACCTCGGGCGGGCCGGGCAAGCGGGGCATGGCGGGCGGGCCGGCGGATCCTGCGGTGGCGGTCGCCAGCCGTACGGAAGTGGCTTCGCAGCCGCCGGACACCCCGGTCGAGGTGTGGCGGGCGTACGCCCCGTACCTGGTGATCGTGGCGATCTTCGGTCTGTCGCAGGTGCCCGCGATCGCGGAGGCGCTCAACGCGGTAACGGTGACCTTCAACTGGCCCGGACTGCACCTGCTGACCGTGTCGGGGGCCCCGTCTACCTTGCCGGTCTTCCGGTTCAACTGGCTCTCCTCCACCGGCACCCTGCTGGTGCTGGCCGGACTGGTGACGATGGCGATCCTGCGGGTCACCCCACGCACCGCCCTGGTCGCGTACGGACAGACCCTGGCCTCGCTGCGCTGGGCGATCCTCACCGTGTGCGGACTGCTGGCGCTGGCCTTCGTGATGAACGGCAGTGGGCAGACCGCGACGCTGGGCACCTGGATGGCCGGGGCCGGGGGCCTGTTCGCGCTGCTCTCACCGGTGCTCGGCTGGCTGGGGGTGGCGCTCACCGGCTCGGACACCTCGTCCAACTCGCTGTTCGGTGCCCTCCAGGTCACCGCCGCGCAGCGCGCAGGTCTGGACCCGGTGCTGCTCGCCGCCGCCAACGCCTCCGGCGGAGTGGTCGGCAAGATGATCTCGTTGCAGAACCTGACGATCGCGGCGAGCGCGGTCGGGCTCGACGGCCGCGAGGGCGACCTGTTCCGCCGGATGTTCGGCTGGAGCGTGGTGTTGATCTGCGCGATGGCCCTGCTGGTCGGCTTGCAGGCCACCCCGGTGCTGAGCTGGATGATCCCGTGACGGCTCCGCCGGGTCAGGTCGGCCCGGCCGAGGCCAGCAGGGCAGCTTGATCGTCCCGCTCGGCTTCCCGGGCACGTCGTACCATCCGGCCCACCTCGCGTAGTCCGACCGCCGCAAGGTGGGCGGCGTAGTCCTGCGCCACGGTGTCGTAGGCACGCCGCACACCGACGTACCCGCCGGGGGTCGAGGGGACGGATTCACCGGGAGCCGAGGCCGTGGAACTCACGGCCGCATCATCGCACCAGCGCCGCCGCCCACGCTGGCGACATCCCCGTCGCCGGGCGCGGGCGGCGGCGTCCGTAGGCCCGCCATGGGCGCTGTTAACAAGGGGCCCTTCCTCTACCGCAGGAGTTAATAAGGTGCCCTTCCTTACATTCAGTCGGGCAGGGTCAGGTTGCGGCCGTTGGCGGGGTCGAACAGGTGCAGTTTTTCCAGGTTGAACCAGATGCGCCGGTCCTCCCCCTCGGTCACGGTGGACTCGGCCGACAGCCGGGTGACCAGGTTGGAGCCGGCACCGGCGAAGTCGGCGGCACCGGCGTCGGCGGCCAACTCCTCCAGCTCGGCGGCGGTGGCCCGGCCCCCTTCGACGGTCAGGTAGACGTACTTGTCCGAGCCCATCGACTCGACGATGTCCACCGGGGCGCTGAACTCCATGCCCCGGTCGCGGCTCTGCTCGTCGACCAGTTCGGCGTCTTCGAAGTGTTCGGGGCGGATGCCGAGGATCAGCTCACGCGGGGCATCCGCCTCGGAGAGCTCCCGGCGGATCCGGTCGCCGATCGGCAGGTCACCCAGGGCCGTACGCAGCCGGCCCTCCTCGAGGGTCGCGGGCAGGAAGTTCATCGACGGCGAGCCGATGAAACCGGCCACGAAGAGGTTGTTCGGGTGGTCGTACAGCTCCTGCGGCGGGCCGACCTGCTGGACCGCCCCACCCCGCATGATCACTACCCGGTCGCCGAGGGTCATCGCCTCGGTCTGGTCGTGGGTGACGTAGACCGTGGTGGTGCCGAGCTTCTTCTGCAGCCGGGACACCACGGTACGCATCTGCACCCGCAGCTTGGCGTCCAGGTTGGACAGCGGCTCGTCCATCAGGAAGGCCTTGGGTTGACGCACGATGGCCCGGCCCATCGCCACCCGCTGCCGCTGGCCACCGGAGAGGTTGGCCGGCTTGCGGTCCAGCAGAGAGGTCAGCTCCAGGACCTTCGCGGCCTCGTCCACCTTCTGGTCGATGGTGGCGCGATCCAGCTTGGCCAGCCGCAGCGGAAAGGCCATGTTCTCCCGCACGGTCATGTTCGGGTACAGCGCGTAGGACTGGAAGACCATCGCGATGTCCCGATCCCGGGGCGCCTTGTCGTTCACCCGCTGCCCGTCGATGCGCAGTTCACCGGAGCTGATGTCCTCCAGCCCGGCGATCATGTTGAGGGTGGTGGACTTGCCGCAACCGGAGGGACCGACCAGGATCACGAACTCGCCGTCGGCGATCTCCAGGTCGACCTCCCGCACCGCCGTGGTGCCGTCCGGGAACTTCTTGCTCACCTTGTCGAGCACGATGTCAGCCATGAGAAACCACCTATCCCTTGACGGCGCCGGAGGTCAGGCCGGAGACGATGCGGCGCTGGAAGAAGAGGACGAACAGGATGATCGGTACGGTGATCACCACGGCGGCGGCGCAGATGGCCCCGGTCGGGTCCTCGAACTGCGAGGCGCCGGTGAAGAACGACAGCGCCACCGGCACCGTGCGGGACCGCTCGGTGGAGGTCAGCGAGATGGCGAACAGGAAGTCGTTCCAGCAGAAGATGAAGACCAGGATGGCCGTGGTGAACAGCCCCGGCGCGGCCAGCGGGGCGATCACCCGCCGGAAGGCCTGGGCCTGGGTGGCGCCGTCCATCTTGGCCGCCTTCTCCAGGTCCCAGGGGATCTGCTTGAAGAAGGCCGACAGGGTGTAGATCGCCAGCGGCAACGCGAAGGTGATGTACGGCAGGATCAGGCCGGGCCAGGTGTCGAAGAGACCCAACTGCCGCTCGATCTCGAACAGCGGCGAGACCAGCGACACCTGGGGGAACATCGCGATCAGCAGGGAGACCCCGACCAGCAGCCGCTTGCCGGGGAAGTCCAGCCGGGAGATCGCGTACGCGGCCATCGCGCCGAGCACCACGGCGATCACGGTCGCGATCATCGCGATGCCGATCGAGTTGACCAGGGCCCGGACGAACTGGTCGGTGCCGAAGATGTTGCGGTAGTTGTCCAGGGTCCACTCCCGGGGAATGAACTTCCCGTCGGTGAGGGTGGCCGGGGTCTTGAACGACAGCGACATGATCCACAGCACCGGGATCAGGGCGAAGACGACCACTACGGCGTTCAGCAGGCCCCATTGCAGCTTGGCGCGGCGGGCGGTGGTGTCAGCCATGTCAACGCCTCTCCCCGTCGTCGCTGCCGGGGGCAGCGGTACCGAACAACTTCACGAAGATGAACGCGATGATCGCCACCGTGATGAAGATCAGCACCGACATGGTGGAGCCGATGCCGAGGTTGAGCCCCCGGATCAGGTTGTTGTAGGCGATCATCGACACCGAGGAGGTGTCGTTGGCCCCGGAGGTCAGCACGTAGATGTTGTCGAAGACCCGGAAGGCGTCCAGGGTGCGGAACAGCAGCGCGACCAGGATGGCCGGCTTCATCACCGGCAGCATCACCTTGGTGAACCGCTGCCAGGCGGTGGCTCCGTCGGTGGAGGCCGCCTTGAGCAGGTCCTCCGGCACCAGGGCCAGGCCCGCCATCAGCAGCAACGCCATGAAGGGGGTGGTCTTCCATATCTCCGCCAGCATGATGATCGCCAGCGAGCTGGCCCGCTCGGTCAACGGCGCCCCGTCGGAGAAGAGGTTGGCCAGGTAGCCGGTGCCGGGGGTCCAGGCGTACCGCCAGGAGAAGGCCGCGACGACCGTGACGATGCCGTACGGGATCAGGGCCGAGGTCCGCACGATGCCGCGACCGACGAGCGTACGGTGCATGATCAGGGCCAGCCCCATGCCGAGCACCAGTTCCACGGCCACGGTGACCACCGTGATCAGCATGGTCACCCCGAAGGCCGTCCACCAGAACTCGTTGGTCAGCACGGTCACGTAGTTCTGCAGGCCGACGAACTCCCGTTCGGCGGGGAACCGCAGGTCGTAGCGCTGCAACGACAGCCACACCGAGTAGAGGATCGGGTAGGCGGTCACCGCGATCATGACCAGCGCGGCCGGGGCGCACAGCAGCAGACCCAGCCGGCGCTCGGCCCGCTTGTTCTCGCTCAGCGGCGTCTTGCGCCGCCGGTTGTTCCGCTGCGCGGGGACCGCGGCGTGCCGACCCTCGGTGCGGGTGTCGGTCCCGTCGGCGGCCACCTCCGCGCCCGCCGGGGTGGCGTTGATACTCATGCCCGCACCCCCGTGTGGTGTCGCCGGCTCATGGCAGGACCCCCTTGGACTCCAGGGCGTCGGCGATCGCCGCACGCAGTTCCTTCGCGGTGCTCTGCGGGTCGATCGCCGCCGGCGGCGACAGGATCGCCGAGGTCACCGTGGAGATGCTCTGGTACGCCGGGGTCAGCGGCCGGACGGCCGGATCCCGCAGCTGTTCGAGGATGGTCTCCTTCATCGGGTACGCCTCGTCCATCTCCGGGTCGTCGTAGACGCTCTCGATGGTCGGCGGCACCCCGTCGTTGATCGCGGAGAACTTCTGGTTCTCCGCGTTGCGCAGGCACTTGGCCGCCTCGAAGGACTCCTCAGGATGCCTGGAGTAGCGGCTGACGGCCAGGTTGACCCCGCCGATGGTCACCCGAGCCGGGGCGTTCCCGTCGACCCCGGGCACCCGGGCCCAACCCACCTGCTCGGCGAGCTGCGGGTTGGCCTCCTGCATCGCCGGGTAGACGAACGGCCAGTTCACCTGGAACGCCCCGGAGCCGGACTGGAACTCCAGCCGTACCGGGTCCTCGGTGGCGTTGCTGAACGACGGCGAGGCCACTCCCGAGGTGGCGAAGGTACGCAGCACCTCCAGGGCCCGCACGGCACCCTCGTCGACCACGGCCTCGGTGCCGTCCTCGTTGAGCAGGTTGCCGCCGGCACTGGCCACCAGGGTGTTGAAGAGCACCACCAGGCCCTCGTACTGGGCCCCCATGGTGAGCACCTGATGCGGCTTGCCCTGTTCCTTGAGCTGCTGCGCCGTCGAGATCATCTCGTCCCAGCTGGTCGGCGGCTCCGGCACCAGGTCCTTGCGGTACCACAGCAGCTGCACATTCGTGTTCTTCGGCGCCCCGTAGAGCTTGTCCTCGTACCGCGCGGTCTCCAGCGGGCCCTCCAGGGTGCCCTCCTCCACCTCGGCGCGGTCGGATCCGGTCCACTCCAGGATCCATTTCGCGCCGGCGAACTCCTGGGTCCAGGTCACGTCGAGACCGAGCACGTCCATGCCGTCGTCGGAGGCGGCGAGCCGCCGGACCAACTGCACCCGCTGCTCGTCGGCCTCCCGGGGCAGCACCCGGTTGACGATCCGGTACCGCCCGGCGGCCTCGGTGTTGCACCGGTCCACCACCTGCTGAAGGTTCTGCTCGGGCGGGTAGTAAAGATTGATCTCGGGTACGCCGGTGTCGTCGCCTGCGGCACAGGCCGCCAGCGGCGCCAGCACCGTCAGCGTCGCGGCAGCCGCCGCCACACGTACGCGGGGTCGGCGCCGGCCCTCGTCCGGGTCATTCATGTCGGCATCCCCCTCCCCCTCCTCCTAGGTGGGCCAACATCCGGGGAGGATCCCGTGCCCCGGCGCACGGCGAGACGATCAGGGCCTGTGACCTGCTGGTTTCCGGACCCCACGTGTCGTGGCAGCAACACTGCCCGACCTGCGCAGGCACGAAACCTGACCCAGGTGAGCCGACATCGACAGGCGCCTCGGTGGCCCAGATCACACCCGAGGAGTGCCCGTACCGCCCGGCGCTACCCTCGGGCGATGGATGCGACCTTCTTCTTCGACCCTGCCTGCCCGTGGACCTGGCGAACCTCCCGCTGGCTGGTGGCCGTCGCCGAGACACGTGGCCTGAGCATCGAGTGGCGGGCCTTCAGCCTGAGCATCCTCAGCGGCGGCAACATCCCCCCGGAGTACGCCGACGCGGTGGCCGCCTCCGGCCGGGCGTTGCGGCTGGTAGAGGCGCTGCGGGCCGAGGGCCGCCACGCCGACGCCGGCCGGTTCTACACCGAGTTGGGCACCCGCACCCACGACGCCGGCAATCCGCCGAGCGGCAAGCTGGTGGAATCGGCCGTCGAAGCGGCCGGGCTAGACGACATGGCCGCCGTCCTGGACGACGAACGCTGGGACGAAGCCGTCCACGCCTCCCACGCGGAGGCGTACGCCTCCGCCGGTCCGGACATCGGCTCACCGGTGCTCATGGTCCCCGGCGCCGACCGGGGCATCCACGGCCCGATCCTGACCGAGGTGCCCGGCACCGAGGACGCCCTGACCCTCTGGGACAACATGGTCCCCCTGATGCGCATGCCGTCCTTCCACGAGATCAAACGCGGCCGCCGCTGACCTGCTTTCGCGATCTCGGGCAACTTCGGGGAAGATGTCGCCTCGCCACGCCGGCAGGGGACATCTTCCCCGAAGTTGTCTGACCCACTAGCGTTGAACGCGCATCGCCGTCAGCGCGTACGCCGTCGCCGTCGATACGCCACCGGCCGACCCCGATCCGCCCGATCGGTTGGTTCTCCCGGGAACAGCGCACCGCCGCTCCGATTGGGCAGGATCATCTCCAACGAGGAGGTGCCGTCGTGGTGCAGGACACCCGCGCTCTCGCCCTGACCTTCGAGGTGAGCGGCCTGCCACCGGTCAAAACCGAGGCGTTGTCCATCTTCGCCGCCGGGCACCGGCAGGCGACCAGGGTACGCGCGCTGCTCCAGGCTGCCTGCGAGGCGGCGCAGCGTACCGGCTGGACTTCACTGTCCGGCCCGATCGAGGTGGACCTGACCCTGCGCTGTCCACCCGGGCGTCGTACCTCCGACGCGAGCACCCTGCTGGGCGGGGTGTGCGCGGTGTTGCAGGACAAGAAGCGGGTCGCCAACATCGGGCTGGCCCACCTCGGGGTCCTGGTCGATGTCGCCGTCTACGACGACGACAAGCAGATCCGCCGACTGTCGTACGCCGAGGAACCCGCCGAGGAATTCTCGTATCAGGTACGGGTCGCGGCCATACCAGAGGCGGTTTGACCGACGGCTGCGGTGGGGTACCGCAGCCGCCGACGAAGGGAGCGCCGATGTCGGAGCCACATGTCACGCTGGAACCCCGTGACCCGGTGCAGGAAAAGCTGCGCGGGCCGCTGGAGCAGCAGCTGACCTCGGCGCTTCAGGCAGCAATCGACCGGGTCCGCGGCCAGTACGCCGGGGAGCCGGTCGAAATGGTCTGCCAACGACTGCTGGACGAGACCCGCGTAGGGCTGCACCCCGACATCGCCGCCGGCTTCCAACCCGACATGGACGAGTTCTGCCGGGTCGCGGTAGCCATCGTGCGGGGCGAGAACCCCTGAAACGACCGCGCACCTCGCGGGCTGGCTGCCGAGGTTCAGGGTGCGGTGGCGAAGGTGGCCTCGGCCGTGGTGACCGTGCCGGCGGTGCGGCCCGGGGCGGAATGGTGCGCCCAGTACAGGTTGGTGTGGGCGATGACCTGCTCCGGCGGGGGCGCACCCCAGGCGGTGAGGTCCTCCGTGGTGTGCGCGTCGCTGACCAGGGTCGCGTCGTAGCCCCGCACGAACGCCCCGTGCAGGGTGGAGCGGATGCACACGTCGGTCTGCGCCCCGCTGACCACGAGCCGGCCGACCCCGAGCCCGACCAGGACGGTCTCCAGGTCGGTCGCCTCGAAGGAGTCGGCGTAGTTCTTCTCCACGAGTGGCTCGGCGTCCTCCCGGGTCAGCTCCGGGACGATGCGCCAGTCCTCGCTGCCCCGGGCCAGCCCCTTGTCGGAATGCTGGACCCACACCACCGGCACGCCCTCCTGACGTGCCCTGTCGATCAGGACGGCGATGTTGGCCACGACCTCGTCCCGTCGGGTCGCCGTGGCGACCACCCCGTTCTGCACGTCGATGACGAGTAAGGCGGTGTGCGGACGGTTCTTCAGAGTGGTCATGACTCCCCCGTCGGATCGATGTGTGACCACGCTAGACGAGGGGTCCGACAGACGGTCTTGCGCGGTGCCGCCACCCGAATCAGCCCGGCGACACCGCCCCGGTCCGCCGGTGGCGCCGGCGACAGGTGAGTAGGCCGGCGGCGACCAGTACCCCCGGAAGTATCCCGATCCCGCTCACCAGGGCGGCCGGTCCGTACACCAGCCGCGGCAGCGGACCGCGGGCCTCAGGTAGCCCGGCGACCTGGTGATCGACGTACCCGGCGGCGTGGCAGGTCACGAAGACCGGCCCGCCCTCCGGCACCTCGAAGGTGCCCAGCAGGAGGGTCACGATGCTGTCGCTGTTGTCGGTGAACGGCACCGCGGGTTCGGAGAACGCAAGCTCGTCGCCCTTTTGATCGACGATCGTGCACTGGCGTGCCGACGCATTCGGCTCGTACGAGCGGTAGACGGCGTGTCGCCCTTCGCTCAGTCGTACGGCGACCCCCTGGCCGTGACCGACCGCCACGGCATCGGCCGGCACGAACCGCACGACGGACAGTTCGGCGCCGACCCGGACGAACTCCGGCACCACGAACAGGCCGGCCAGTCCGATCAGGCCGGCCACCACCCACCAGCGGCGTACCCAGAACGAACTCCCGGGTGCTCCGAGGTCGGCCGGCCCCCTGGTGACCAGCCATGCCACCCCCGCACCGACACCGAGGGCGCCGGCCAGCGTCGTCCACCCCACGGTCGGCGCCCAGGTTCGGGCCAGGTCGAGGCTCGCGCCGAGCGGAACCACGTACCGGTAGAGCAGGATGTTGCCGACGAGGAACAGCGTCGCCGTCCCGACGGCGACCACGAGCACCCGCAGCAGAGCACCGCGCAGACCCGGTACCCGCCCATCGCGTACGACGCAGAGGTGGCCCGCCGCGACAGCGGTGCCGATCGCCAGCAGCTTCGCCGCCGTCGTCAGCTCGGCCAGTTCGGGCCGATATCCCTCATATTTGCCGGCATCCAGGACGACCAGGGTCAGGACAAGGCCGGCAGCCGTCCATCCGATCAGCACGGCGGCTGCCACCAGGAACCGAGCGGGGCGCGACATCCGACCAGGCTAAAGGGCATCGACGGGACACGAAGTCCACGCCGCGGGCCCGGGTCGGGTCAGGACCGGTTCCGCACGCCCCGGCCCTGACCCCAAGCTCGGCGTGGCAGCGACCGACCAATGCCCCGGTCCGGCCCATCGACCGTCACCAGGGCAACGGGCGGCACGCCCGCACTCAGCTCCACGGTGCCCACACCGAACTTCGGTGCCGCGACCGACCCCTGGCGAATCGCGACACCGCAGGGGAGATTAGGTGGGCCGAGGGCGGCCCGGGCCCGCCCGATTCGACGATTACCAGCAGGGTGCAAAAGCCGCCGGAGGTGGTAACAGCACGCAGGCCGCCAGCGCTGATCGAAATCGGGCCGTACCTCAGAAGTGGTGCAGCAGTTCCGGGAAGGCCCGCAGGTGCAGTACCCCCTCGTCCGCCGGGTCCAGTTCGTCGTGCTCCAACACCCAGGTGTTGTCGTTCGGGATGAACACGGCACGCCACCCGGCGGCGCGGGCCGGCAGGATGTCCGAGCGCGGCGAGTTGCCGATCATCCAGGCCCGTCCCGGGTCGATCCCGTGTTCCCGGCCCAGCCACCGGTAGGTGTCGGCGTTCTTCTCCGACACGATGTGGGCGGCCGAGAAATGGTGCAACAGCCCGCAGGCGTCCAGCTTGCGCTGCTGCTCCTCCCGTTCGCCCTTCGTCAGCAACAACAGTTCGTGGCGGCCGGCCAACTCGTCCAGGGCGGCGGCCACCCCGGGCATCAACTCGACCTGGTGGTTCACCAACGCCATCGCCAACTCGTCGATCTCGCGCTGCTCCGCCATGGTGGCCGGTCGCTCCCGCAGCCGCTCCAGGCACTCCCGCAGACTCCGCAGGAAGACCTTGCTGCCGTACCCGTGGGCGACCGCGTTGGCCCGCTCGATGTCATCCAGCACGGCCCGGATCTGCACCCGGTCCAGCGTCGGATGATCGAGCCAGGCCAGAAAGTCGTCGATCACCCGCTCGAAGACGACATTGTTCTCCCACAGCGTGTCGTCGGCGTCGAACACCAGCACCCGCCCCGGCTCGACCCCGGTCACCTCACCAGTCACCCCGCGACTCTAAGCACCCCCACCCCTCCCCCACGACCCAATAACCCCACCCTCCCTCTCCCACCCGCCCGTCCCCGTCTTCCGTGATCAACGAGCTCGGCGAGCGGGCCGGTGCCGGGCGGGTCAGCGGCGGAGGGTGAGGATCAGGTCGGCTACCAGGGCGGTCCAGCCGGTCTGGTGCCAGGCGCCCAGGCCGGCGCCGTTGTCGCCGTGGAAGTACTCCGGGAAGGCGATCAGGTCCCGCCAGTCCGGGTGGGTCTGGAACAGCTGCGCCGCCCCGTAGATCGGCCGGCGTCCCCAGTCGTCGCGGGTGAACAGGGCGATCAGCCGGGCGGAGAGGTCGTCGGCGATCTCGTCGAGGGTCTTCTTCACTCCGGAGCGGGTCGGGTACTCGACCTGGAGGTCGTCGCCGAAGAAGGCCGCGTGGTCGCGCAACGCGCTGATCAGCAGGAAGTTCGTCGGCATCCAGATCGGGCCGCGCCAGTTGGAGTTGCCGCCGAACAGGCCGCTGGTCGACTCGGCCGGCTCGTAGCCGACGGAGAACTCCTGGCCGCCGAGGGTGACCGTGAACGGCTTGTCCAGGTGGGCGCGGGAGAGGGTACGCAGGCCGTACTCGGAGAGGAACTCGTCGGTGTCCAGCATCCGGGCGAGCAGCCGGACGATCTGCTCCGGGCCGCACATGGACAGCAGCCGCTGCTGACGGCCGTCCGGGCCGATCCGGCGGGCGCCGATGACCGAGGCGTACTCGGGTCGGTTGGTCAGGAACCAGCGCAGCCGGGCACCCAGTTCGGGCAGCCGGTGCAGGGTACGCGCGGGCAGCCGGGTCACTGCGGCCAGCGGCAGCAGCCCGACCACCGAGCGGACCTTCAGCGGGACCTTGGTGCCGTCGGCGAGCCGCAGCACGTCGTAGAAGAAGGCGTCCTCCTCGTCCCACAACCCCTGGTCGTACGCGGCTGCGGCGATGTACGCGAAGTGTTCGAAGAACTTCGTGGCGGTGTCCACCCAGGTCCGGTCGTGCTCGGCCAGCACGATGGCGATGTCGAGCAGGTTGAGGGCGTACATCGCCATCCAGCCGGTGCCGTCGGACTGCTCCAGCACCCCGGCCACCGGCAGGGCCGCCGACCGGTCGAAGGGGCCGACATTGTCCAGCCCCAGGAAGCCGCCCTCGAAGACGTTGTTGCCGCCGGTGTCCTTGCGGTTGACCCACCAGGTGAAGTTCATCAGCAGCTTGTGCATCATCCGGGCCAGGAAGTCGTGGTCCCGGCTGCCGTCGATCTCGAACACCTTCAACGCGGCCCAGGCGTGCACCGGCGGGTTGACGTCCCCGAAGGCCCACTCGTACGCCGGGATCTGGCCGTTGGGGTGCAGGTACCACTCGCGCAGCAGGAGCAGCAGTTGCTCCTTGGCGAAGCCGGGGTCTACCCGGGCGATGCTCACGCAGTGGAAGGCCAGGTCCCAGGCCGCGTACCAGGGGTATTCCCAGGGGTCCGGCATGGAGATGACGTCGAAGCTGGTCATGTGCCACCAGGCGCTGTTGCGCCCGTGCCGGCGCCCGGCCGGCGGGGTGGAGCCCGGGTCGCCCTCCAACCACCGTTTGACGTCGAAGTGGTAGAACTGCTTGCCCCACATCAGCCCGGCGATGGCCTGCCGGGCGACGGCGGCCTCGTCGGCGCTGGCCTGCTCGGGGATCAATCCGGCGAAGAAGTGGTTCGCCTCGGCCCGCCGGGCCCACACCACGGTCTCGAAGCCGTCGCCCAGGTCGGCCGGGGGCGGGTCGCCGTCGCCGGGCGGCGGAGCGGTACGGGTCAGCCGCAGCCGAATCTGCCGCTGGGACCCGGCCGGCACCTCCAGTACGTAGTGCAGGGCCCCCTTGGTGCCGGTCAGCTCCGGGTTGACCGTGTCCGCCCCGTTCACCACGTGGTCGTTGATGCCGTCCTTCGGGTACGGGGTGCGGCTGGGCAGCCCCCAGAGCCGTTCGGCGTTGCTGTCGTTGTCGCACAGCAGGGGGGTCGGCTCACCGTCTCCTTCCAGCACGATCTGCCCGAGCACCCAGTGGTCGCCGACCAGCCGCCGACCCTGCCCGACCAGGCGGGGCACCCGCTCGTCCGTGCCGGGCAGCCCCCAGCCCCAGGTGTTGCGGAACCACAGGTGCGGCAGTACGTGCAGCCGTTCCGGCTCCGCCCCCCGGTTGGCCACGGTCACCGTGATGCACAGATCCGTCGGGCCGGCCTTGGCGTAGTCGACCGTCACCGCCCAGTACCGGTCGTCGTCGAAGATGCCGGTGTCGACCAGCTCGTACTCGGTGTCGTCCCGGCCGCGCAGGCCGTTGACCGCGACGAGTTCGTCGTACGGGAAGGCGGCCTGGGGGTAGTGGTAGCGCCAGCGCATCCAGGAGTGGGTCGGGGTGGAGTCCTCGTACCACCAGTACTCCTTGACGTCCTCGCCGTGGTTGCCCCCGTCGCCACCGAGACCGAACATCCGCTCCTTGATGATCGGATCGCGCCCGTTCCACAGCGCCAGGGCGAAGCAGAAGGTCTGCCGGTCGTCGCAGACGCCCGCCATGCCGTCCTCGGACCACCGGTAGGCTCGGGACCGCGCGTGGTCGTGGGGGAAGTAGTCCCAGGCTGTGCCGTGCTCGCTGTAGTCCTCCCGTACCGTCCCCCAGGCCCGTTCGGACAGATAGGGACCCCATGCCCGCCAGTCCTGCTCACCGGCATCGGCCTGGGCCAGCCGGACTCGTTCGGCGTCGGGGGCGGAGGGCGAACCGTCAATGATCACCTTTACATCTTCGATGCCGCTGGGGTACTTCACCACAGCGACCATTGTCGTCGTGCCGTGTTACACCTCGCCGCCGGTGGAGGAAAGTTGATCGAGATTCGTTTCGGTACCCAGGTCTGCGGTGAGCTGACCAGCGCCGCCAGTCGGGAGTGGCTGGTGGCCGACGGCCTCGGCGGATACGCGATGGGCACGGTCGCCGGGCTGCGTACCCGCCGCTATCACGGGCTGTTGGTGGTACCGGGAGAAACCCCGGCCTCCCGCAAGGTGGGACTGGCCAGTCTCGATCCGGCCGTGGTGCTGCCCTCCGGGGCCCGGGTACGCCTGGGTGCCCACGAGTGGGCCTCCGGCGACGTGGACCCGCGGGGATTCGAGTTGCTGGAGGGGTTCGACCTGACCGACGGGCTGCCCCGGTGGCGGTGGCGGATCGGCGAGGTGGTGATCGAGCGGGAGTTGGCCATGCTGCATGGCCGCTCCTGTGTGGCGGTGGTACACCGGCTGGTCAGCGGTGGGCCGGTCGAGCTGGAGTTGGCCGCCGCCTGCACCTGGCGCGACGCGCACGGCGAGCGGCGGGCGGACGGGCCGGCACTGCGAATGGATCCGGTCGAGGGTGGGGCGGTGATCGAGGGGGCGTACCGGCTGTCCGGGCCGGGCTGGACCCCCCAGGGCCACTGGTGGCGGGGCGCCCACCACCGGGCGGAGGCTGCCCGGGGCCTGCATCCGGAGGAGGACCTGTGGTACGCGGGCCAGTTCCGCGACCTGCTGCGCCGGCCGGGCGACACGGTGTCCGTGCTGGCCTGGGCCCAGGACCCCGCCCCGGAACCGCCACCCGCCGTCGAGGTGGTGGCGGCGGCCCGGCGACGCAACCGGGAGGTGGTGGCGGCGGCCAAGCCGACCGACGATGTCGAGGCCACCCTGGCGTTGGCCGCCGACGCCTTCGTCGTGCGTACGAACGACTCGCCGGTGGAGGTGGTCGCCGGGTACCCCTGGTTCGGCGCCTGGTCCCGGGACACGATGATCTCCTACGAGGGGTTGTTCCTCTGCACCGGCCGCGCTGACCTGGGCCGGGAGCTGCTGCGCACCTACGCGGGGACCCTGTCGGAGGGGATGCTGGCGAACACGGCCGACACCGGCCGGGTGGAGTACAACACCGTGGACGGCACCCTGTGGTTCCTGCACGCGGTCAGCCGACACGTCACCGTCACCGGTGACACCGATCTGGGGGACGAACTGCTGCCGGCGCTGCGTGGGGTCATCGACGCCCACCTGACCGGCACCCGGTACGGCATCGCCGTCGACCCGGCCGACGGGCTGCTCACCTCCGGGGCCCCCGGGGCCGCCCTGACCTGGATGGACGCCCGGGTGTACGGGGTGCCGGTGACCCCCCGGCACGGCAAACCGGTCGAGGTCAACGCCCTGTGGATCAACGGGGTGGCCGGGGTCGCGGAGCTGACCGAGTTGGCCGGGCAGGACGCCGACGGGCTGCACCGGCTGCACGAGCAGGCGGTCGAGTCGTTCCGGCAGCGCTTCCCCGCTCCGGCCGGTTGGCTGCACGACGTGGTCGACGCGCCCGCGCCCGCGTACCCCCTGGGGGGTGCGGCCGTCCACGACGACGACCTGCTGCGACCCAACCAGCTGCTGGCCTGGTCGTTGCCGAACGCGCCGTTGCGGCCGGACCCGCAGGCGGTGGCTCTGGTCGGTGCGGGGCTGCTCACCCCCCTGGGTCTGCGCAGCCTCTCCCCGGACTCCCCCGGCTTCACCGGGGGGCACCGGGGCGGGCCGGCCGAGCGGGACAGCGCCTACCACCAGGGCACCGTCTGGCCGTGGCTGATCGGTCCGTACGCCGATGCCAGCCGCCGGGCCGGTCTGTCGGTGGATGAGCTGTTCACCGGTCTGGAGGCGCACCTGAGCGAGTACGGCCTCGGCTCGGTCAGCGAGACCGCCGACGGCTCGGCCCCGCACACCGCCACCGGTTGCCCCTTCCAGGCCTGGTCGGTGGCGGAACTGCTGCGGGCCCGCCGGTGACACGCACCGACGGGCCCGTAGCGCCCCTGAGGAGGTAGGTTCGGTGGGACGCCCGCACGGGCGTCCCACCGTTCGATCAGTTCAGACCGGCTGCCACGGCGGCCTGGCGGCCACCGACGATCGGCAGGGTGATCCGGGTGCTGTCGAAGTGCACCGTGATCTCGGCGCGGGTCTGCTTGGCCCGGCTGCTGTAGCCGGAGTACGAGCCGAGCAGGACCACACCGATCTGGTGGCCGGCCTCGAAGACGTAGTCCTCGGGCTGCAGCGGGATGTCGACGGCGTTCTTCTCACCCGGCACCAGCGGGGTCGAGGTGTAGAGCGAGTCGAGGTTCAGCCCGTCGTAGATGCCCTTGGTGACCAACTCCTGCGGGTTGCTGGCCACGTTCTTGACGACCTGGCGGTAGCAGGCCTCCTCGTTGTGCCCACCGAAGTTGGCCGACTCGCCCCAGCAGTCCTCGGTGGTCACGGTGCGGACGCCGTCACCGGAGGTGCTGAAGCGCTGCCGGGTGCCGTAGTCGACGAGCAGACCGGCGAAGCTGGTGTCCTCTCCGTTGACCGAGGCCTTGATCCGCACGATCGGGGTGCCGGAGATGTGCAGCGGCGCCTTCAGCGGCTCGGACAGGAAGACCAGCCGGTTGTTCTTGTTAGCCGCCGGGTCCGAGGGGTGCCGGATCGCGTTGGCCTGGCTCATCGACGGGGTGTCGGTGAAGGTGGCCTTCTTGTTGCCGGGGCCGGGCTTCACCGAGATGTCGCCGGGGTCGCCGTTGGTGCCGGGGCGCAGCCAGATCTGGGTCGGCTGGGACTTGGGGATCGGCCAGTTGGCGTGGGTCTCCCAGACGTCCGGCAGCCGCTCCAGGTCGACCATCGGCTCACGCATGATGCCGTTGTCGATGCCCTGGAGCCAGAAGTCGAACCAGCGGTGCAGGGTGTCCACCCACTCCGCGCGACGGAAGTCGAACGGGTCGATGTGCCCGGTGCCGGTCAGCCACAGCTTGCGCGGCACGTTGTTCTCGGCCAGGGCGTACCACCACTTGCTGAAGTGGTCGGCCCGCACGTTGTCGTCGTTGATGCCGTGCACCAGCAGGACACTGGCCTTGACCTTGTCGGCGTGCGGCACGTAGTCCCGCTCGGCCCAGAAGTCGCTGTAGTCACCGGTGGCGTCGTCGGCGCCCACGCCGAGCTGGGTCCGCACCGGGGCACAGTACGCCCGACGGTTCGGGTTGGTGACGGTGTTGGACAGGCTGCCCGAGTAGTTGTTCGCCCGGGTCACCAGACCGTTGCTACGCGAGTAGTCGTACCAGCTGGAGATGGCCGAGATCGGCACGATGGTGGACAGGCCCTCGACGCCGGTGGCGGCGGCGGCGTTGGCCAGGGTGCCGTCGTACGACTTGCCGATCATGCCGGACTTGCCGTTGTGCCAGTTGGCGACGACCTCGTTGCCGTCGGCGTCGACACCCTTGCGGCGGCCGTTGAGCCAGTCGATCGCGGTCGGGGCGCTGATGTTGTCCCCGAGACCGCCGGTGACCGGGCAGCCGGTCGAGTTGTTGGTGCCGATCATGTCGAGCAGCACGACCGCGTAGCCACGCGGCACGAAGTAGTTGTCGTAGAACAGCGGCCACTGGTCGAGCAGGCCGTCGCCGTCCAGGTCGGCCTTGCACTCGGTCTCGTTGCCGCGGCAGACCGTCGAGTAGTAGGGGCTGGCGTCCATGACCACCGGCACCCGCAGGCCCTGGTCGCTGGCCTTCGGCCGGATGATGTCCATCGCCACGACGTCGAGCTCACCGTTGGAGTCGGTGTCGACATCGGAGGTGACGAAGATCCGTTCGCGGATCGCGTCGGCGTAGCCGAAGACCGGCTGGGTGACGCCGTCCGCGATGACCAACTGGTTCGCCTGCGCGGGCTGGGCTAGCGCGGGGGTCACCGGCAGGATGGCCGCGGTCATCGCGACCGCCACCGCACTGCCCCACCATCGCCTCGTGGTTCGCATGCTTCTCCTTCCAGGCACCGGGTGCCGACCACCGCACGCCGGTTCTGGCGCACGAGCCATGAGCCCCTCAGTGCTGCGTCCGGTTAGAACCTACGAACCAGGCCGTGGCAGGTCATCAGACAGTTGCGGGAGGTGCAGACCGGCTGGTGCTACGCCTGTCGCAGAGGTGGGCGCAATGTCGCCTCGCGTCCGTTCCCGGTGACGAGACCGGGAGTACCGACGGGCTTTACAGCCCCGCAATCGGGATGTCTCCGCTGGTTATCCAGCTGCCAGCAGGATTGGTCCTGGGCGGAGAGACAACTCAAAGGGGGCGCGTATGTCACCGGACGCCGACGTGATCGACATCAACCCCGTACGTCCGCAGCGGGTCCTGATGTTGTCCTGGGAGTATCCGCCGGTCCTGGTCGGTGGCCTCGGTCGGCACGTGCACGCTCTGTCGGTGGCCCTGGCCGCCGCCGGCCACGAGGTCACCGTCGTCACCCGCCACGCCGCGGGGGCGCCGCTGTCCGAACACCGCGACGGGGTACGCATCCTGCGGGCCGCCGAGGACCCGGTCACCTTCCCCCTGGCCACCGGATCGCTGCTGGCCTGGACGATGGCGTTCAACCACACCCTGACCCGTACCGCCCTGCACGCCGCCGCCACCGCCGACTTCGATGTCATCCACGCCCACGACTGGCTGGTCGCGCACACCGCGATCACCCTGGCCGAGCATCTGCGCCTGCCCCTGGTGACCACGATGCACGCCACCGAGGCGGGCCGACACCAGGGCTGGCTGCCCGAGGAGATGAACCGCACCATCCACGGTGTCGAGCACTGGCTCAGCACCGCCTCCACCCGTCTGATCACCTGCTCCGGGTACATGCGCGACCAGGTCACCACCCTGTTCGAGGTGCCGCAGGAGAAGGTCGCCGTGGTGCCCAACGGGGTGGACGACCGGGCCTGGCGGGCCCGCCCCCGCGCGGTCGCCGCCGCCCGCGCCCGGTTCGCCGCCGACGGCCCGTTGATCGGGTACGCCGGGCGGCTGGTCTACGAGAAGGGGGTGCAGCACCTGGTGGACGCGGTGCCGCAGCTACGCGCCCGGCACCCGGGGCTGCGGGTGCTGATCGCCGGGGACGGGCCCTACCGGGACGAGTTGGAGGAGCGGACCCGGCAGCTCGGGCTCGGCGGGACCGTACGCTTCGCCGGGTTCCTGGACAACACCCAACTGCCGGCGGTCCTAGGGGCCACGGACGCGACCGTCGTACCGAGTCTCTACGAGCCGTTCGGGATGGTGGCCCTGGAGGCGGCGGCGGCCGGAGCACCGCTGGCCGTGGCCCGTACCGGTGGCCTGGCCGAGATCGTCGAACCGGGCGTCACCGGGGTGACCTTCCCGCACAGCGACCCACCGGCCCTGGCCGGCGCGGTCGACCAGCTCATCGGCGACGAGGTCTTCGCCCGCCGGGTAGCCCGGCAGGCCCGCAGCATGGTCGGCCGGCGGTACGGCTGGGCCACCATCGCCGCCCGTACCGCCCAGGCCTACGCGGTGGCCCGCCGGGCGCACACCCCGGCACAGACCCGCCGTCCCGCCGTCGACCTGCCGGCCCCCCGGCGGCCGATCGCCATCCCGCACGGCAATCTGCTCGTCGGCACGGCCGCCTGCTAGCTCTGTCGTCCAGCTCTCCGGCCCGCGCCCGCAGTGGTGGGGCGGAGGGCGACAGGTGGTCGGCGAGCCCTGTCGAGCTGAGGGCGCAAACGGATCGCGGCGACCGGCTCCGGCCCGCAGCCTGTGGGGCAGGGCAAGCCCGGACCATCGGCTGCCGAGGTCGGTGCGGGGCACCAGTAGGCTCGGTGCGTGGAGTGGGAACGGCACAACGACGATGACCGACTGCGCGTCTCCGACCGGGAACGGGAGGAGATCGTGGAACTGCTCGGCAAGGCCACGGCCGAAGGCCGACTCACCCTCGACGAGTACACCGATCGGGTCGGCGCGGCCCACGCCGCGCAGACCCGGGGTGAGCTGGCCCGGCTGACCACGGACCTGCCGAACGCCCCCAGCCGCTCCCCCGCCCGCCCCGGCGGGGCGCTCGCCCCGGCGACGGAGAAGCTGCTCGCGGTCTTCGGCAGCGAGGTGCGCAAGGGCGCCTGGCCGGTGCCGGAACACATCGACGCCCGGGCCGTCTTCGGCGACTGCCGGATCGAGTTGCACGAGGCCCGGCTGCCCCGGCAGGTGACCACCGTCGAGGCGAACGTGATCTTCGGCAGCATCACCATCGTCGTACCGGAAGGCACCGAGGTCCGGCTCACCGGCTCTGCGGTCTTCGGGGACAAGAAGTCGAAGCTGAGCGGCCCGGTCACCCCCGGCGCTCCGATCGTCGAGGTGCGCTGCCGCGTCGTCTTCGGTGACGTGACCGTCCGCCCGCCCCGCAAGCGCTGGAAGATGATCTGATCAACTCCCCCGCTGGCCGACATGCCGCGCGGGGGCGCGCCCGGGTAGATGGTCGCTAGCGTCCAGCACGCACTCCTCGGCACCCCGAGCCCTGCGCTTGGGATGCACCGACAACAGGTAGCACATGTGCTACGTTGGGTGTATGTACGAGGTTGGGTTGCGGGAGATGCGGCAGAACGCAAGCGACCTGGTTCGTCGCGCGCAGGGGGGCGAACGGGTGACGATCACCGTCGCCGGGCGCCCGGCAGCCGTGCTGGGCCCGGTCAGTCCTCGAACCTGGCGTGAGTGGGACGACCTTGCCGGCGTTTTCGACCAACCCACAGACCCGGGGTGGGCAAGTGATCGGGACCTGCTCGACGACGCCGTCACCGATCCGTGGGTTGAGCGGTGAGTCGCGGCATCCTCGACACCAGCATCCTTATCGCCAACGATGTGACTCCGATTCCCGGGGAACTGGCTATCAGCGTCGCCAGCCTCGCCGAACTTCAGTTCGGTGTCCTGGTCGCGAAATCCGCTGAGGCGAGGGCACTCCGGTTGGCGCGGTTGAGCGCCATTCAACGTCGATTTGATCCGCTGCCCATCGACGACGCCATCGCCGACAGCTACGCACGATTGGCGGCACGCGTCGTCGAGACCGGCCGCCAGCCGCGAGCCAGGGTGATGGACCTGCTCATCGCAGCAACCGCACACGCCCATGATGCCGCCGTGTACACCCGCAACGCCGACGACCTTGCAGGACTCGAAGACCTCATCACGATCCACACGATCTGACTCCACAGCCCGCCAGTGGCACGCGGTGCAGGTCAGCCGGGCTCGCCGCTGGGGTGGGTGGCCCCCTGTCGAGCTGAACCGGTTGTGCTATCCCGCAGGGCGTCGTCGCGGCGGCCACGGATCTGCCACCTGGGCCGTGACCCGTTCGCGCCATCAGCTCGACAGGGCCCGCCTGCCCCACCCGACGCAGCGAGCGGGCCTGTCGTCGGCAGCCCTACGACAGGATCGCCGCCGCCGTTTTCGACCGCGTGGCGGTATCCCGACCGAGCGGTATCCCGACCGAGCGGTATCCCGCCAGTACCGACGCCTCCGGTGGAGCTTCGCTGACTCCCGCCGTTTCGCCGAAACGGCGGGGTTCGGAGCGGTGGGATACCGCCGTTTCGGCGAAACGGAGTCGATCACCGGGTCAACCGGCCGCGCTGGCCAGCGCGGCGGCCTGGCTGCCCGAGTCCTGTCCCGGATCACGGCCCGGATCGCGGCCCAGGTCGTGGCCCGGGTCCTGGCCCGGGTCCTGGCCCGGATCGTGGCTCGGGTCTTTCTCGTCGCGTGGCCGCACTCAGCGGGACAGGTACTGCGCGGCCCACTCCTCGAAGGAGGTGAGCGGAATGCCGAGGTCCCGGGCGAACTGCGGGCGGGCGGGCTGCCCGGCCACCTCCACGAAACGGTGCGAGACAGCCCCGAACGACGGCATACCGGCCGCCACCGCCTCTTCGTCGGTCATCCTCGGCGCGGTCAGCGGCACACCCAGGGCGCGCGACATGACCTCGGCGATCTCCGTCATCGTCCGGTAGTCGCTGGCCAGTTCCAGCTCGACCTGGTGGAAGCGCTCCGGTGCCGCGATGGCCGCCGCAGCAGCCTGCCCGATGTCGTCGACCGCGACCAGGGACAACCGGGTTTCGGGTTGGAGCACGGTCACCAGCCCGCCCTCGATGCCCCGGGGAAGCAGATAGGCCATCGAGGGCAGGAAGTTCTCCATGAACCACCCCGGCTTGATCAGGGTCCAGTGCTGGAACCCGGCCGTGCGTACCCGGTCCTGGATGGCGGTCTTGGCGTCGTAGTAGGGCTTCAGGGCGGCCCACCGGCCCTCGCGCCAGCCGGGGGCCTCGGCGTGCTGACCGGCGCCGGAGACCGAGGAGTGCACGAACTGTGGCACACCCACGGCGAGCGCCGCCTCGATCAGGTTGACCCCCTGGGTCACCTCGCCGTCGAAGTCGAGGGACTCCCCCTTCAGCTCGGGCATCTGGACCGAGAAGACCGCGCGGGCTCCCTCTGCGGCCGCGATCAGGGAGCCACGATCGTTGAGGTCGCCGGTACGCAGCTCGGCGCCGAGGGCGGCGACGGCACGGGCCCGGTCGGTCTCCGGGTCACGGACCAACGCGCGAACGGGTACGCCCGCCGCCCGTAACGCGCGGACGGTCGCGCCGCCCTGTCGTCCGGTGGCGCCGACGACCAGAACGGGTGCGGGTTCGTTGGACATGGGACCCCTCTCGCTAAACGGCGTGGCCCGCCGTTTCTACTCCGGTAAGATACGGCGGACCCCGCCACTTAGCAACCTTGGAGCTGAGCGACCATGACCGCTGCGCAGCGCGCCGACGCGCGGCGCAACTACGCCCGCCTGCTCGCCGTCGCGGTGCAGGAGGTCGCCGCACACGGCGCCGACGCCTCCCTGGAGCAGATCGCCCGGGTCGCCGGAGTGGGCTCGGGCACCGTACGGCGGCACTTCCCCAGCCGCCACGCCCTACTGGCGGCGGTCTTCCGCGAGCGCGTCGAGGCCCTAGCGGCACACGCCGCCGACCGGACCGACCGAGCCGACCCCCGGGCCGCGCTGCTGGAGTGGCTCAAGGCCGTTCTCGCCTCCGCCGCCACCATCAGCGGGTTGGCCGAGGCACTGAATCGCGACCGGGCTGCCAGCCCCGAGGACACCCACGTCTACTGCGCCTGCGCGCAACTGACCGCCGCGGGCGAGCCACTGGTCCGGCGCGCGTCCGCCGCCGGGGCCCTCGCCCCGGGGGTGACGATCGACGACCTGCTCACCCTGATCACCGGCATCGCCCTGGCCACCACCCACCACCCCGACCCGACGGCCGAGGCCGCCCGCCTGCTCGACCTGACCATCACCGGCATCAGTCCCCGGACCGGCTCAGCGCTGGCCGACTCGACGACCTCGCCTACGGATGGTGGGCGGTAGTCACAGGGACCGCCGGTGTGGCCGGGTGCGCGGGAAGGGGCTCCGGCCGCTGCTGGTGGGGGCGCCGCGCCACATCCGCCAGATGACCGGCCCCTTCGTGGGCAGCACGATGGTGGGGCCGGCGTGGTAGCCGAGGCGGAGGTAGAGCCGCCGATTACGCATGTTGCTGGCCTCCAGGTACGCCGGCAGGCCGAGCTGGTCGAGACGACGGTGCTGGTCGGCGAGCAGCGCGGCGCCGATGCCCCGGTTCTGCCGGGTCGGGGCGACGGCCAGGTAGGCGAGGTAGTGGTGCGGGTCGTCGGGGTGGAAGGCGTCGAACATCTCCTCCAGCAGCACGAACTTCGGGGCGTACGGGCCCGCGATGTGTTCCAACGTCGCCAGCCGGCTGCGGGTGTCGACCGGGGTGGGTTCGAGGCGGGGGTACCAGATCGCGACGGCCCTCTGGTCGCCGGTGGTGTACACCTGCCCGTGTTCCAGTCCGTGCTGGAAGGCGTCGGCGAAGTACTCGTAGTAGACGGTCCGCCGGTCGACCGGGTCGGGAATGAGCCAGTCGGCGAGGTGGCCTTCGTGGAACGCCTCGGCGAGTACGCCGACCAGCGGCCCGGCATCGGCCACCGTGGCGGGGCGGACGAGCAGATCGTTGTTGCTGACGGTCACGGCTTCTCCCTGGTCAGGCGGATTGGCGGAGGGTGTCGGGGGCGCGCAGGGGTCCGGTGTCGCGGTCCGCGCCCAGGCCGACTGCGGCGTACACCTCGGGGTTTGTGGTGCGCAGGACCAGCGCCCACCCGATGCCGAGCAGCGCGACGGCGGCGTACCCGGCGGGGAACGCCCAGCGCAGCGGCGAGTCCGGCGCGACGCCGAGCAGGGTGGCGAACTCCCGCAGTGTCACGGTGAGGATCCCGCCCAGCGCCACCGTGGCCAGGCCCGGTGCGATCAGTGACCGCCACAGTCCTTCGGTGTGCGTGATCCGGGCGAAGAAGCCGATCACGGCGGCGGAGGTGACCGTCATCAGGATCAGCACCCCGAGCCCACCGGTGACGGTGACCCAGAAGAACAGGTGCACGATCGGATCTGCCCCGGCCACGGCGTAGCCGACCAGCACGGCGAAGGCGAGCCCACTCTGGACGAGGGAGCCGACCTTCGGGGCACCGGTACGCCGGCTGGTGCGACCGAACACGGCCGGCAGCACCCGTTCCCGGCCGAGCGCGAACAGGTACCGGGCCACGGTGTGGTGGAAGCTGAGCAGCGCGGCGAACAGCGAGGTGATGAAGAGGACCCGGGCGACGGTGACGATGCTGTCGGCCAGGTACGGCGACACCAGATTGAAGATCAGGTCGGTGCCGTCGGCGCGGGCCGCCGCCACGATGCGGTCCGGGCCGGTGGCCACCGACATCGCCCAGGCGGAGAGCCCGTACAGCAGGCCGGTGACGGCGACCGCGATGTACGTGGCACGGGCGATGGTGCGCCGTGGGTCCTTGGTCTCCTCGCTGAACACGACGGTGCCTTCGAACCCGACGAACCCGGTGATCGCGGTGACCAGCGCCGCGCCGATGCCGGCGGCGAAGACGTGCGAGGGGGCTAGGGTGTCGAAGCTGACGGTCCCGTCGGCCGGGTGGGTGACCATGATGGCGTCGAAGGTCAGGGCGACGACGCATTCGGCGACCAGGACGACGGCGAGGACCCGGCCGTTGAGGTCGATCCGGGCGACGCCGAGCACCGCGACGACCGCCCACACCGCGAGGGCGCAGCTCCACCAGGTCAGGTCGACGGCGTACCGGTCGTTGAGGAACTGGGCGGTGACGGCGCCGGCCCCACCGTAGAGGCCGATCTGCATGGCGTTGTAGGCGAGCAGCGCGACCATGGCGGCACCGACGCCGGCCGGGCGGCCGAGCCCCCGGGTGACGTAGGTGTAGAAGGCGCCCGCGTTGACGATCCGGCGGGACATGGCCACGTAGCCGACCGCGAACAACGCCAGCACGGCCGCCACCAGCAGATAGGACACCGGGATGCCGGTGACCCCGGTGACGGCGTACCCGGTGGTGGCGCCGCCCGCGACGACGGTGAGCGGAGCGGCGGCGGCGATCACGAAGAACACCACCGACGGGATGCCGAGCCGCCCGCGCGCGAGGACGGCGGAGACGGTGTCGGGTTTCGAGTGGGACATCAGTTCTCTCTCGACGAGAAGGGATGAACGGAGGGTGGTCAGGTGGTGCGGTGGGTCAGTACGGCGCTGCCGACGACGGCACCGAGGTCGGCCAGCAGGTCCCGCAGCGGTGGCGGGGCCTGCTCGACCTGCTGGCGCAGGAATGCACGCACGGCCGGGGGTGTGCCGTCGAGCAGGATCGGATCGAGCTGGGTGTGCACCGCCAGACCGGCGAGGGCAACGTCGAAGGCGTTGAGGCGTCGGTGGTTGCGCAGCTGGAAGGAGAGCCGGGCCCACGACCAGGCGGCCGTGTTCATGTCCGCCGGTACGTAGACGGTGCGCTGTCGCCACAGCCGACCGACCTGCTGCTGGCGGAGCAGCCCGAGCTGCCACATCCGGGTGGCCACCTGTTGGTAGGCGTCCGTGGCGAAATACGCCAACCAGGTACGGGTCTCGGTGTGCCGCGGCTCCGCGACCAGGCGATCGAGGACGAGGTGTTGCAGCCAGTCCTTCGGCGGGACAGTGTTGATCACCCGTAGGCGCCGGCCCTCGAAGGTGACCCGGCCCTCGCCGTACAGCTCGGCGAGCAGCGCGGCGGCCAGACCGTACGCCGTCGCCGACTCGAACAGCCGCGACCGGCCGGTCTGGTCGTCGTGCGCCAGGTAGAAGAACTCGTCGGCGAGACGTACGGTGCTCGGCATCGCGGCACTGCCGACGGCGCGCACCGGCCGGGCCGGCTGCTCCCGCAGGTGTGGGGCATGGTCGTCGCCGTGGGGTGTGCTGTTCACCGCGGCTGGCCCTCCTCGGTCGAATCGTCGATGGGAAACCCGAGCCGCCGAAGAAGCTTTCGGCCGCCGGGATGACGGCCGAGTTCCTCGATCGCCCAGGCGTGCTGCCCGCACCCGCCGCCCTGACAGTGGAAGCAGGTGCGCCCGTCGCGGTGCTGGCGCACGGTGTTGCGCGCGGCCTCGAAGCGATCCACATCCCGGTCGCTCTCGTCTGTGCCGGTCACCTCGTCTGCCGTTGGTCATGCAGCGCGGCGACCTTGACCCGCACCTCCATGCAGGGCGGATGCCGGTCGACGTGCGGGTACTCGCACTCCGGCCGGTGACCGAGCACCCACACCCACTCGTCCGCCCGATTCGGCAGCTCACGGACGCATGCGACGGTGACGGCCACGGCGGTACCGGGGACCAGGTCGCGGCCGTAGGACCAGTCACCCGGATCGAGCCGCAGCAGCGTCCCCGCCGCGACCTCAGGCACCGCCTGCCCCATGCCCCACCCCCTCCCGCCCAGCGCGCCCGCCCTGGTCGCCGCCCCCGCCGCTTCGGGGTTGATCAGGAGGTTCTGGTCTTCGACGGGCATCTCCGAAGCCCAGAACCTCTTGATCACCTGGGCGGGTGGGGGTCCAGGTGGGATGGAGGCCGAACGGGGGAAACGGGTGGTCGGCGTTGGCCGGTACGAACCACTTGAGGCGCACTGCCATCACCTTTCTGCGAGAGGTGCGCGGCCGGGCCTTCCCTGGCGCCGACCGCGCACCCCGACGGGGTGGGTGCGGGGACCGCTCCGATCGGGGGAAGCGGGTGCGATCCCCGCACCCGGTTCGTGGCGCCTGTGGGCGGCACGGTGGGGCGGATGAGTCCTCAACAGACAGCCGCTGGCCGTCCACAAGTGAGGGCTTGCTGTCGCCGGAGATGCCCGACAACTTGCTGAGAGTCATCGTCTGGCTGCGATAGGGCAGAATGCAATGCAGCACATCAATTCAAATCATGAAAGGGATTGCACATTAGCGCCTTCACAAGACGTTAGCCCTGGTCAGGGCAGCAATGCGCAGAACGTGATCTAGTGGCCCATCGTTTGTATGCTGCTGTTTGGCAAAGTGGTGATAGGAGGCTCCGTGTCCGACACGGACGGATCGGCCCTGTTGAGGCGGAGGATCGGCCGCAAGATGGCAGCCCTCCGCAAAGAGACAGGGATGAGTCAGGAGAGGGCTGCCATCCTTCTCCAACGCAGCCCCGCAACGATCCACCGAATCGAAGCCGGCGACCCCCGCATCAAGTTCCGCGACATCGAGATCAAGGCGATGTGCGAGCTGTACGAGGCCAGCCCCGAAGACCGCGCCGAACTACTCGCCCTCGGTGGCGAAACCCGCACCAAGGGCGCGAGCGCCTGGTGGCACGACTACACCAACACCCGCCTACCGAGCTGGTTCGGTCTGTTCGTCAGGCTGGAAAGCAGTGCCGAGTGCATCCAGAAGTACGAGCCGGAGGCCGTGCCCGGACTCCTCCAGACTCGCGAATACGCATCGGCAGTGACGGGTGTACCCAAGGGCCTCATCGATGCCGAGGAGGTGGAGCGGCAGGTCGACTTCCGGATGGAGCGTCAACGCCTGCTGGCGAGTCCTCGACCGCCGCACCTTGCGGTCGTGCTGAGTGAAGCGGTCATCCGACGAGCTGTCGGTGGGCCGAAGGTCATGGCGGCCCAGCTTCAACACCTGCTCGATGTCACCCGTTCGCCCAGTGTGCGGCTGCGGATCCTCCCGTTCGAGGCCGGCGTGCACGGCGGGATGACGTCCGCGTTCACCATCCTGGAGTTCCCGCCCATGCCGGGCACCTCGGAACCGCTCGAACCCCCGCTGGTCTACGTCGACAGCCTCACCGGTGCGCTCTACCTCGACAAGGCAACCGAGGTCGCGGCGTACAAACTCGCGTGGGACGACGTGACCTCACGAGCACTCGACGAGGAGTCGTCGAGGACGTTGATAACCGCAACAATGGAGGCATTCACCCGTGGCTGACACGACTGTCAAGTGGCGCAAGAGCAGCCGCAGCGGCAACCAGGGCGACTGCGTCGAAGTCGCCGACGCGCTGCCCGGTGGCGGCGTGGGCGTCCGCGACAGCAAGGACCCCAACGGCCCCGTACTGACCTTCTCCCCCACCTCCTGGACCACCTTCACCACCAGCCTGCGTACCCCCACCCTCTAGACCCGCAACCCCATCCTGTGCTGGTGGTGGCCGCTGGGTCAGCGGCCACCACCAGCTCTTCGTCTCCGATTGGTTCAGCACGGAGCCTCGTCGGTTCAAACATTGGTGGACACCGGTCGTAGCTGACCGATCTGCGGCATGAGCGGACGTTCGATCGGTTACGGCGACTTACTCAACGTGATCGGCGTGGTACCGCCGACCCCCTGGGACCCCTGGTGTCTGATGGCTGATGATGTTCTTGTGACGCACCGGCTGCTGCAGACTGTGCGCCGCTTGTTCGGACGGCGTGCGCGAGCTCGTGCGGGGCGTCCAACACCTGTGGTCGATTGAGCCTCGTAAGGAGCTTTGTGAGCACCCTCGGTAAATTTATCTGGTCGATTGCCGAACAACTTCGAGGCCCTTACCGTCCCAACCAGTACGGCAATGTGATCCTCCCCCTCACAATCCTTCGACGCCTCGACTGTATCCTTGAACCCGACCGGGAGACAGTGCACGCGCTTGCGGCGAAGTACGACAACCCGAACCGGCTCAAGTCCGAGGTTAGGAAGGCGACCGGCAGGCCGTTCTACAACACTTCGAAATACTCCTTCGCAAACCTGCTGACTGACGCCGATGGGCTGGCTGACAACCTGGCCGACTACATCGACCGCTTCTCGCCCGATGTCGACGTGTTCCAATACTTCGACTTCAAGAAGGAAATCCTCGCCTTGGAGAAGGCAGGGCTTCTGCGCGAGATCGTCACGTCCTTCAAGGCCATTAACCTCCATCCCAAAGTCGTCGAAAACGCCGACATGGGCGATGCGTTCGAGTACATCATCCGCAAGTTCAACGAGGCCGCGAATGAGACCTCCGGCGACCACTACACCCCCCGGGACGCCATCCGGCTGCTGGTCGACCTTCTCTTCGCCGAGAAGGACGCCGACCTGACCGAGGCCGGCATCGTCCGCTCGCTGTACGACCCCACCGCGGGCACCGGCGGCATGCTCGCCCTGGCCGAGGACCACCTGCTCGCACAGAACCCCGACGCGAAGCTCAGCCTCTACGGCCAGGAGTACAACCCGCAGTCGTACGCAATCTGCAAATCCGACCTGCTGGCCAAGGGCCACGACACGACCAACATCGCCTTCGGCAACACCCTCACCGACCCCGCTTTCAAGGACCGCCAGTTCGACTTCTGCATGTCCAACCCGCCCTACGGCGTCGACTGGAAGCAGTACGCCAAGGCGGTGACGAAAGAGCGCGACGAAGCCGGCCCCTACGGCCGCTTCGCCCCCGGCCTCCCGGCCACCTCGGACGGGCAGATGCTCTTCCTGCTCCACCTGGCCCACAAGATGCGGGCGCCGGAGCACGGCGGCGGCCGGGCCGGGATCGTGATGAACGGCTCGCCGCTCTTCAACGGCGGCGCAGAGTCCGGCCCCTCCAACATTCGCAAATGGCTGCTGGAGAAAGACCTGGTCGATGCCATCGTCGCGCTGCCGACCAACATGTTCTTCAACACAGGCATCGCCACCTACATCTGGATCCTCGACAACACAAAGCACCCCGACCGCAAGGGCCTGGTCCAACTCATCGACGGTTCGTCGTTCTGGACCAAGATGCGCAAGAACCTCGGTGCCAAGAACCGTGAACTCAGCGAGGAGGACCGCGCGAAGGTCGTCCAGTTGTACGCCGACTTCACAGACGCCGACCCGGACTATTCCAAGGTGCTGCGCAACGACGAGTTCGGCTACTGGACCATCACCGTCGAGCGCCCCCTTCTCGACGAGGCCGGCAACCCTGTCGTCGACCGCAAGGGCAAGCCCAAGCCGGATACCAAGAAACGCGACACCGAGAACGTCCCATTCACCTATGGCGGCTCAACCGCTGGTCCGGCTGGCAATATCGAGGTCATCCAGGCGTACTTCGACGCCGAGGTGAAGCCGCACGTTTCCGACGCCTGGATTGACTGGACAAAGATCAAGACCGGCTACGAGATCCCTTTCACGCGCCACTTCTACAAGTACGTCCCACCCCGCCCTCTCGCCGAGATCGACGCTGATCTGGAGAAGCAGGTCGCCAAAATCCTTGAGCTGCTGCGAGAGGTGGAGCAATGACGGGACCTCTTTGGGGCGCCTTGCCGGACGGGTGGATGGCTGGCCAGGTCAAGAACGCTGCGACTGTCACGCTCGGCAAGATGCTGCAGAGCAACGACTCCGGCAACGACATGCGTGCCCCGTACATGCGTGCTGCGAACGTGCAGCCCGACGGCGTTCTGGCTCTCGACGACGTGAAGGAGATGTGGTTCGGCGAGGCTGAGCTGGAGCAGCTGAGCATCCGAGCGGGCGACGTTGTCGTCGTCGAGGGCGGCCAAGGCGGGTTCGGTCGTGCCGCGTATGTCGACGAGGATCTCCCGGGGTGGGGATTCCAGAACTCGATCAACCGACTTCGGCCGTTCGGCGACTTCGACGGCCGGTTCATCGCGTTCTATCTGATCGCGCTGCGCGCTAGCGGCTTCGTTCGCGCCTACTCCAACGTTGTCTCGATGCCGCACCTGACCGCAGAGAAGCTCGCGAGGATTCCGATGCCGCTGCCGCCACTAGAGGAGCAGCGCGCCATCGCCGATTACCTCGACGGCGAGACCGTCCGCATCGACACGCTTATCGAGGAACAGCGACGCTTGGTTGAGATGCTCCGTAAGCGTCGAGCCGATCTGATCTCGCATGCGGTACTGGATGCGACTTCGGAAAGAACTCAGCTCCGGCGGCTCGTCGATGTCATTGACTGTGCCCACGTGACCGCAGAGTTCGTCGACGACGATAGGCGCTACCCGGTGGCCAGCATCCGGGAGTGTCAGGCTGCGACCGTTGATCTCTCGGCTTGTAACTATACGACTGCTGAGTTCTTCGAACATCTCAGAGCCGGTAGTCGTGCACCTCGTGCCGGAGACCTTCTGTTTATTCGAAATGTATCCGTTGGTTTGGTCTCGGTTGTCACGTCCGACTTGCCAAAGTTTGCCATTGGTCAAGAGACGGTCCTACTTCGCCGGAAGAGCGACGTTCACCCATCCTTCCTGCGCTATGCGTTGTTGGGAGCTGAGGCGCGGCACGCTATCGAGCAAGCGATGATTGGCAGCACCTTCCGAAGAATCAATGTTTCTGCCATCCGATCACTGCCGGTGCCCGCGCCTCCGATCAATGAGCAGCACCGAATCGCGATGCATCTCGACCGGCAGATCGCCAAGATCGATTCTATGATCGAAGAGACCGAGCGATTCGTCGAGCTTACTCGCGAACGGCGGTCGGCGCTGATCACGGCAGCGGTGACGGGACAAATCGACGTGCGGGAGATGGCGTGATGGCCGATCATAACGAGGTCGTCTTCGAGTCCGAGATCTGTGCGTACCTGGAGTCTCGCGGGTGGTCCTACTCGGCGAGCGATGCTGGCTACGATCGGGAGCGGGCGCTCTTTCCCGAGGATCTGTTCGCCTGGCTGGAGGAAACCCAGCAGCCGTCGTACGTGAAGGCTTTGAAGGCGGCGGGGTCAGAGGCGAAGTTCCTCGATGTGCTGACCACGGCGCTCGACAAGCCTCTTGAGCATGGTGGCGGGACGCTGAACATCCTGCGTAACGGCGTGCTGTACATCGGTGGTGGCCGGTTGAAGATGGCACAGTTCCGCCCCGACACCAGCTTGAACGCGACCACCAATGCGCAGTATGCGGCGATGCGGGTGCGGGTGATGCGGCAGGTGCATTTCTCCACCGCCGATCGGCGCAGCATCGACTTGGTCTTCTTCGTCAACGGGCTCCCGGTGGCCACCGTCGAGTTGAAGACCGACTTCACCCAGTCCCTCGATGAGGCGATCAACCAGTACCGCAAGAACCGGCATCCGCTGACCAACGGGCGGCCGGAGCCGCTGCTGTCGTTCGGGCATCGGGCGCTGGTGCACTTCGCGGTCTCCAACGATCTGGCCGCGATGACCACCAAGTTGGAGGGCGAGAAGACGCACTTTCTGCCGTTCGACATGGGGCACGACAGTGGCGCGGGCAATCCGCCGGCTGAGGGCGGACGGTCGGCGACGGCGTACCTGTGGGAGCGGGTCTGGGAGAAGGACGCCTGGCTCACCATCATCGGCCGGCTGATGATCGTGGAGACCAAGGAGGAGTGGGATGTCGCGACCGGCACGTCGGTGCGGCGTACGAGCATGCTTTTTCCACGGTTCCATCAGTGGGAGGCCGTGACGAAGATCGTGGCCGCAGTGCGCGAGGAGGGGGTGGGGCATCGCTACCTGATCGAGCACTCGGCAGGGTCGGGGAAGACGAACACCATCGCCTGGACCGCGCACCGGCTGGCGCGGCTGCACGTGAACGACGAGAAGGTCTTCGACTCGGTGATCGTGGTCGTGGACCGCAACGTGCTCGACGGGCAGCTCCAGGACGCGATCCGGCAGATTGACGGGGCGGGGAAGATCGTGGCCACGATCAGCCGGGAGGACGTTCGCAAAGCGGGGGCGAAGTCGAAATCCGGGCTGCTGGCGACCGCGTTGAAGAACGGGGAGCTGATCATCGCGGTCACGGTGCAGACCTTCCCGCACGCCCTCCACGAGATCCAGGCCGACACGTCGCTGAAGGGACGGCGGTTCGCGGTGATCGCCGACGAGGCGCACTCCTCGCAGTCGGGGCAGATCTCCCGCAAGCTGCGGGCTGTGCTGACCGCTGAGGAGATCAAGGAGATCGAGGAGGGCGGGGAGGTCGACGTCGAGGCGATCCTGGCCTCGGAGATGACCGAGCGGGCCGAGTCGGAAAACATCTCCTACTTCGCGTTCACCGCCACGCCGAAGAACAAGACCCTGGAGCTGTTCGGTCGTAAGGGTCCCGATGGGAAGCCGGTCGAGTTCCACCTCTACTCGATGCGGCAAGCGATCGAGGAAGGCTACATCCTCGACGTGCTCAGGGGCTACCAGTCCTACGACACCGCACTGAAGATCGCCGGCCGGGCCGAGAGCGCCGACGGCGAGCTGGTGGAAGAGGCCACGGCGCGTAAGGGGCTGATGCGGTGGGTGAAGCTGCACCCGACCAACATCAGCCAGAAGGTGCAGATCATCGTCGAGCACTTCCATATCAACGTCGCTCACCTGCTGGAGGGCAAGGCGAAGGCGATGGTCGTGACCGACTCTCGCCGGGCTGCGGTGAAGTACAAGAAGGCGATCGACGCCTACATCGCCAAGCGGGCCGCCGAGGACGCCTCGTACAACTACCGCACCCTGGTCGCCTTCTCCAACTCGGTCAAGATGGACGAGGACGAGGAGTGGGCTTCGGACTGGGGGCCGCAGCCGAGCAAAGACGAGGAGTTCACCGAAGCCAAGCTCAACCCCGGCGCCGGTGCGGACCTCGCCGCCGCCTTCAAGGGCACGACATACAAGATCATGCTGGTCGCCAACAAGTACCAGACAGGGTTCGACCAGCCGTTGCTCTCGGCCATGTACGTCGACAAGAAGCTCTCCGGGGTCACCGCCGTGCAGACCCTGTCCCGGCTCAACCGCACCCACCGCACTGCCAGCGGGGAGCAGAAGCGCAAGACGTTCGTCATTGACTTCGTGAACAAGCCCGAGGACATCCGGACCGCGTTCGAGCCGTACTTCACCAACGCCACGCTGGAGACCGAGACCGACCCGTACGTCGTCGTCCACCTCTCCAACAAACTCGCCCAGGCCGGGATCTACACACCAGAGCAGGTGCGCGAGGTCGCCGAACTCTGGGTCACCCGCAAAGGCAACAACGCGCTCTCGGCCGCGATCAGCCCGGCCAAGAACGACTTCGCCCGCCGCTACGCGGCAGCGATCGAGGCCGACGACAAGGTCACCCTCAACACCCTGGACCTGTTCCGCAAGGACGTCTCCACCTACGTCCGGCTCTACGACTTCATGAGCCAGATCGTCGACTACGGCGACCCGTACCTGGAGATGCTGTCGATCTTCCTGCGGCTCCTGGAGAAGGTCATCGCAGACTCCTCCTGGTCTGCGGAGGTCGACCTCTCCGACGTGGTCCTGGTCGGCGTCAAGCACACCAAGGCGACCGCGGTCGACATCTCGCTGACCGGTGACGGCCAGCTCAAGGGCATCGGTGCCGCCGGCACCGGCACCCGGAAGGAGCCGAAGTACGTCGCCCTACAGGTCGTCATCGACAAGATGAACGACCTCTTCGGCGCCGAGTCGTTCTCCGCTTCTCAGGTTCGTGAGTTCGTGCAGGGACTGGTGCAGCGGCTGCTCGCCTACCCGGACCTGGTCAACCAGGCCAAGGTGAACTCGAAGAAGCAGTTCATGGAATCCCAGGACTTCCAAGCGGCGGTCATCGACGCGGTCGTCGACAACCAGGAAGCCCACAACACCATGGCCGACTACTTCTTCAGCGACGGTCCCGGCATCAACGCCGTCATCGTGGCTCTCGCGGACGCCTTCCACGAAGCAGCGATCGATCAGCGGACGGACGTGTGGCAGTCCGGTCCCGAAATGGGATCGAGGGCGGCGCCCTAGCCTAGGGAGGTTCCGAACTGGGAGATGTAGATTAGGTGGGCAACGCGGACTGGCTGTGCCCACAAGTCGGATGGCCGGATCGCTATACTGCTCATGGTCGCTGCGCCCGGCCACTGCGTCGGGCGAGGATCGCAACAGCTCCGGCCGCGAAAACAACGCAGCCTCACCACTGACACTGCGCCCGGCCACTGCGCCGGGCGAGGATCGCAACATCGTCGGCACCCAGGTCGATGCCCGTATGGTGATCGACCTGCGCGGCTTGACACCCGTCCAGGGGCGCCAGATGGGGGATCACCCCCCGTGCGTGGGGAACGGACTTCCTGACCTGAGCCGCTAAAGATCATCATCGATGATTCGCCGGAAATGCGGGCGGCGAGCAGCGCTCGCACTAACGATCGCCACCGCCGGATGCCTGGTGGCCGGCATGATTCTCGATCGCTGGCTGCCAGCACCGTGGGACCTCTTCATCCCGCGCGCCCTCGCTGACCATCGGCACCCTGGCAGGAACCGCCGTCACCTACATGCGGCGTACCCCGACGAACGACGTAGATAGAAGATTCCCACCGAACCGGAAACCATCTGGTGCCCGGCAGCCGATCACATCGCGGCTACTCCGGGTGCTCGGACGGCGTCTGGTTGGATCACCCTGGCGGGGCTCTGGCGTGACTGGATGGTTAACCAGGCAGTCGGTGCCGACTCGGGTCGGCCTGCCCGCTACCGTCTGCGTATCGCGGCGGCCACGCTTCCAGATCCGCCGCGAACAGCCCAGTCCTGAACAGCACGAGGAGACACCGATGACCGACGCCACCAGCGACGCCGATCCCACCGCTGACGCCGAAGCGGAAACCGAGGAGCAGCCACAGCCCTTCGAGAACCGGGCGGCACGCCGGTCCAAGGGCAAGCCCACCGCCAACCACACCGGGGGTACCGCGAGCCGCGCCCACGGCCGTTCCGGCACGGTGCAGAGTCCTCGCCAGTACGGCAACCGTCGAAGCGGCTGACTTCGGACCTCCTGGTAACGGCCGTGTTGTAGCTGCGGCCGCTACCGGCGTCTAGCCGCAGCCGCAGGTTCATTGCAGGACGGTTAAGGCGAGCCACTCGGGTGACGCTGAGGGCACGGTCAGTCCCGGCGCTGTTCCAACAGCAGACTCGACTCGGCAGAAACCTGCGTCGGCCGCCGGGCGCCACGACACATAACCGCCATGTTGTCGCTCCTTGTCGCTGCAGCTACTCCAGCCGGGCTGCGACGCGACCAGCGGTGGAGGCGGTTGTTTCACACCATGGTGGGTGTCCGGCTCCGTGACCGGGATGCCCGAACGGCGAAAACGGTGACGACTGCCGCCGTCGAAGGCCACCCGGCCCAGCCCACGCTGGTACGCACATAGTGATCTGCTCAACGACGCCCGTCACCGATCCGTGGGTTCAGCGGTGAGCCGCGGCACGATTAGCCGCCCGCATCGTCGAGACCGGCCGCCAACCGCGAGCCAGGGTGATGGACCTGGCATGCGGTGCAGGTCAGCCGGTGAAGGAACGGTCGAGGTGGTAGTGGTGCCACCAGTCCGGGCGGTAGGTGTGGACAACGCCGTCGGCTCGGGTCAGGAGAAGGTAGTTGCCGTCCTGCACCAGGGCCGCGTCCTCCTCGCGGCCGGCGAGGACCCTCCTGACCGCCGCCATCATGTTGGGGATTCCCGTCTCGACGATGTCGTCGGCCCGCATGGAAAAGTCACGGAAACGTACGACGTGGGTGCCCATTCCCAGCGGGCCTCGCCGTCGGTTTCGGCCTCCCAGTAGCCGTTCGTTCCGGGGCGGACGGTGATGGCGTAGCCGCGTTGCTCGTACAGACGGGCGGAGAAAAGGGCCGGGTTCGACGCTGGACGTGGGACTTCGCGGGGGTCGGCAGCGGTCAGCGCAGCTACCTCTGCCACGGGCGGGTCACCGGCCAGGACCAGGCGGAACTCCACGGCCATCAGGACGCCCTCTCAGTCTCACGGACGATCTGACGGATCGTACCGTCGCGGGTGACCACCGCCAGTTCCTTCAACCCGCCGATCGGCCACTTGTCGAACTGCCGCCGCAAAGCCGCCACGTCACCCTCCCAATCCTTCAAGTTCAGCACCACCCGCTGCGTCTGCTCATCGTCGACCTTCTCCCGGACCTGACTCCACACGTTGCGCACCGACGTCCGGGCCTGCGGCGAGTAACAGTCGAAGACGTGCCCCTCGATGAGATAGTCGGGGTCCTTGTCCGGGTTACCACGGTCACCGGTACGGTCACGGGCGTTTACGGTGGGCCATAGAGGCCTCCGGTAGGTATGGGCGTCAGCGCCTCACACCTCGCCGGGGTCTCTCCATGGATCAAGCCGACACGCCGTCAAAGACGCTCATGGCCACTACAACTAGCGAACTATTATTCCGACGATGACACTGCAGCCCACTGACGAGCTCTCTGCTGCGGCGTGGCTGTATGCGACCGATGTCGACCCGACGCGGCTGATCACCTTCGGGCCGGCCTCGTTCCCCGCGTACGCACGCCTTCGCTACCTGCCCGATCCGGTCCTTCCGGAGATGCGCGAGTCGGACGTGCGGCTGCCATCTCGCCGATCTACTGAGATCGACATAGCCCGAACAGCGTTGGAGGCCCTCGCCGACTACAGCTCCTCCACGCGCGACTGCTATGTCTGCGTATGGGAGGGCGGCGCGACGTTCCGGAATCCCGCACTGACTGCCGGACCCATGCTGGACCTTCCGCACCGGCGATACGTCCTGTTCACCGGCACCCTGGACGACTTGATGGGGTGGAGCGACTTGTTCGACTCCGAAGTTTACTCAGCGCCGGCATTCGTCTGGCCTGCGGATCATGCGTGGTGTTTCGCCAGCGACGTCGACCCTCATTGGGCCGGCATCGGAGCCGACCGTGGGGTTGTCGACCGCCTCGTCGCAAACAGGAACCTTGACGTGGTGCATGCGGACCCGGAAGAGCGGCAGCCGACGTACTACTGACAGCCATTTTCATCGTGCGTAGCGGTTGGCTTCGACGTGGTGCAGGACGAGGACCGGATCGTGGGTCGGACCGGTGGGTCCAACTGAGGATTGACCCCGCCGGGGTGGCTGGAAGTCAGAAGTGATGTGGCTGGGCCGGCGCAGGTTCGTGAGAGGCGGTCGCGCGGGCTTCCACCCGTTGGAATTCGGGCGATGTGACCGTTCGTAACGTCGCGGCGAGCACGAGGGCGCAGAGCGCTGCTCCGCCCCAGAAGACCGCTCTGACGTTGATCAGTTCTGCGGTGAAGCCGGCGACCAGAGCTCCGAGCGGCATCGATCCCCAACTGATCAGGCGGCTGACCCCGCTGTAGCGCCCCATCATCTGGTCTGGCACGACGAGCGCCCGCAACGAACTGTAGGTGACGTTCCAGGCGCCGGCGCCGGCACCGCCCAGGAAGGTCGTTACCGCGATCAGCCGGGCGGACGAGGAGATCGCTGGCGCTGCCAGCAGCACGGTGAAACAAGCCATCGACATGGCGAGGACGATCTGCCGCCCTAGCTGGCGGGTGAGCGCGGGCGCGGCGGAGGCGCCCACGACGCCGCCCACGCCCAAGGCGCCGATCAGCATGCCGTACTCCGCGTGGCTCAGGTCCATCGGTCCGGGCGCGACCGCATAGACAACGATGACCGCCATCCAGGCCGCCCAGCATGCGCTTGCCGCGCCGGCCAGCAGCAGCAGGGTCCGCAGAACTCTTTCCCGCCACACGAACTGGAGGCCGGACCACATGTCGGCGCGGAGGCTGGGCGCGCTCGTCGCCGATCTGGAGTAGCGGTTGCTGCGGTAGTGGCCAGTCATGATTGCCAAGGCGAGCAGGGCGCCTGCGTAGCCCAGGCCGCCAGCGCCGAACGCGACGGCCAGTCCGGCGGCGGCCAGCAGGCCACCCAGAGGCGGCCCGATGAACTCGTTGGCCACGGTCTCGGTCGCGGTCAACTTGGCGAACGCGGATTCCATGCGATTGCGAGGCACGACCATCGGCGCGACTGACATCCGAGTTGTGTCGGCGAACACCTCGGCGGTGCCGAGGAGCAGCGCCCCCGCGTACAGGCCGGCCAGCGGCAGCACGTCCGCGAGGACACCGCCCCCGAGCACGGCGAGGACCAGGGCGCGCGCGGCGGCCATCATCATGATCAGGCGCCGACGGTCGACCCGGTCGGCGAGCACGCCGGCGGGCAGTGAGAACAACAGCCAGGGCAGAGTGTTGGCTACGCTGATACCAGCGACCAGAGCAGGAGAGTCCGTCATCGAGACGGTCACCAGGGGCAGGGTCAGCTTGACGACGCCGTCGGCCAGGTTTGTGACCGCGGCACCGGCCCACAGAGCCCTGAAGTTTCGCGCGCTCACGGTCGTCGGGTCACTTGGCTGGGTGTCACTCTGCATGGCCAGGAGCTTGGGGTATCGCCTAGTGCCACCCCAGAGTTTCGACTGGAGGCGAAACGTGGCGGTCTTCTTGGTCGACACCGAGGTGATGGTGCAGGCGCGTTTTGGCACGTCACAGCTCACAGAGACGTTGGGAGCGCTCAATATCCTGCGCCGAGGCCAGCCGCTTCCGTGGCACCGGGTCTGGCGGGACCAGCATGTCGACGCCTTCCACGGCTATCTCGACGGCGACCCGGTGACCGCAGCTATCGTGGCGCACGCAATCTCGTCCTCCTGGATGGCTGACTTCCTGACGGTGCCGCCCGCCCGCCCGAACATGACGCTGGACGACGAACTTGTGGAGCTGGAGTCGCTGTCGGACGAACGCATCCGTGATGATCTGGCCCGCGTACGTTCCCCGCTGGCCCCGGAGTTGCGCGGTACCGGGTTAGCGAGACGGACGGCCACTCTGTTGCGCTGGGTCTGGCACCACACGGTCGAGGTGGAATGGCCGCGCCGGCAGTCGGTATTGCGCGCCGACGTGGTGTCCCGGATCTCCCGGCTGGGCAGAGACGGATGGTCCGGGGTCATCAACGACATGCGTCCGGGCATGCGGTGGCTCGGCGACGGCCGGCTACAGGTCCAAGAGCGGCCCTATCCACCGTGCGACGTGCGGGGCGGAGAGCTGACGTTCTTCGCGGCCCACTGCCGGGGAGGCTGGGTCTCGTGGAGGTTGCCCGACCGCTTCGGGATTGTCTATCCGGTGACGGGGATCTTCACCGAGGCGGCTCCCGGCACACCGGATCCCCTGCGCCGCCTGCTCGGGAATGCGCGGAGCAGGATTCTGGTGCAGGCGGCTGAGCCGGTCAGCACCACGGCCGTGGTCGCCGCGACCGGACTCCCGCTCGGCACGGTCGGTGGTCACCTGCGCGTACTAACGGAGGCCGGTCTGCTGAAGAAGCGCCGGTCAGGCCGGGAAGTCCTCTACTGGTGGACGGATACAGCCCGGATGCTCGTGGCCGGAGCCTCAACGTTCTGACGAGGGATCGGCGTGTCGACGTGATCTTCGCCGTTGATCGTTGTACGCCATTCACGGTCTGTACCGGCTGGAGCGACATCGGCCGAATTGCTGCGAACCGTCCTGCGCGATCGATCGGGCGGCGGCTTCCTACTGTGCGTCGGGGTCGCCGCGTAGCCTTCATTCCGGGGTGCTCCAGCCTGGAGTGTTGGTGATCTAGGAACCCCAAGTGACCACGGAACCCTGGGAGGTTCCGAACCGGAAAATGTGGATTAAGTGAGCAAATAGGACTGCATCTGTCAATGAGTCATATCGCTGGATCGCTATAAGTGCTGCTCATTAACTGCTGCGCCCGGCCACCGAGCCGGGCGAGGATCGCGCGGCGCCCGGCCATCGCGCCGGGCGAGGATCGCAACCGCTCGGCGACGGTCCACTGATACACCGTGGACGCTGGCTGTCACGACGCCCGACAAGCGGACAAGGGTCTGTTCGCGGTTGACGAATCGGGGCACGTCGAGAGGAAGCTGACGAGGAGGCGGTGGGGGCGCTGTCGCGCGTCCGGGCAGGTTGATTCCGCCGTACACCGTGCCGGTTGGACGACGGACTGGGCGTCGCGTCGCCGGACGACTCGTTGTGCACCGGGTATGCGCGGCTTTCCCTCCTCGCCGACGTCGAGGTGCCGGCTACGGGGGACTGAGCTGGAGTTCGCCCGAGTACTGCCGGTAGGGGATCGATCCGGCGACGGTGGCGTCCCGCCACAGGTTTGCTTGCACGATCTTGGCGGGCTCGGTGATCAGCTCGCCGGGACGAACCGCCCTGCCTCGTCGTAGTACATGGCGACGATTCGAGAGGGGTCGAACAGCCAGTAGTCGTAGTGCGGCAGCGCAGCCGGCCAGTCGTCGCCGGACACCACGATGAGGCGGACGTCCTCGCCGGCTTCGACAGTGTGCTCGTAGGGCCAGCCACATTCGAACCGGACGTAGTCCGACAGCGGCTCGGTGACGACGTGGACTCGGTGCATACGCTTGCCGGCGGACACCGCAGCCCGCACCGTGTCGCACCAGTCCGCAATCCCGGAAACGCACCGCGCCTCTCCCCCGCCAGCAGGGCGGTTGCGTAGTCGGATGGCGCGGCCTCTGAGACGATGAATCGTTTGCGGCCGTTGATCTTCTTGCCGGCGTCGTAGCCGCGACTGTCGGTGCCGACAGTGTCGGCCGCTTTGACGCTCTGGGAGTCGATGATCCCGGCGGACGGCTGCGGGTTGCGGCCCTGGCTGAGGCGGACCTGTTCACGGAGGTGGTCGAGGATGCGTGGGGTGACTATCTCCTGTTCCCACCGGACGAAGTACCAGTAGACGGTCTGCCATGGCGGGAAGTCCGCCGGGAGTTGCCGCCAGGAGCAGCAGGTACGCACGACGTAGAGGATCGCGTCCACGAGGGGTACCGACGCTTACGAGGCACGCCGAAGGCAACCAGGCATCCACGATCATCAGCCGCACACCGAGTCCGCCACGCCCCTTCTCAAACACTCACTTACATCAGGAAGGACACAGTCGTGACCACGGCCGTGGCCGCCGAACCCGTCCACGTCGATGTGATCGCCGCACTTTTTGCAGAGTTGGCCCGGGGTCGGCATGGACGGCGAGGCATCCGATCATAAGAATTTTCTCCTGGAGGGGTAACGGCGGGGCCTTGGCTGACACAAGCAGTAGTAGTTGTTTCCAAGCGTGAGTCAGGAGGCCGGATGGGGCCGTCGGGTGAGCGTGGCGAGGACTGGTTCACCGACCTGTACGCCACCCACTACCAGGACATAGTGAGATACGGGCTTCGCCGCACCGCGGGCATGGATGACTCGGTGGAAGTCGCGCAAGAGGTGTTCGTGGTGGCATGGCAGCGTCGCGTCGATGTCCCCCAGCACGGCCTGCCGTGGCTGTACGGGGTAGCCAGGCGGGTTCTCGCCAACCGGTGGCGCAGTCGCCGCGGCAGACCCATCGTCACCTCGATGATCGATCTCCCTCAACATCAGGCGGATACCCAGAACCCGGAGTCGGCCGGAGACCTGCTGGATCTGATCAACGCCCTACAAAGCCTCAGCGAGACCGACCAGGAGATCTTGCGATTGATCGGGTGGGAGGAGCTGACGCTGGCAGAGGCAGCTGTCGTGCTCAGCTGCAGCCGACCTACCGCGGGTGTGCGTCTGCACCGCGCGCGTTGGCGGCTGCGAAACGCGATGGGAACAACCTCGTCAGTCAAGAACACGCAAATCCCGGGAGGGAAGAACGATGAACACGCCGCAGCAGCTACGGGACCTTCTCGGTCCGGCTGACCCCGCCCAACGTATGGCGCTGGTGGAGCCAACGCTATCGGCTGGCCAGGTCATCGCCCGCGCCGAGCGCGGTGATCCGTCCCCGTCACGCCCGAGGGCCACTCGATCCCGTCGACGTGCTGTTCTGGTGGCTGCACCTGCCTTTGCCGCCGTGTTGCTCGCCGGTTCGGTCGCCGTTGTGCTCGGGCGGCCGTCGGCAGATCCGAATGTGCTACCGCTGCCTCCGCAGGCCGGGCCCGCCGTCGCTGGCACCGTCCTCACACCGATCTCCTACGAGATCAGAGACGCGGCTCCCGACGCGGCTCCCGCGCTGCGCAATCTGGCAGCCAGTATCACGGCCGCAGACCATGACGCGAAGTCGGACGGCTACGTGTACCACCATCTGCGGTCGTGGGGAGCGACGCGGGCACTGGGTCCGGACAATCGGCAGATGGGTCTAGCACGGGAGGCTTGGACATGGTCCGACTCTCGCGGGACAGGTGAGAGTCGGGTGAGGGACCTTCAACCCGAGTTCCCGGATGAGGAGTCCCGACGTTACTGGGAGTCGATCTTGGCTAGCAGTGGTGCGAACTCGGGCTCGGCCGGGCCCGTCGTTGCCTCGTCCGGAGCGGTGGGAGCCCGGGAACCTCTTGATCCGGGCGATCTGGCCTCCATGCTCCGGACCGATTCGGGCGCCCCAGCAGTGGCGAAGGCTGTCAACGAGCTCTACCGCGTGCACGTGGTGCCGCTGGCGATTCGTAGCAAAATCATCGAAACGCTCGCTGATGTCCAGGGATTCCAGTGGCGCGGAGCGGTGACTGACCGAGCGGGACGTCAGGGCGTCGCCGTGACTACAGACGACAGGCAGCACGGCTTCCAGATGGTCCTGGTCTTCGATCCGAGGACCGGTGACTTGTTGGCGCACGAGAACGTCCGCCTCGCAACTCCACAACAGGTGGTTGCCTACAACCTTTTCCTCGAATACGACCGCCGCTCGTCTATAGGATAATGAAGGAAACAGTGCGTGGGCTTTCCTGCTTCGGAAAGCCCACGCACTGTCAGCGAAAGGTGTCGTCAGCTGGTGCAGACGTGGACTCCGTCGATGATGTCGTTAATGTTGCCGTTCGGGCTATAGCGGAGATTGGAAACGCGTTGGTACGCGTAGCTAGTCAGAACGTTCGACCAACTACTTCCAGTGTAGTTGTAGAAGTAGGTGGCCGTACCAGGCGTCTGGTTGTTGTCGAACATTGAGATGCGATCGTTCCACTTCGGCCCCGAGGTGCCAGTGCCGACCCAGGCGCCGTCCGGGTACCGCATCCCGCCCAGATTGATCAGGCTTCCTGAGGGCTGACAGTCATAGAATCCGAGCCCTGCACCGAAATCGTCGACAAGCGCGTGCTCCCACACGCAAAGGTAGTAGTAGTCGCAGATATCGGCGGCAGCACGCGCGTTGTTGGCGCTGCCGTCGCTGGGCGGCAGGATTACGTCGACGCCCGGAGCGATGTTGACCACGCCCGCGCGCACCTGCTTCGCGTCAGGGTTAGCACGAAGAATGTCCTTAACGGTCAGCTCGCCGTTGGTTGGTGCCGTCGTAGAGCCTTGGTCGGGTAGCGAGGGACCCGGACTTGGATCTGCGCTTGCCGCCGAAAGGCTGCTCGATGCGGCAAGTAGGGTGGCAACAGAGATGGCGGCAGTAAAACTTCCGAAACGGCGCAGCGCGATTCTCCGGGCCTTCATGCGGGCCTCCCTTTCAAGGTTGTACCGACGGTTCGTTAAGTAGCTGATGCCACTTGCGATAGAAAGATCCTCACAAGCCCCGGCAGAAGCGTCAAGTAACCATCTCGTGACTGTAAGTTATGTCGCGAAGGTAAATGACTTACCACAATGGCGTTCGACCAGTCCAGGTCGAACGCCGCCCAACACGAAGCGTGATGCATCGATGGACGTGAGCTATCTCTCGGTGAATAAGGTTGCGAGATAAGGATTGGGCGTGGTCGTCACGCGGATCCCCTGCTCCTCTGCCCACGGCCGTTTGAAGATCACTTCGTGAGTTCGAGGATGGCGAATGGTCTGGTCATGTGACGACTGGCCCAGCGGGTCAGGGCCCCGGCCAAGTCGTGAGAGGTGTCTGGGTTGAGGTGGTTGGCGTAGACGCGCCCTTGGTGTGGGCAGCAGGGCGGGCATGACGTTCCAGAAGATCATCGAGGTTCTCGAGGCCTGTTGATCTACCTGAAGTGAACCATGCCCGCGCTGTCACCATCGCTGATCTCATCGTTGTCGACCGCACCACCCAGGGCATCTGCGGTGGCCTCGGCTGCCGGCCTGCTCACGGCGTTGGGTTCCCTGCCCGATCCACGTGCCCGGCGTGGAGTCCGGCATGCTCTGGTAACCGTGGTCGCGGCGGCGGTCTGCGCGGTCGTCGCTGGTTACCGCTCGTATGCGGCGATCGGTGAATGGGTCGCTGATCTACCCGCTGATACCGCGGCTGTGCTCGGGATCGACCCTGGCCGGCGGCCGTCAGAGGCCATGATCCGCAGGCTGTTGCAAACCCTGGACGCCGACCGGTTGGCCATGGTGATCGGAGCCTGGCTCGCCACACAGCTGCCCGCGCCGTCGGCGGGAACACCCCGGGCGATCGCCGTGGACGGCAAGACGCTACGCGGCTCCCGGACCGGCGACACCGTCGCCCGGCACGTCCTGGCCGCCGCCGACCAGGCCACCGGTGTCGTGCTGGCCAGCACCGACGTCGACGGCAAGACCAACGAGATCACCCGCTTCGCACCCCTGCTCGACCAACTCGGCGACCTCGGCGAGGTCGTGGTGACCGCCGACGCCCTGCACTGCCAGCGTGAACACGTCGCCTACCTCGCCGAACGCGGCGCCCATTGGATTCTCACCGTGAAGGGCAACCAGCCCAGCCTGCACGCCCAATTGGCCCGCTTGCCCTGGCGAGGCGTTCCCGACCCCACCCGTGACAGCGACCGTGGTCATGGCCGCCGGGAGATCCGCACCCTGAAGATCCTGTCCATCTCCACCGGGATCGACTTCCCCCACGCCGCCCAAGCACTGCAGATCCGACGCCGCCGCCGGCGCCTCGACCAGCCGAAACGCTTCACCACCGAAACCGTCTACGCCATCACCGACCTACTCGTTCACCAAGCCAGGCCGGAGCACCTCGCAGGGTGGATCCGCGGTCACTGGTCGATGGGTCTGCTGCACCGATAGGTGACATCTGAGTTGGCTTGCCTTGTTGGCGGGCTGGAAGGATGTCGCTGTGCCCAAGCCCTACCCCCGAGAGTTCCGTGACGACGTCGTGCGGGTTGCTCGTGACCGTGACCCGGGCGTGACGGTGGAGCAGATCGCGAAGGACTTCGGGGTCCATCCGATGACGTTGTTCAAGTGGCTGCGCCAGGCCGACATCGACGAGGGCGTCAAGCCGGGTGTGAGCAGCAGCGATTCGGCCGAGCTGCGGGAGGCCCGTAAGCGGATCAAGCTCCTCGAACAGGAGAACGAGGTCCTGCGCCGGGCGGCGGCCTACTTGTCGCAGGCGAACCTGCCGGGAAAAGGCTCTACCCGCTCGTGAACGAGCTGGCCGCCGACGGGATCCCCGTGGCGGTGACGTGCCGGGTACTGAACATCGCTCGACAGCCCTACTACCGGTGGCTTGCCCGCCCGGTCACCGACGCCGAACTGGCCGAGGCATACCGGGCGGACGCGTTGTTCGACGCCCATCGTGATGACCCGGAGTTCGGCTATCGGTTCCTGGCCGATGAAGCCCGCGCTGCCGGACGACCGATGACCGAGCGCACCGCGTGGAAGATCTGCTCCGGCATGGGCTGGTGGAGCGTGTACAGCCGCAAGCGGCGGCGGGGCAAGGGCGGCAGGCCGGGCCCACCGGTGCACGACGACCTCGTGAAGCGTGACTTCACCGCCAGCGGCCCGAACCAGCTCTGGTTGGCGGACATCACCGAACACCGCACCGGTGAGGGCAAGCTCTACCTGTGCGCGATCAAGGACATGTGGTCGAACCGGATCGTCGGCTACTCCATCGACTCGACAATGAAGTCGCGGCTGGCCGTGACCGCCCTGCACAACGCCGCCGCCCGCCGCGGTGACCTGGCCGGCTGCGTGCTGCACACCGACCGCGGGTCGCAGTTTCGCAGCCGGAAGTTCGTCCGCGCCCTCCACCGCCACCAGATGCTCGGGTCGATGGGCAGAGTCGGCGCCGCCGGCGACAACGCCGCCATGGAATCGTTCTTCGGCCTGCTGCAGAACAACGTCCTCGACCGGCGATCATGGGCCACCCGCGAGCAACTACGGATCGCGATCGTGACCTGGATCGAACGGACCTACCACCGCCGCCGACGCCAACGATCCCTGTCCCGGTTGACCCCCATCGAGTACGAGACCATCATGACCCCACCGGCCAGTCAGGCCGCGTGACTACACCTGTCACCTATCGGTGCAGCAGACCCGATCGAGAACAAGGTCCACTGGGTCCGCGACGTCACCTACGACGAAGACCGATCCCAGATCCGCATCGGCACCGGACCCCAAGTCATGGCATCCCTACGCAACGCCGCCATCGGCGCCCTACGCCTGACCGGCGTCACCAACATCGCCGCCGCCAACCGCCACCACGCCCGCGACAGCAACCGACCACTGGCCCTACTCGGCATCACCTGAGGACTTTGCCGGGGCCCTGGGTAGCAGAAGGACTCTCCATGCGTTGAGCGTTGCCGGGACTCCTGACACGCACAACGCGAAGGGCGGCACGCCGCGTCCCATGGCCGACACAGGGCTCTGGCGAGCCCGTTCCGACTGCCATAATCCCTGGTGGTCGGCTCGGTCTCCGGACCACGCTCCGATGTCGTCCCTTGTGGACGTCGCAGTGATGCCCCTGCGGCGGTGCGGCGAACTACAGTGACGTAGTTTTGGCGCTCAAGATCCCTGGGGAGGGCAACCGAGATGATGGGACCGTCGCACGCGCTGTCGGGCGCGGCGGTATGGCTGAGCGGGTCCTGGGCGCTACAGCAGTTCTACGACTACGAGCAGTCTCCATTGGCTCTCGCCGTGGGCACCGCTGTCTGTGCCGGTGGGGCGTTGCTGCCCGACCTCGACCTGTCCGGCAAGGTGACCCGGAACAAGGGCGGCGCGACGGTGGCCCGTACCTTCGGTGTCTTCTCGCTGTTTATCGCCGAGGTGGTGGAGAAGATCTCGCTGGGCGTCTACTACGCCACCAAGCTCAGCCGCGACCCGAAACGCACAAACGGCCACCGTACGCTGACCCACACCATTCCGTTCACCGTGCTGCTCGGCTGGGGCACCACCACGCTGTGCGCGACGTACGGCAAGTGGGCGGTCATCGGGATCCTGTTCTTCATGATCGGCCTGGCGCTGCGCGGCCTGTTCGACAAGTGGGCCGAGCGCGCCGGCTGGGTGATCGTCACCCTGGTTTCGGCCGGCGCGGCCGCCTTCACCGCCGCGAACCTGCCCGGCGATCGGGGGTACCCGATGATCGGCCTGGCGGTCGGCGTGGGTGCCTTCGTGCACATCCTCGGCGACATGATCACCAGGGCCGGGGTGCCGATCCTCTGGCCGATTCCGATCAAGCGCCGCATGTGGACGCCGATCAGCCTGCCCGACAAGATCGCCTTGCGGGCCGGCGGGCGCACCGAGGTGGCCATCGTCCGCCCCGCACTGACCGTCGTCTCGATCCTGGCCTCGATCGGCCTGCTAGCCCCCTCCCTGCTCAACAAGTTCAACATCGACGCCTAACCCGCCCAACTCCCACCCCCACCCCACCCCCCGGCCAAACCCCCGAAGTGGTTGACCATGAGGTTGACGGCGAAGTTGATCTCCCTGACTGCCGCTAACCTCATGATCAACGGGGCGGGGGGTCCATTCGTGGTTGCCTATTGACGGGGGTGTGATCGGTGGCCTACGTTCGTCGAACCGTTTCGACTAACCGCTTCGACGGGGTAGGCACGGTGGCCGGGCTCATCGGGGGGAGGTGATGCGATGGCGACCATGCACGATGTGGCTCGGCTGGCCCAAGTGTCGGTGAGCACGGTGTCGTACGTGTTGACCGGGGCCCGGCCGATCTCCCAGGCCACCCGGGACAAGGTGCTGGCCGCGATGGCGGAGCTGGACTACCAGCCCAACGCCATGGCCCGCGGGTTGGCCAGTCGGCGCAGCCGGATCCTCGGTCTGCTGCTGCCGATGGACGAACGTGGCCTGGGTGCCACCGAGACCGCCTTCGTCACCGGCGCGGCGGCCGGTGCCAGCGCGGCCGGCTACCACCTGGTGCTAGCCCCCATCGGGGTCGGCGACCGCGACGAACTGCGCCGGCTGGCCAGTCAGCGGATGCTCGACGGGGCGCTGCTGATGGAGGTGCAACTGCACGATCCGCGGGTGGAGGTGCTGCGGGAACTCGACATCCCGCTGGTGCTGATCGGGCGTACCGCCGACACCACCGACCTGTCGTACGTGGACATCGACTTCGACCGGACCGTGGCCGAAGCGGTCGGTCACCTGGTGGACCTCGGCCACCGGCGGATCGTCTACGTCAACCACTCCGCCGACGCCATCGCCGAGGGGTACGGCCCGGCCCTGCGTACCCGCGATGCCTTCACCGCCGCGATGGCCGCACACGGTCTGGAGCCGCTGATGATCCCCACCCAGGACAGTGCGGCCGGCGGGCGCCGGGCCCTGGCCACCGCCCTGTGCCAGGCACCGGACCTGACCGCGATCCTGGCGATGAACGAGAGCGCGGTCTTCGGTCTGCTGGGCGAACTCCACAGCCGTGGGCTTAGCGTGCCGGACGACGTCTCCGTGGTCTCGATGGTCACCTCGCCGCAGGTGGCCGAACTGGCCACCCCGGCACTGACCGCGATGAACTCGCCCGGGACGGCGCTGGGCCGCATCGCCATCGAGATGCTGCTGCGGCAGGTCGACGGCGGTGACCGGGAGATCCACCAGCAACTGCTGCCGTGCGCCCTTCAGGTACGCGGATCGAGCGGCCCACCGCGTACCGGAGGCGGCAGGGTGGCGGACCCGCGAGCCGGCGGCCGCCGACGGCCCGGTGCGGACGACGACACCGCGGCCCGGCGTCGTGCGGTGACCCGACGCGGGCCCTGACGAAGAACCGGCCCGACACTCATCAGGCAGGAGCCGACAAGTGAAGTTCACCGACGGGTACTGGCAACTGCGTCCCGGCGTCACCGTGCTGCGACCCGGCGCGGTGGAATCGGTGGAGCCGGACGAACGCTCGTTCACCGTCTTCGCGCCCATCGGCCGGATCACCGGTCGGGGTGACACCCTCAACCGCCCGGTGGTCACCGTACGCTTCTTCTCCCCCGCCCCCGGGGTGGTCGGGGTGACCGTCGGGCACCACCATGGTGGGCTGCCCAAACAGCCCCGCTTCGCCCTGGCCGAGACCACCGACCACCCGGTGCAGGTGGAGGTGACCGGGCTGAGCGCCCGGTTGACCACCGGGGAGCTGACCGTGCGGGTGGCGTTGACCGGGCCCTGGCAGGTCGACTTCCTGCGCGGCGACCGGCTGGTCACCTCCTCCACGGAACGCAGCATCGGGGTGGTCACCGACGCCGAGGGCGGCAAGTACGTGCACGACCGGTTGACCCTGGGGGTCGGCGAGACGATCTACGGGCTGGGTGAGCGCTTCGGGGCGTACGTCAAGAACGGTCAGACGGTGGAGATCTGGAACGCCGACGGTGGCACCGCCAGCGAGCAGGCGTACAAGAACGTGCCGTTCTATCTCAGCAGCGCCGGCTACGGGGTGTTCGTGGACCACCCGGAGCACGTGTCCTTCGAGGTGGGTTCCGAGGTGGTGTCGCAGACCCAGTTCAGCGTGCCCGGACAGTCGCTGACCTACCACGTGATCGACGGGCCCAGCCCGAAGGAGGTGCTGCGCCGGTACACCGCACTGACCGGTCGCCCGGCCCGGGTGCCCGCCTGGTCGTACGGGCTGTGGCTGTCCACCTCGTTCACCACCTCGTACGACGAGAAGACCGTCACCGAGTTCATCGACGGCATGGCCGAGCGGGACCTGCCCCTGTCGGTGTTCCACTTCGACTGCTTCTGGATGCGGCAGTTCCACTGGGTCGACTTCATCTGGGACCCGGCCACCTTCCCCGACCCGGAGGGGATGCTGCGTCGGCTGCACGAGCGCGGCCTGAAGGTGTGCGTCTGGATCAACCCGTACATCGCCCAGCGGTCGTACCTGTTCGAGGAGGGACGGCAGGCTGGCTACCTGGTGCGCAACCCGGACGGGTCGATCTGGCAGTGGGACAAGTGGCAGGCCGGGATGGCGCTGGTCGACTTCACCAACCCCGATGCCGCCCGGTGGTACGCCGACAAGCTCAAGGTGCTGCTCGACATGGGTGTCGACTGCTTCAAGACCGACTTCGGGGAACGCATCCCGACCGAGGTGATCTGGCATGACGGTGCCGACCCGCAGCGGATGCACAACTACTACTCCTACCTCTACAACAAGACCGTCTTCGAGCTGCTGGAGGCCGAACGCGGAACGGGTGAGGCCGTGGTCTTCGCCCGCTCGGCGACCGCCGGTGGGCAGCAGTTCCCGGTGCACTGGGGTGGCGACTGCGAGTCCACCTTCGTGGCCATGGCGGAGTCCCTGCGCGGCGGGCTGTCCCTGGCCGCCTCCGGCTTCGGGTACTGGAGCCACGACATCGGCGGCTTCGAGGGCACCCCCGATCCGGCCGTGTTCAAACGCTGGATCGCCTTCGGGATGCTCTCCTCCCACTCCCGGCTGCACGGCTCCGGCTCGTACCGGGTGCCGTGGGCGTACGACGAGGAGGCCGTCGAGGTGCTGCGCCGGTTCACCCGGCTCAAGTTGAGCCTGATGCCGTACCTGGCGGCGGCGGCCGACGAGGCCCACCGGGAGGGGATACCGGTGCTGCGGCCGATGATCCTGGAGTTCCCGGACGACCCGACCACGGCCTACCTGGACCGGCAGTACATGCTCGGCCCGGACCTGCTGGTCGCCCCGGTGATGAGCGCCGACGGGCAGGTCACCTACTACGTACCGGCCGGCACCTGGACGAACCTGATGACCGGGGCCCAGGTCACCGGGCCGGGTTGGGTGAGCGAGAAGCACGGCTTCGACACCGTGCCGGTGCTGGCCCGGCCGGGCGCGGTCATCCCCTTCGGGTCGGTCACCGACCGGCCCGACTACCCCTGGGCCGACGACGTCCGGTTGCGGCTGTACGCCCCGACGCCGGGGCAACGCACCCGGGTACGGATCCCGTCGCCGGGCGACGGTCCGGGCACCGAGTTCGAGGTGCACTACCGCGACGGGACGGCCACCGCCGAGGTGGTGGCGGGAGTCTCGGCCGGATACCGCTGCGAGATCACGGAGGTGGCAAGGTGAGCGACGTACGGTTCCCCCCGGGCTTCATCTGGGGTACGGCCACGGCGGCGTACCAGATCGAGGGGGCGGCCAAGGAGGGCGGCCGGGGGCCCTCCATCTGGGACACCTACAGCCACACCCCGGGACGCACCCTCAACGGGGACACCGGTGACGTGGCGGCCGACCACTATCACCGCTGGGCCTCCGATCTCGACCAGTTGGCCGCCCTGGGTGTCCGGGCGTACCGGTTCTCGATCGCCTGGCCCCGGGTGCAGCCCGGCGGTTCCGGGCCGGTCAACCAGGCCGGGGTGGACTTCTACTCCCGACTGGTGGACCGGCTGTTGGAGCTGGGCATCCAGCCGGTGGCCACCCTGTACCACTGGGATCTGCCGCAGGAGTTGGAGGACACCGGGGGCTGGCCGGCGCGGGACACCGCCGCGCGCTTCGCGGACTACGCCACCGCCATCGTCGGGGCCCTCGGCGACCGGGTGCACACCTGGACCACCTTCAACGAGCCGTGGTGCTCGGCCTACCTCGGGTACGCCTCCGGGGTGCACGCGCCGGGGCGTACCGAACCGGCTGCGGCGCTGGCCGCCGTACACCATCTGAACCTGGCGCACGGGCTGGCCGGGCGGGTGATCCGGGAGCTGGCACCCGCCGCGCAGCTGTCGGTCACCCTGAACCTGCACGTGATCCGGCCGGCCTCGGACTCGGCCGCCGACGCCGACGCGGTACGCCGCATCGACGCGCTGGCCAACCGGGCCTTCCTCGGCCCGATGCTGGACGGGGCGTACCCGGCCGATCTGCTGGCCGACACCGCCGGGGTCACCGACTGGTCCTTCGTCCGCGACGGCGACGAGCGCACCGCGGCGGTGCCGTTGGACGTGCTCGGGGTCAACTACTACTCGACCACCCTGGTCCGTGCCTGGGACGGGGAGTCACCCAAGTCGGACTCCGACGGGCACGGCCGCTCGGCCCACTCGGCCTGGGTCGGCTCGGAGCAGGTGGAGTTCCTGCCGCAGCCCGGCCCGTACACCGCGATGGGCTGGAACATCGAGCCGGCCGGGTTGACCGAGCTGCTGCTGCGGCTACACCGCGAATATCCCGACCTGCCGCTGATGATCACCGAGAACGGCGCCGCCTTCGACGACGAGGTCTCCCCCGACGGCGCGGTCCACGACGACCGCCGCGTCGACTACCTGCGCCGCCACATCGCCGCCACCCACGAGGCGATGACGGCCGGCGCCGACGTACGCGGCTACTTCGTCTGGTCCCTGCTGGACAACTTCGAGTGGGCGTACGGCTACGACCGCCGCTTCGGCATCATCCACGTCGACTACGACACCCAGCAGCGCACCTGGAAAGACTCCGCCCACTGGTACCGCACCCTAACCACCACCAACACCCTCCCCTAACCTCCCTCACGCCCGCCCCGCCCGCCCTAGCGCGGGGCCCTCTCCCCGTCGATCTTGCACTTTCTGTCCCCGCAAAGGTGGCATTCCGCCCATCTCGGCGACCAAAAGTGCAAGATCGACGGCGCTGGGGGCGGGGTGGGGAGCGAGGGAGGGAGGAGGGTGGGGTCAGGCGGGGATGCGTTGTTCGGGGACGGAGAGGCCGTAGAGGGCCATGAGTTCGGGGGTGTCGACGCGGCTGCCGTCGGCTACGGTGTCGCAGGCGATGTCGACGATCTGGTCCTTGTGGGCCAGCAGATAGGGGCGGGCCCCGACATCGGCGCTGGCCAGGGTCGCGATGCCGGCCCAGTGACGGCGGCCGAACAGCATGGGGTAGCCGCGCAGGCCGTTGTAGGTGGCGCAGACCAGCACGTCGGGGAAGGGCAGGGCGGTCACCCGGCGAACCGCGGCGGCGGTCAACCCGGGCATGTCGACCGGCACCACCACCACCGCCTCGATCCCGTCGTCGTCGAGCCCGGCCAGGCCGGCTCGGATCGACGAGCCGACCCCGGTGCCCCAGGCCCGGTTGACCACCACGGTGACGCGGTCCAGGTCAGCGGTCTCGCGGACCTGGTCGGCCGCGGCACCGAGAACGACCACGATGGGCCGGCAGCCCGCCTCGGTCAGCGTGTCGATCATCTGGTCGACCAGGGGCTTGCCGCCCTGGTGCAGCAGGGCTTCCGGGCCGCCGATGCGGCGACCACCCCCCGCAGCGATGATCATTCCTGCGATCCGGTTCAGAGCCGGGCTCCCTCCCGTGTGGGGCGGCCTGGCCGTCCCCTTCCTACGCACACCGATTGCAACGACCGGCGAGGAAGGGAAGTCGCGGGGCAAATCGGATGAATTGGGTATCCTTCGCTAGTCGCCTTCTCCTTGAAAAGCCGGCGAAGCGTCGGACAGGCCCCGGCGGACGCTACCCGCCGATGCTCGTCGCCGGGATCAGGACGACCTGCCAGGCCCCGGTGACATGCTCGGGCACCACCTCGACGACCACCCTGTCACCGCGGCGCAGGTCGAGGTCGAAGTCACTCTTCCACTGGCCGTCGGTATCGCCGTACATCGCGGTACCGGTCGCCCGGTAGTCCCACCACTCGCCGACGGCGACCTGCACACCGGCGACCCGTACGCGCAGCAGACCGGGCGTCTGGGACACCATGTCGATCGACGTCAGCGTCGGCCACGTCAGCTCCCTACTCACCGGGCGGGTCGGGTCCTGGGGATCCGATCGGAGGATGATGGCGTTCTGGCACAGCGCCTCGCTGCATCCCGCCGGCAGATCCGTCTGGGTCAGCGGGGTGAGGGTGCCCGCCGGCCGGGGCGGCAACGGAAAGCGGTCGAACGGCATCCGCTCGCCGATGGCGAGCCCGATTTCCCCGCGCTCGGGGACCGGCACCGCCATTTCGCCCGCGTCGCCGGCCCGGTAGACACCGGTGACGGTCAGCACGACGGTGGCCGGTTGGCCGACCGTGACGCCCAGGCCCGCCCAGTCGTGCGGACGCAGGCTGCCGTCGTGGCAACTTCCCTCGGTGACGAGTTGGCCGTCAACACGTACCGTCCGCTCCACCGTGATGTCCTCGTCGACGCCGTCGCAGCGGGTGAAGATGACCAGTTCGAGGGTGGTCGGCACCACTGTCACCTCGACCCGACGCGTCGACAGCGGGACACTGCGGGCAGCCACTACGCGAGCACCGTTCGCGTACTCCGGGAATCCCTCGACGGTCGGGGTCGACGAGGGACTGACCGCAGGGGTGGGTGGCACGTCCGGACGCGTTCCGGGGACGGCCACGACGACGGCCGCCATCGCCGCCACCCCGACGGTGGCCCAGGCCGCGATCCGCCGACGACGGCGCGCAAGCACCCTGGCCCGTACGCCACGCAGCCGCACCCGGTGCGCGGCCTGCTCGACGGCATCATGGGAGCGCTCGTCGAGCACCTGCTTGAGATCGGTCAGGTTCATCGCGGCAACCCTTCCGGAGCCAGCGTCTCGTCCAGTCGCAGCTTCGCCAGCGCCCGGCTGGCCTGGCTCTTGACCGTGCCGACCGAGCAGCCGAGCATCTCGGCGACCTCCGCCTCGGCGAGGTCCTCGAAGTAGCGCAGGACGAGCACGGCCCGCTGACGGCGCGGCAGTCGTCCCAATGCGCGCCACAGCTGGTCGCGGTCGTCGAGGCCGGTCTGCGGATCGATCGTCACAGCCGCCTCGGGAAGGTCGGCGGTGGGTAGTTCTCCGCGCCACCGCCGCCGCCACCAGGAGGCGTACGTGTTGACGATGATCCGGCGCACGTACGGCTCGGGGTCGCCGTCGATGCGCCGCCACGCCTCCCAGGCCCGCGCCAGCGCGGTCTGCAACAGATCCTCGGCCAGCGACCAGTCCCGGGTGAGCAGGAAGGCGGTACGCAGCAACCGCGGTGACCGGGTCGCGACGAAGTCGTCGAAACCCTCCGGTGTGTTCAACGTGCCCGCCCTTCCCCGCAAGTCGGTCACCGGTAGTACCGGCCGCACCGGAGGAAAGGTTGCCTGGCACAGCGGCCGGGTCGTCAGCCAGGTGAAGGTGCCCCTCGGAGGGGCAGGTACGACTGCTCAGGCCGCGTCGGCGTAGGACTCGACGATCGACAGATCGAGCGGGAAGCGCACCGGAGTGTCGCCGAACAGCAGGGCGGTGGCCCGCCGACCGGCCCGCTGGACCGCCTCGGCCACCGTCTCGGCCTGCTCGGCCGGGCAGTGCACGATCACCTCGTCGTGCTGGAAGAAGACCAGCTCGGCCTCGGTGCCGGCCAGCTCGCCACGCAGCACCGCCAGCAGGGTGGAGGCCCACTCGGCGGCGGTGGCCTGGATGACGAAGTTGCGGGTGAACCGGCCCCGGGACCGCGCCGCCCGGGCCCGGGGCGACTGCGGGTCGCCGGCCGCGTCCGGATCGACCGGCCCCTCATCGGTGGCGAAACCCGCCGTGCCCGGCGGGCAGGTACGCCCCAGCCAGGAGCGCACCAACCCGCCGGCCTCACCGGTACGCGCCGCCGCCTCGACGTACCCGAAGGCCGTCGGGTAGTTGCGCCGCAACACCGCCAGGGCCGGTACGGCCGCCCCGCCGGTCTGCCCGTACATCGCCCCTAGCAGGGCCAGCTTCGCCCGGCCCCGGTCGCCGCCGAAGGCGTCCCGCGCCAGGGCCGCGTAGAGGTCCCCGGTGGCCCCTGCCCGCGCCAGCCCGCCGTCACCGGAGACGGCCGCCAGCACCCGGGGCTCCAACTGCCCGGCGTCGGCCACCACGAACCGCCAACCCGGATCGGCCACCACGGCCCGGCGGATCACCTTCGGGATCTGCAACGCACCACCGCCCCGGGTGGCCCACCGACCGGACACCACCCCGGCGGGCACGTACTCCGGTTGGAAGCGGCCGTCGCGGACCCAGGCGTCCCGCCAGGCCCAACCGTGCGCGGTCCAGATCCGGTACAGCTCCTTGTACTCCAGCACCAACGGCACCGCCGGATGGTCCACCCCGCGCAGCACCCAGGACCGGGTGTTGGGCAGGTCGATGCCGGCACGGGAGAAGGCCCGCAGCAGCTCCGCCGGGGAATCGGCATGCAACTGGCGTACGCCGAAGGCCTCCGCGATCCGGGCGGCCAGTTCGGCCAGGCGACGCGGCGGGCCACCCACCGGGGAGGGCTCTCCCAGCAGCTCGGTGAGGATGCTGTCGTGCACGTCGGCCCGCCAGGGCAGCCCGGCCGCCCCCATCTCGGCGGCGATCAGCACCCCGGCCGACTCGGCGGCCACCAGCAGACGAAAGCGACCGGGATGCCCGGTGGCCGCGATGCGGTCGAGTTGGTCGGCGTACACCCGGGTCAACGCGGTGATGTCGGGACCCGGCGGCCCGGGCACGGCCTCGAAGAGTGCGCCCTGCCCGGCCCCGGGTGGGGCGGCGGCCCGCGGCGGCGGATCGGGTGGCACCGGTGCGCCGGTCAGCCGGGCCCAGGCCGCCGCGAGGGAACGCGGCTCACCCCAGCGGCCGGCGTGGCCGAGCAGCAGGGACTCGGTCAGCTCGACGTCGTGGCAGCGCTCGACCCGGACCCCGGCGCGCAGCAGGCCGGGGTAGAGGGTCGCGCCGGAGGCCCAGACCCAGCGGGGCCGGTCCTGGGCCTCCCGCGAGGCGACGGCGGTGGCGAGGTCGGTGACGGGCTCGGGCGGACCGGCGCACCGCCCGTCGACGCGCAGCGGGCACAGCACGCCCGCACCGCCCTCCCCCGCCACCACCGCGACCAGCACACCCCCATCCTGCCCGTACCCACCGACACGCTCTGGCGCCTCGGTCCGTCCGGGCAGTGCTACGGGATCACCACACGCAGGGCTGCGTGTGGACCTTCACCTTCGTCACGATCCCGGGCCAGTACGTGTCCTGCCCGTTGCCGGGGGTGAGGCAGATGGTGAAGGGGCCCCACGGGGAGTCATGCTGCCAGCGGAAGGTGATGTCGACGTTGCGGGAGGTGTTGTTGTAGAACAGGTATCCCGGGATCTCGCCGGACCAGTCGGTGTTGGTCGTCAGGGCCGGCGTCATCCATTCGTTCCATTCGGGCCAGAGGCAGAACACGCCCTGCGGGCAGTTCCCGGCCGGCCACATTCCGTCTGACGCCTGGGCGGGGGCCGCCGAGGCGGGCGGGGCGGTGGCCAGTACGCCTGCGACGGCCGCGGCGACAGCGAGGGACTTGAGCATGGTCTTGAGCATGGTTCACCTACTTGTCGTGGTAGGGATTCACCGGCAGTTGCGCGTGTGGAAGACCACCTTCGTCACGGTCATCGGCACGTACAGGTCCGCGTCGCCAGGGGTGGCGCAGAAGGTGCCGGCGTAGGTCGTCCCCGGCAGGTGCCAGTCGATGTCGACGTTGCGGGAGGTGTAGTTGTAGAAGTTGAACACCGTGACGCTGCCGGACCAGTCGGTGGTGGTCACCAGGGAGGGAGTCGCGGTGGGGCCCTCCGGCGGGTGGTCCCAGTTGGGCCAGCCGCAGAACGTGCCCGGCACGCAGTTGCCGGGCAGATATCTTCCCCACCCCGACTCGGCGGTTGCCGCCGAGGCGGGAGGGGCCGCGACCAGCACTCCTGCCACGGCCGCGGCGACAGCAAGGGACTTCAGCACGGTTCACCTGCTTTCCGTGAGACAAATATCGATGCCTGTCGAACTTACTCGTTAAGATATTGACGAGTCAAGCACCTGATGTCGGTTCGCTCACCCTCGGCGGAAGCGTGACGACGGGGCTACGAAACCGTTACGGCGCAATGGCGGGATCCGCGCGAGCGGGATACCACCATGGCGCCGAAACGGAGTTGATCAGCCAGGCAGCCCGGACCCGGCGTTCACCTGTGCGTACGGTGGCAGGTTCGGGCGGATCGGGTGGCCGTCGCGGACGGCGGTGGCGGTGTCCACGATGGCGGCCAGGGCCGCCCGGAACAGCAGGGAGCCGGTGCTGATCCGCCGCACGCCCAGTTCGGCCAGGGCTGCGACGGTGTGCCGGTCCGGCAGGAACAGGATGTTCACCGGCACCTCGACGGCGGCCACGACGGCCGCGATGTCGGCGGGCTCGGACAGGCCGGGAACGAACACCCCGTCCGCACCGGCGTCCGCGTAGCGCCGTACCCGGCTGACCGCCTCGGCCAGATCGCCGGGACGCTGCCAGTGCGTGTCGGTGCGGGCGTTGACGAACAGCTCCGGCACCTCCCGCTTCACCAAGCGGATCAGTGTCGCGTGCTCCGCCGCCGGACGCAGGGCATCCTCGACGTTCACCCCCACCGCGCCGGCCTCGGCCACCCCGACCGCCGCGGCGACCGATCCGGTCTCGATGTCGGCGGTCAGCTGCACCGGCAACGCCGCCAGGCGGCGGATGAGCGCCAGGCTCTCGGCCTCGGTCGCGCCGACGCCGTCGGGCAGGCCGTTGGTGGCCGCGACGCCGAGACTGGTGGTGCCGAGCGCGGGAAACCCGGCCTCGACCAGAAGGCGAGCCGACGCCACGTCCCACACGTTCGGCAGGACCAACGGGTCACCGGCGCGATGCAACGCCGCGAAGCCGCTCATCGGTGTGCTCCGGCCACCAGCGCGAGAGCATGGGCGCGGCCGGGGCAACGCCGAGGACCCGCGCCGAACGCCAGGTCGCCGGCCAGGCCTACCCGGACCACCTCGCCAGCCTGGACGGTCACGCCCGCCACGGTGGTGGTGACCAGCGCCTGCCGCCTGGTTGCCGGCACCGGCGGATCATCGCGCAGCACCTCGTCGACGCGCTGGTGCCGGGTCCGGTCGATCAGGGCGACCGTGGCCTCGCACGCCTGCACGAGCACACCGATGCGGGCTGCGGTCGGCTCGTCGAAACTGCCGCCGAAGATCGCTACCAGCCGGTCCACCGCGGCGTCCGCCCGGGGCTCGTCGCCGGTGCCCGGCTGGTAGGCCTGCGCCACGTCGCGGACCAACTCCACCACGGGTTCGGTCGCCCCCAGCCGACGGGCCAGGGCCGTCACCGGGTGGACCGCACCGGCGCGGCGCAGCGAGTCCGGCGAGATCTGGTCCAGAATCGCCGTCGACAGCGCGCGCCGCCGTTCGTGCTCGGTGCCTTGGCTGAACCGGCCGACGGTGGCCCGCAGCCAGGCGACCCCGGCGCAGGCGGGCGGAACCGGTGGCACCACGAATGCCGGGTTGGTCAGCACGGCGAGGGCCGCCTCGCGGCCGTGGATCTCCTTCATGCGGCGAAGGCTACGACCGGAACCCTTCGATGAGCACCGAACTGTCGTACCCGACAATTGGCCGGTGACCTCCGCTGCTGACCTCGCCGGGCTCGCGGCGCTGCTGGCCGACGAGACCCGTGCGGGGATCTGCCTCGCGTTGCTGGACGGCCGGTCGTGGACCGCGAGCGAACTGGCCGCGCACGCCGGTGTCGCGCCCTCCACCGCCACCGCGCACCTGCATCGTCTGGTCGCCGGCGGCCTGCTCGTCGAACGGCGGCAGGGTCGACACCGGTACGTGCAGCTCGCGGACCCTTCGGTGGCACAACTGTTGGAAGATCTGGCGGCGCGTACCGAGCCGCGTCCGGCCCGCACCGGCAGTCTGCGGGCGGCCACCGCCAGCGCGGCGCTGCGCCGAGGCCGCACCTGCTACGACCACCTCGCCGGACAGATCGGCGTGGCGGTGACCGACGCGATGACCGGGCAGGGGCTGCTGGACATCGACGCTGGCTTCACTCTGACTCCCGCCGGACGGGCCTGGCTGGCCGACCTGGTCGGCTGGGATCCGGCGCAGCCCCGACCGGGCCGCCGACCGCTGGTGCGCGGCTGCCTCGACTGGACGGAACGCCGTGAGCACCTAGGCGGGTTGGCCGGCGCGAAATTGTGCGAGACGTTTCTCGACAACCGGTGGGTGGTGCGGATCGGCTCCGGCCGCGCCGTACGGCTCACCCCTGCGGGGCACGCCGCGCTCCGCGACCACCTGGGCATCACGTTCGACGATCGGTGAGCCAGCTGTCGGCCTCGGTGTCACGCAGCCCACCGACCGGGTGGGGTCTCGTTACTTGCTCACTCCGGCGGTGAGGCCGGACTGCACCTGGCGCTGGAAGACGATGTAGACGATCAGCACCGGCAGCATCGCCATGGTGACCCCGGCGAACAGGCCGGACCAGTCGGAGCGGTAGCCCTGGTTGACGGAGAGTTCGATCAGGCCCTGGGAGATGACCTGCTTCTTCGGTTCGTCCGCCACCGACTGCATCAGCAGGGTCGGCAGGTACCACTGGTTCCACTGCCCGAGGACGTTGAAGATGCCGATGCTGATCAGGCCCGGCTTGGCCATCGGCAGCATGACGCTGAAGAACAACCGGCTGTGGGAGGCCCCGTCGACCATGGCCGCCTCGGCGATCGCGTTCGGCAACGTACGGAAGAAGGAGTGCATGAAGAAGACCGTGAACGCCAACGACCAGGCCACGTAGACCAGGATCAGCATGAAGTAGCTGTTCGGGCCGAGGAAGGGCAGGGTCACCCCCATGTTGTAGACGCCCTTGAACAGCGGCACCGCGGCCAGGTAGACCGGCAGGGTCAGCCCGGACAGGAACATGTAGTAGATCAAGCGGTTGCCGGGGAACTCGTAGCGAGCCAGCACGTACGCGGCCATCGAGCCGAGCAGCATGGTGAGGAAGACGCTGCCGGTCAGCACCAGCACGGTGTTGAGGAAGAACGAACCGATCTGTCCCTCGGTCCAGGCCCGGGCGAAGTTGTCCCACTGCAACGTCTCCGGGAACAGCGACAGCGGCTTGCGGATGACCTCCGAGTCGGTCTTGAGTGCCGACATGATCACCCACAGCAGCGGGTAGACCACCATGATCGCCCAGACGGCCAGGAAGAGATGCGAGAAGCCGTTGAAGACCTTCGCCCCGGCGCCGCCGCCGACGGCGGCGGGTGGGCCCGGCGTACGGTCCGAGGGTGGGGCCTGCCCGGGCCCGGCCGGAGGGTGGGTCACCGTGCTCATCGTCGGTGTCTCCTCAGTACTCGATGCGCTCACGACGGGTGATCCGTAGCTGCAACGCGGCCAGCAGGATCGTGAAGATCGCCAGGGCCACCGCGATCGCGCAGGCGTAGCCGAACTGGCCCCGCTGGAAGGCGTTGAAGTTGATCACCGAGGCGAAGATCTCGCTGGCGTGGTTCGGGCCGCCCTGGCTGGGGGTCATGATGTAGACCAGCGCGAACATGTCCAACGCGATGAAGCCCAGATACACCCAGGCCACCGAGACGGTGTCCCGCAGCAGGGGCAGGGTGATCCGGAAGAAGGTGTGGAAGCGACCCGCGCCGTCGAGGATGGCCGCCTCGTAGATGTCCTTCGGAATGGACTGCATGGCCGCGGAGAACAGCACCATGTAGAAGCCGGCCCCGCTCCAGACCGCGATCACCAGCAGCCACCACAACACCGCCGGTACGCCGAGGAAGGGCTCCGGGTCGTACACGAAGGTGATCGGGTCGTTCTCGTCGACCAGACCGATCTTCATCAGTACGCCGTTGATCAGCCCCTGGCCGTCGGCGCGGTAGATCTGTTGCCACATCACCGCGATGACGACCAGGGACAGCACCTGCGGAAAGAAGAAGATCACCTTGTACAGGCCGGAGCCGAACACCCCCCGGATGCCGGCCTTGTCCTCGCGTCCGCCCACGTTGAGCAGGAAGGCCAGAAACAGGGCCAGCGCGATGGTGAACAGCGGCACGGTGACCAGGAAGAAGACGTTGTGCCAGAACGCCTTCCTGATCAGCTCGTCGGAGAACAACCGGAGGTAGTTGTCCAGCCCGACGAACTGTTGCCGGTCGGAGTAGCCACCCCAGTCGGTCAGCGAGTACCCGGCCGCCTGGAGGAAGGGCCACACCACGTAGAAGAGGTACAGCCCGACCGGCAGCGCCAGGAAACCCGTGACGAAACGCCCCACACCGTGCCGCATCGCCGCTCACTTCCTCGTTCGGTCGGGTGTCAGGCGTCGCGGGTCTGCTTGGTGATCGACGAGTCCTTGGCCACCTTGTCCGCGGCGGCCTGCATCTTGTCGACGAACTGCGCGGCGGTGACCCGGCCGGCCATCAGCTCCTGGGAGAGGTTCTGGCTCTCCTTGTCCAGGTCGGCGTAGAAGTTCCAGAACTTCACCGAGACCAGGTCCTTCGGCGCGTTCTTCATCAGCTCGTTGGCGCTGGCCAGCGCCGAGTCCTGGACCTTGTCGCCGGAGCCCACGGTCGAGGCCAGGGACTTGGTCAGCTCGGCGAACTTCGCCGACCCGGCCTTGGAGAGCACCGCCCGCAGGAACTCCTTGGCCGCCGCCTTGTTCGGCGCCTTGCTCGGCACCACGATGCCCTCACCGGCCCCGGCGTACACGTCGTTGGGGGCCTTGTCGGTGGCGCCCAGACCCCAGTAGTCGGAGATCTTCATCTCGAAGCCGGGCGGGATGGTCGCCGCCATCTCGTTCTTCAGCCAGGTGCCGACCTGGATGAAGGCGGCCTTGCCGTCCAGCCAGGCCTGCTGCGACTGGGTGTGGTCCAGCCGGCCGGGCAGCAGCAGCCTGTCCTTGACCAGCTTCTCCCACTGCTCCAGCGCGGGCAGCACCCCCTCGGCCCGCCAGGCGTTCTCCTTCAGGTTGTCGATGTCGATGACCGCCTGCTTGCCGGCCGACTTCCAGATGGTGGCCATCAGCGCCCAGCGCGGGTAGTAACCGTGCACGGCGTCGTACACGTACGGTGCGATGCCCTTGGCCTTGATCTTCGGGGCCAGGGCGAAGAACTCGTCGAAGGTCTTCGGCGGCGCCCAGCCCTCCTTGCTGAACAGGGCGTCGTTGTACCAGTTGCCCCAGACGGTGTAGGCGATGTTGACCACGTAGAACTTGCCCTGGAAGGTGCCGTCGGCCACGGTGCCCGGCAGCAGGGTGTCCGCAACCGTCCCCGGGCTGTCCCAGGCCGGCGCGGCCAACAGGTCGTCCAGGGGCTCGATGGCGCCCTCGTTGACCAGGGTGCTGACGTCCATCATGTCGGCGCCGGAGTTCATCACCACGTCGCTGGGGGTGGTAGCCATCTTCGGCTGCTCTTCGGTCTTGATCTTCTGGGTGGAACTCATGTTGACCGTGACGTCGGGGTGCTTGGCGCTGAAGATCGCCTGGTCTTCCTTGGCCCACTGGTCACCGAGACCACCGTTGAAGATGACCACCTTCACGGCGCTGTTCTCCTGCACCCCGAAGGGGTTGTCGTCGCTCTTCTCCCCGGCGTTGTCGTTGCTCGGGCTGGGCGTGCTGCCGGCGCAGGCGCTGAGCAGACCGGCGGCGGGGGTCACCAGGAGACCCGCGGCCGCCGCGCGGCGCAGCAGGGTCCGGCGGTCGAGTTCGGGGTTGACGGACATTCTTCGGCTCTCCTTGTGGTGTCGGGTCAGGTGAATCGGCGGAGCGGCGGCCTGGCGTCGTGGTTCAGGTGGCGGCCGCTCGCGCGGCCTTGTGCCCGTCGACGGCCTGGGCGGTACGCCGGAAGGCCGCGTGGGCACGGTCATGGGTCCGTTGGGCCACCGCGATGTAGAGCAGGTCCAACACGACCAGTTGCGGATGCCGGGCCGACAGGGCGTCCGGCCGGAAGGTGGTGGCCTGGCTGGCGGTGAGCAGCACGATGTCGGCCAACTCGGCCAGTGGGGAACGGCGGAACCCGGTCAGCGCGATCGTGGTGGCCCCCCGGCTGCCGCCCTCGGCGAGCATCTCGATGGCCTCCCGGGTCTGACCGCTGTGCGAGATGCCCAACGCGACATCGCCGGGCCGCAGCAGGGCGGCGGCGGCGAGTCCGGAGTGCACGTCGTTCCACGCCCAGGCGGCCACCCCGATGCGGTGCAGGCTGAACTGCATCTCCTCCCCGACCAGGGCGCTGCCGCTGGCGCCGAAGATGTTGACCCGGCTGGCTCCGGCGATGGCGACCGCGGCCCGTTCCACCTCGGCGAGATCGAGCAGCGCGGCGGTGTCGTGCATGGCCCGGGTGTCGGCGGCGATGATCTGCTCCAACACCCGTTCCAGGGGGTCGCCCGGTTGGATTTCCCGTCCGATGTCGACGCTCCACCCGGCCGAGCGGGCCCGGCCGGTCTCGGCGGCGATGCCCAACCGCAGGTCGGCGTAGCCCTCGAAGCCCATCGCCCGGCAGAACCGGGTCACTGTGGCCGGTGAGGTGCCGCTGCGTTCGGCCAGCTCCACGATGGTCGCCCGGGCCGCCGCCGCCGGGTCGCTGAGCACGTGTTCGGCGACCCGCCGCAGCGCCCCGGTCAACTCGTCGGCGCCGGTCCGGACCCGGGCCAGTATCCCGTCGGACGCCACTCCCAGGGCGTCCCGCCGGTCGATCCCGTCGACGTCGGCCACCGCGGCGCCCGCGGAGGTGTCCGCCTCGTGATCAACCATGGGAAGCCTTTCGGAAAAGACTGTTAACTGTTAGTGGTAAAAGTTCTTACTGAAAGCCCCTCCATGTCAAGACCGTGGGCGAAGTTTTCAAACTGTTACCAGTCGCGCAGCTCCGACCACCCCACCGCCGGCCACCACGGCGCCGCCATGACCAGCACGAACGTTGATAAGTAGATAAATACCGATGCCTCAGCCGCCTCCTGATCAACGCCGTGGCCCGCCCTCCGGATCGGAGGGCGGGCCACTTTGGGAGTTGTGGAGTGTTCTGGCACGATCATGTGGCGGTACCGGGCGTCGTAGCAGCGCGACTGGCAGTGGCCTGGACCAACCTCGGTGCGGCGGGGCCGGACTGCCGGAACTCCGCCTCAGGCACGTGCCGCTGCAGTGCTAGCCGTCAATGCTGCGAAAGGTGCTGGGCTGGCAGTTGTAGCCCTGGTAGTCGGAAGGTCCGTTGGCCTCGCAGATCACCATTCTGACCTCGTCCCCCGCGTAGACCTGAACCGGATCCCAGATGATCGACGTGCCGGAGCCGCCACCGTTGTACTTGGTGCCCCTCTGGACGCCATTGAGATACACGTACGCCAAGACCCCGTCACCGTTGGCGCACGTGTCCCTCACGATGAAGTAGTCGTCATTCATTCCACCACCGGGCGCTCCCTCGCCGTAGTCGACGAAGTCAAGGCGGCCGGCCTGGCAACCCTTGAAGCTGTCCCAGGTGGTCACGTAGTGGTCGTCGTTGGCAGCGGCGGCCGGCGAGACGGTGGCGACCAGGACGCCGACGGCCACCGCGAACACCACTGGCAGTTTCAAGGCAAGATGCTGGATCTTCATGTGAAGCCCCTTCAGCGGTCGGGTCGGGTCGCCAACTAGCCCGGGTAGTCCCACCCCTGGATGGTGGCGACGTCGTCCGGGTATTCCCAGCCCGCACCCACGGCGGCAGCGGACGCCGACGCGGCGGGCAGGATCAGCGCGGCGGACGCCATCAGGCCGGCGGCGGCCAGCATCAGCAGCTTTCGTTTCATCGCTTTTCCCTTCGTCGATTTCTCACCGGCGTGCCGATTCCCGAATTCGCCAAGCCAATTCGGATCCCCCGAACCCGGCACACCACTTCTGGATCCCAGACTGCCAGCCGGCGAGCGCGATACCGCCACCGTTGGACGTCCATGGACGATGCTGGACATCGGGTGCGACGATGCGGCTGTGACCAACAGCCATGCCGGTTCTTCCACGGCTGATTCAGGCGAGCCGGAGCAGGAGTTGTTGGCGGAGCTGAACCGGCTGCGGATCCGCGCCGCCCGGTCCCGAGGCAAGGCTCGGCTCTCCCTCCAGGACCTGGCTGCGGCCACCGGCGTCCCCCGGAGCAGCCTGGCCAACTACCTCAACGGCAACAGTGTGATGCCGATGGATGTACTCGACCGGCTGCTGCTCGCCCTCGGTGTGACACCGGCTCAGGCGGGCGCGTGGGCCACCCGATGGGAACGGGTGGTCGGCGAACGCCTCGCGACCGGCGGACCACACCGTACCGCCGCACCGGACACCGACCGGCGGGTGGCGGATCCGGCAGGACCCGCGCTGCCCGGCACCGGACCGCAGGCGGATCCGGCCACGGACCGCCCGCAACCGGCATTGCCGGTGCCCGCCCAACTCCCGGCGGCCCTCGGCGCCTTCAGCGGACGGCGGGAACTGCTGACGGAACTCGACGGGCTGCGCGCCGACCTGGACGCCACCACCACTGCCCCGGTCATCGCGGTCGTCACCGGGACCGCCGGCGTGGGTAAGACGACAATGGTCATCCATTGGGCACAACGAATGCGGGAACATTTCCCGGACGGTCAGCTCCACGTCAACCTGCGGGGATTCGACCGAAGGGCACCGGTCCCGCCCAGTGACGCGATCCGCCACTTCCTGGACGCCTTCGAGGTGCCCCGAATGCGGATTCCGGGCGATCTGGAGGCACAGATCAATCTGTTCCGCAGCCTGCTGACCGGCCGCCGGTTGCTGATGGTGCTGGACAATGCCCGCGATGCCGACCAGGTTCGCCCGTTGTTGCCCGGCTCGGCCAGTTGCCTGGTCCTGGTGACCAGTCGCAGCCAACTGCCCGGCCTCGTCGCCGCAGAGGGTGCCCGACCGATCGCGGTGCCGCTGCTGGATCGGATGGAGTCGAGGACCCTGCTGGGCCGCCGGATCGGAGCCCGACGGATGGCGGCCGAACCCGACGCGGTCGACGGACTCATCGACAGGTGTGCCGGCCTACCGCTGGCCATCGCCGTGGTGGCCGCCCGGGCCGCGACCCACCCGCACTTCCCGCTGGCCGCCGTGACCGCTGAGCTGCGGGACGCACCACGGCGACTCGACCCGCTGGCGGGAACGGATTCGCGCGTTGACGTGCGAGCCGCCCTCAGCTGCTCGTACCAGCAGGTGAGCGAGCCGGCCGCACGTCTGTTCCGCCTGTGCGGGCTGTTCCCGGGGCCGGACATCGGGGTCGCCGCCCTGGCCAGCCTCGCCGCGGCGACCGTGGTCGAGGTCCGGGCGTCCCTGGCCGAACTGGTCCAGGCCCACCTGGTCACCGAACATCGGCCGGGTCGGTTCACCTGCCACGACCTGCTGCGCGCGTACGCCGAGGAACTGGCCGAGGCGGAGCCGGCCCAGTGGCGGCGGGCAGCCACCCGGCGTCTCCTCGACCACTACCTGCACAGCGCGCACGACGCCGAACTGCTGTTGCAGCCGCCCCGGGGCCCGATCTCGCTCGCCACCGCCGCACCCGGGGTGGTCCCGGAGGGGTTCACCCACCGCGAGTCGGCACTCGCCTGGTTCGCCGCCGAACACGCCGTACTCGTCGCCGCCGTCGACCTCGCGGCCGGTTCGGGCCATGACACCCACGCCTGGCAACTCGCCGCCGCCCTGGTGAGCTTCCTCGACCTGCGCGGCCACTGGCACGACTGGACCAGCACCCAACACATCGCCCTGTCCGCCGCCCGTCGGCTCGGTGACCCGGCGGCGGAGGCTCACACCCACCGCTTCCTCGGTGGGGCCGCCACCCGGCTCGGCCGCTACGGCGACGCCCGGGAACACCAGCAGCGGGCGCTGCATCTGTTCGAGGGGCTGGACGACGCGCTTCATCAGGCGTTCACCCACCGAAGTCTGGGGTGGATCGCCGACCAGGCCGATGACCATCAGACGGCGTTACGCAACGACCTACGGGCATTGGAGCTGTTCCGCCGAGCTGGGCACCGCATCGGCGAGGCCAAGACGCTCAACTCGGTGGGCTGGTGCCATGCCCAGCTCGGCGACCACCGCGCGGCGGTCGCGTACTGCGAACAGGCTTTGGCGATGCTCAACGAACTCGGCGACGTGGACGGGGCCGCCGTCACTCACGACAGCCTGGGCTACGTGCACCGCATGCTCGGCGAGTACGACCGGGCCGCCGAGCTTTACCATCGCACGCGGGAACTGTACGCCTCCCTCGGCGACCGGCACGGCGAGGCGACGGCGGACACGAATCTCGGCGACACGCTGTACGAGGCCGGCGACCACGAGGGTGCCGCCGTCGCGTGGCGGCGCGCGCTTGCCGTGTTCGACGACATCGACGACCAGAAGGCCAAGCGGATTCGGGCCAGCCTGGGCAACATCGCCTCGACTGGGCATACCCTCGGTTGATGCGCCGCCTGGCCGCACTCGCCGCGAGGACACCGGCCGACCGTGAGCGCTACCTGGATCTGCTTCGGGCCCTGGCGATCCTCATGGTCGTGCTCGGTCACTGGGCGATCGCCACCATCTCCTACGACCGGCATGGACAGCCCGACGGCCATTCGGCCCTGCCGTCGCTGCCGTGGGCCTATCCGCTGACCTGGCTGGTCCAGGTGATGCCGGTGTTTTTCCTGGTGGGCGGGTACGCAAACGCCGCCGCGCTGACGGCACACCGCAACCGGGGTGGTGAGGTCAGCAGCTGGTTGCTCGGACGTAGCGCTCGGCTGCTGCGCCCGACCACCGCGCTGGTACTGGTGCTCGCCGGCAGCGCGCTGATCGCCCGGCTGGTCGGAGCCGAGGCGAGCCTGGTCCGTACGGTCATCTGGTTCGCCACCATCCCGCTGTGGTTCCTCGCCGCCTACCTGGCGGTGGTGCCGCTGACCCCGCTCATGTACGCGCTGCACCGCCGCTTCGGGCTGGTCGTGCCGGTGGCGTTGGCGGCCCTGGTGGCCCTGGGCGACGCAGGACGCGCGTTCGGTCCGGCCGAACTGGCCCTGGCCAACTACCTGCTCGGCTGGCTCGCCGTCCACCAGCTCGGTTTCGCCTGGTACGACGCCCGACGTGGCGACTGCCGACCATCCTCGCCCGGGCGCGAACCGCCAGCCGCGGCGGCGGACCGGAGTCCACCACGCCGAGGACTGCGCACCCGATGTCTACCGATGTCCCCTCGGGCCGCCCTGGTGATGCTCGCGGCCGGACTCGCCGTGGCGGTGCTGCTCACCGGCCCCGGACCGTACCCGGTGAGCATGATCAACTTGCCGGGTCAGCGGCTGGACAACGCCGCGCCGCCCAGCGTGGCACTGCTCGCCGTGGCCACCGCCCAACTCGGACTCATCCTGCTGCTGCGTGAACCCGCCGAACGCTGGCTGCGCCGCAGCCGCCCGTGGCAGGCGGTGATCGCGGTCAACGCGGTAGTGCTCACCGTCTTCCTGTGGCACCTCAGCGCGGTGATCCTGCTGGTGGGCGGGCTCGACGCGCTGGGGATGCTGCCCACTCCGGCCGCCGGTACGCGAGCCTGGTTCGCCTGGCGGCTGCCCTGGTTGCTGATGCTGAGTGTGGTGCTGGCCGTACTGGTCACGATCTTCGGCCCGATCGAGGCCCGCACCGGCCGCTCCGCCGCCGGCGGCCACGACTCCACCGCTGGCGGCCACGACCCCGAGCAGCGAAAGGGTGGGGCCGACCGTCCGTGGGGTGCCGGACGGTCGGGCCGTCGGTGTGTCCGGAGCGCACTCGTCGTCGCCGGTTACGCCGCCGTCGTGTACGCCATGGTCGCCAACAGCGCCGCCCCGAAAGCCGCCCCCGAAACCTTCGGGCTACCCGCCGCCGCCCTGGTGGCGTACCTGGTCGGGGCGGGCACCCTGCGACTGCTCAGGTCTGGGTGGGGAAGCCCAGGTTGACTCCGCCGTGGCGGGGGTCCAGCCAGCGGCTGGTGACCACCTTGCCCCGGGTGAAGAAGGCGACCCCGTCCGGGCCGTGGGCATGCAGGTCCCCGAAGAGGGAGGACTTCCAGCCGCCGAACGAGTAGTACGCCATCGGCACCGGGATCGGCACGTTGACGCCGACCATGCCGACCTCCACCTCGTGCTGGTAGCGCCGGGCGGCCCCGCCGTCGTTGGTGAAGATCGCCGTGCCGTTGCCGTACGGGTTGGCGTTGACCAGGGCCACGGCCTCGTCGTACGAGCCGACCCGCAGCACCGACAGCACCGGCCCGAAGATCTCGTCCGTGTAGATCGACATCTCCGGGGTCACGTGGTCGAACAGGGTGGGGCCCAGCCAGAAGCCGTCCGGGTCACCGTCCGGGGTCACCTCGCGGCCGTCGACCACCGGCACCGCCCCGGCGGCCACCCCGGCCTCCACGTAGGAGCGGACCCGGTCGGCGTGGGCGGCGGTGACCAGCGGGCCCATGTCGCAGCCCCGCCGCCCGTCACCGGTACGCAGGCCGGCCATCCGCCGGGCTATCCGTGCCACCAACTCGTCCGCGATCGGCTCCACCGCCACCAGGGCGGAGATCGCCATGCACCGCTCCCCCGCCGAGCCGAACCCGGCGTTGACGGCCGCGTCGGCGGCCAGGTCCAGGTCGGCGTCGGGCAGCACCACCATGTGGTTCTTCGCCCCGCCCAGGGCCTGCACCCGCTTCCCGGCCATGGTGGCGCGCTGGTAGACGTACCGGGCTACCGGGGTGGACCCGACGAACGACACCGCCTTGATCGCCGGGTGTTCCAGCAGGGCGTCGACGGCCTCCTTGTCGCCGTTGACGACATTGAGCACCCCGTCGCGCAGGCCGGCTTCGGCGAACCATTCGGCCAGCAGCAGGGCCGCGCTGGGGTCCTTCTCGCTCGGCTTGAGCACCACGGCGTTACCGGCGGCCACCGCCACCGGCACGAACCACAATGGCACCATCACCGGGAAGTTGAAGGGGCTGATCACCGCTACCACCCCGAGGGGCTGGCGCAGACTGTACGAGTCGACCTCGGTGGAGACGTTCTCGCTGTAGCCGCCGCGCAGGGCCGAGGGGATGCCGCAGGCGTACTCGATGACCTCCAGGCCGCGTTGCACCTCCCCGGCGGCGTCGGCCAGCACCTTGCCGTGCTCGGCGGTGATCACCTCGGCGAGCTGGTCGCGGCGGGCGTGCACCAGCTCCCGGAAGGCGAACAGCACCGCGGTCCGCTTGGCCAGGGAGGCGTCCCGCCAGGCGCGGGCCGCCCGCTCGGCGGACTCCACCGCTACCGCGACGTCCGTGGCACTGGCCAGCTCCACCTGAGCGGTACGCCGACCGGTGGCCGGGTCGAAGACCTCACTGCGCCGTCCCGAGCTGCCGCCGACCCGCTTGCCGTCGATGAAGTGCCCGATGAGGTTCACGGGGTGACCGCCTCGGCGGCGCCGGAGCGGATCGCCTCGACCAGGATGGCCAGGCCCTCCCGGGCCTCCTGGTCGGTCAGGGTCAGCGGCGGTCCCATCCGCAGCACGTTGCCGTGCAGCCCGCCCTTGCCGACCAGCAGGCCACCGGCCCGGCACCCCTCGAAGACCCGGGCGGCCAGGGCGGGGTCCGGCTCGGTGGTGCCCGGTCGGACGAACTCGACACCGAGCATCAGGCCCTTTCCGCGTACCTCGGCGACGCAGTCGAGGTCGCCCACGGCGGCGCGCAGGCCCTCGACGAGGATCGCGCCGGTGCGGGCCGCGTTGGCCTGCAGGTCGTGGTCGAGCAGGTAGTCCAGGACGGCATTGCCGGCGGCGGTGGAGATCGGGTTGCCGCCGAAGGTGGAGAAGCTGATCGCCGGTACCGCCTCCATCACCTCGGCCCGGCCGACCACCCCGGCCAAGGCGAAGCCGTTGCCGATGCCCTTGGCGAAGGTGAGCAGGTCCGGGGTCACCCCGTGGGCCTGGTAGCCCCAGAAGTGCTCCCCGGTACGCCCCCAACCGGTCTGCACCTCGTCGGAGATCAGCAGGATGCCGTGCTCGTCCAGGACCTTCTTCCAGGCGGCGAAGAGACCGTCCGGGCCGTGCACGAAGCCGCCGACCCCCTGGATCGGCTCGGCCAGCAGACAGGCCACGTCTCCGCTGGTCTGGGTGGCCAGCACCTCCCGCAGGTCCTCCACGGCGGCGTCGATCCGGTCGGCCTCCGGCAGCCGGGCCAGCAGGCCACGCAGCCGCTCACCGGAGTGCAGCCAGGCCACCTGGAGGGGGTTGAGCTGGCTGGCCGACCAGCCCCGGTTGCCGGTGATGCCCATCGTCGCGTACGACCGGCCGTGGTAGCTGTTGCGGACCGCGAGGACCTGGTGGGAGCGGCGGTGGTTGGTGGCCATCAGCAGGGCGGCCTCGTTGGCCTCGGTGCCGGAGTTGGTGAAGAAGACCCGGGCGTCCGGGATGCCGGAGAGTCGGGCGATCTTCTCGGCCAGTTCGACCTGCTGACGGATCAGGTAGAGCGTCGAGGTGTGCACGATCCCGGTGGTCAGTTGCCGCTGCACCGCCTCCCGGATCTCGGCGATGTCGTACCCGATCATGTTGGTCAGCACCCCGCCGAAGAAGTCCAGGTAGGTGCGGCCCTGGGCGTCGGTGACCCGGCGGCCCTCGCCGGAGACGAGTTCGATCGGCTCGGCGTAGTAGAGCGGCATCCAGGACGGGAGTACGGCCCGGTGCCGGGCCAGCAGGTCATCGGCGGTCATCGTCGCACCCTCTCGGTTCGCGGTAACCGCACGCTTCCACCACGATCACTATCCCGACAAGAGCCAAGGTGTCGCGGATGCCCCACCCGCCCTGACACAACGTCAACGCTTTCCGCACCCCGTTACCCCAAACCCCACGCATCCCACACCCAAACCCACCCCCCACCCACGCTTTCCGCACCCCACCCTTGCCCCGTTGATCATGAGGTTAGCGGCAGTGAATCAGGACAAAACCACCGGCCAACCTCATGATCAACGGGGGGGGAAGGGCCGGAGGCCCGGGGTGGGTCAGGGGTGGGTGGTGGTTTGGATGGCTTCGGCGAAGACTTCGGAGCGGTGTTCGAAGTTGCGGAAGCGGCCGTAGCTGGGGGCGGCCGGGGAGAGGAGGACGACGCCGTTGGGTGGGGTCAGCTGGCGGGCCAGGTGGACTGCGGCGGTCAGGTCGTCCACCAGTTCGGTACGCACTTTGGGTAGGCCGGACAGGGTTTGGATGATGCGGGGGCCGCTGTCCGGGATGCCGATGACGGTCAGTTCCCGCTCGGCCAGGTGCTCCCGCAGGGGGGTGTAGTCGACGCCTCGGTCGTTGCCGCCGACGATCACGGTCAACGGGCGGCCGTCGTACGCGTCGATGGCGTGCATGGCGGCGTACGGGCTGGTGGCCAGGGTGTCGTCGACGAAGGTCAGGCCGGAGGGGTCGACGATCTCGGTCAGCCGGTGGGCCAGGCCCTGAAACTCGGCCACCGCCACCGCCAGGGCGTCCTTGCGCCCGACGATGTCCACCCCCAGGGCGTCGAGCACCGCCAGGGCCACGCAGAGGTTGCCCTCGTTGTGCCGCCCGACCAGCGGCAGTACCGCCCGGGGGAACAGCGGCCGGTCGACCAGGTGGAACCAGGGTGTGCCGTCCGGCCCGGCGGCCACGTTCACCGAGTCGGCCGCGCCGGCCCGGATGACGGCCCGGTCGCCCAACTCGACCGCCAGTCGGGGGTCCGCGCCGTTGACCACCACGGTCTGCGGCCCGTACTGCAGCAGGTTGAGCTTGTCCCGGTAGTACTCCTGTTCGCCGCCGTGGGCGTCCAGGTGCTCCGGGAACAGGGCGGTGACCACGGCGACCCGGGGCGAGTCGGTCAGGTCGCTGCACTGGTAGCTGGACAGCTCCAGCACGTACAGCTCCGCCTCCGGCAGGTCCAGGGTCGGTACCCCGATGTTGCCGCCGAAGACGTTGGGGCGGTCCATCGCGTTCAGCAGGTGACTGATCAGGCTGGAGGTGGTGCTCTTGCCCTTGCTGCCGGTCACCCCCACGGTGCGTGCCGCGTGGTCGGCCATCCACAGGGCGGTGCCCTGGGTGATCGTGGCCCCCCGGCGGCGCAGCTCCACCAGCCAGGGATGGGTCTGCGGCACCCCCGGCGAGCGGACCACCACCTCGGCGGCGGCCAGCCGCTCGAAGCCCTCCTCGCCGGTGACCAGCGGGGCGGCCTCGGCCAGGGGCCCCTCCCAGGGCAGGGTGAGGAAGTTGGCGCTGTCGTCCACGGCGACCAGCTCCGCCGGCCCGTGGGCGGCGATCGCGATCACGGCGGCCCGGCCCTCCCGGCCGGCCCCCCAGACGGCGACGGAACGTCCGCGCAGGTCAGACAGGCGCACAGCTTCTCCTCGGGGGCGACGGCGGTGGAGCAGGGACACGGTACGGCGGAGCCGGGCACGGCCGGACGAACCAGGGCCTAGTATGGCGTGTGCCCAACACGCAACTGGCGCGGATGGACGCGTTCACCTTCCCGTCCTACTCGATCGACCTCTCCACCGGTGAGGCGCTGTTCGACTACGCGCTGACCGGCCCGGACGGCGAACAGCGGTTCACCGAGGTGATCACGCTGCCGGTGCCCGAGCAGTCCCCCTCGGATGCGGCCGTGGCGGCCCTCGGCCGGGTGCTGGAGCTGCTGCACGTGGTGGCCGGGGTCAGCTACTACAAGGCCGCCGCGCCGGGGCAGATCGTGCTGCCGGCGCCGCTCGGCCCGGCCGCCGCCGAGTTCGTCACCGCCGTCTACACCAAGGGCCTGGCGGAGTACGCCTACCGCAACCAGCTGCCGTACGTGCTGGAGTTGACCCCGCAGATCCCGCCCGGCCGGGTGCGCCCTCCCGCCGAGTACGACAACTCCGACCGGCGTCCGTTGTCGGCGGTCGGCGGTGGCAAGGACTCCATCGTCAGTCTGGAGGCCCTGCGTCGGGCCGGTCTGGACCCGGTGCCCTTCTCGGTCAACCCGAACCATGTGATCAAGGCGGTGAACGCCTCCTCCGGGCTCCCCGCGCTGGCGGCGCGGCGCCGCCTGGATCCGGTGCTGTTCGAGCTGAACGCGGCCGGGGCCCGCAACGGGCACATCCCGGTCACCGCGATCAACTCGCTGATCGCGGTCGCCACGGCGGTGCTGCACGGTCTGGGCCCGGTGGTGATGTCCAACGAGCGTTCGGCGTCGGACCCGAACCTGATCTGGAACGGTCACGAGATCAACCACCAGTGGTCGAAGGGGGTGGCAGCCGAGGGGCTGCTGCGGGGAGCCCTGGCAGAGCACGCCGGGCTGACCGAGCCGTACTTCTCGCTGCTGCGTCCGCTGTCGGAGCTGCACATCGCCCGGCTGTTCGCCACCATCGACCGGTACGACGACGTGGTGACCAGTTGCAACGCCGCCTTCAAGCTGCGGGACGCCAGCGAACGCTGGTGCCGTGACTGCCCGAAGTGCCGGTTCGTCTTCCTGGCCCTGGCCCCGTTCATGTCCCGGGAGCGGATCACCCACATCTTCGGTGGTGACCTGCTCGCCGACCCCACCCAGATCCCGGGTTACCGGGAACTGCTCGGGGTGGACGGGCACAAGCCCTTCGAGTGTGTCGGTGAGGTGGAGGAGTCCGTGGTGGCGTTGAGCCTGCTGGCCCAGCAGCCGCACTGGCGGGACACTCCGGTGGTGACCGCCCTGGTCGCGGCCGTCCCGGACAGCGCCTGGGCCACCGCCGCCACCTCCGACACCTTCACCCCGGGCGGCGGCCCCTCTTACGTCCCGCCCGTCTACGCCAAGGCCCTGCACTCCCTGACCGGGTGAGTGTCAGGGGGCGCGGATGGCGTCCAGGGCCAGCAGGGCGACATGCAGGGAGAGGCAGGTGTCGACCGAGTCCAGGTCGGCGTCGAGGATGCGACTGATCCGGGCCAGCCGTTCGTAGAAGGCCGGCCGGGACAGGTGCGCCGCGGTGGCCGCCGCCGACTTGTTCCTGCCCTGCTCCAGGTACGCCCGCAGGGTGCCGAGCAGGTGCTCCCGGGGGTGCCGGGCGTCGTACGCCAGCAGGGCACCCAGCTCGCGTTCGACGAAGGTCTGCAGGCGCGGCTCGTCGCGCAGCAGGTGCAGCAGCCCGGCGAGCCCGACATGCGGCAGCCGGAAGATCGGCAGGTCCCGCCGGTCCCGCCGGGCCGCCTCGGCTACCTGCCGGGCCTCCATCAGGGATCGACCGGCCTCCCGCAGACTGCCCACCCCGGAACCGGCGGCGATGACCAGGCCCCCGCCGCCGGGGCGGCGCGGCTCGGGTAGGCGGAGGTCGGGGCGGGCGCGTCGCAGGGCGGCGGCGAAGGCCGTCAGGGCCCGATCCTCCGCCGCCGGGTCGGCCAGGGCCAGCAGCACCCCGACCGCCTGGTCGTCCATGGCGCTGGTCAGGCCCGTCAGGTTCGCCTCGCGCAGCGCCTGCCCGACCGTCTCGGCCAGGTCCCGCAGTCGGCCCGTCCCGGCATCGGCACCGGCCGACCCGGGCTCACCGGCCGGTTCGGTCGATGGGCCGTACTCCCCGGTCGGGTCGTCGCCGCGCGGCCGGACCACCACCCCGACCAGGTGCCGACGGTCCAGCACCAGCCCCAGCGCCCGGGCCCGCAGGGCCACCTCGTCGACCGGCCGGGTGCGGTCCAGCAGGGCGGTGAGCAGGGTGCGGTGGATCTGCCGTACCCACCCTTCGGTGTCCCGGCGGATCAGTCGGCCCAGGGCCAGGGTGGACGCGGCCCGCTCCACCAGGATGGTCAGCCGGGTCGGCGGCACGGCCGGGCCGGGCCTCGGGTCCTCCGCCCCGTCCGGGTCGCCCTCCCCCGGCCCGTCAACCTCGACGCCACCCGGGCCGCTGAGGTGGACGCCGCCCGGCCAGCGCAGCAGCAGCCGACCCCAGTCCTCGCCCCGGGCGCCGACCATGGTGACCAGCCAGCCGCTGTCCGGGTCGTACGCCGTACGCCCGGTGGGTCGGATCCGTCGGGAGTGCTGCTCCCATCCGTCCAGCAGCAGTTCGGCGTTCTCCCCCGCCGGGTCGTAGGCGAGCACCTGGCGGGACAGGTTCTCCAGCACCACCGGGCAGCCGGACAGTTCGGCGGCCTGCCGGATCACCTCGTCCGGTTCGGCACCCTCCACGGACAGGTCGGTGAACCGCTGGTGGATCTCCTCGGTGGCCCGCAACTCGGCTAGCTGGGCGTCCACGATCAGGGCGTGCACCGCCTCGGTGATCCGCACGAAGGGGGTGGCCCGGCGCAGTTCCACCAGGGGCAGGCCGTGTCGTCCGGCGGCGGCGGCCATCACCCTGGGTACCCCGGTCAGGTAGCGGCGGCCCAGTTCCACCACCAGTCCGGAGACGCCGACCCCGGCCAGGTCGGCGATGAAGGCCCGCAGTCCGGCGTCGTCGGCCGGCAACCCGATGCCGGTGGTGAGCACCAGTTCACCACCGCCCAGCAGGGTGGCGATGTCGGGCACCTCGGCCACGTGCACCCAGCGCACCGGTCGGTCCAAACCCACCTCTCCGGCTACCAGACGCGGGGCGCCACGGCGGACCGGGTCCAGGGCCAGGACCTCGCGTACGGTGGGGAACACCCGCGACACGTTACAGTCCGTGATTTGCCCGCCGATAACCGCAGGTCAGGTCAGAGGGGATCGTCGCGGCCGAGTTCCCAGCAGGCCACCGCGGTGGCGGCGGCGACATTCAACGAGTCGACACCGCGCCGCATCGGGATGACCACCCGCACGTCGCTGGCTTGCATCGCCGCCGTGGTCAGCCCGGCCCCCTCGGCACCCAGCAGCAGCGCGGCCCGGGCCCGCTGAGCCGGGGTCAGTCGCTGGATGGGCACCGCGTCCGGGGCCGGGGTCATCGCCAGCACGGTGAAACCGGCGTCGCGTACCTGGGCCAGCGCGGTCGGCCAGGGGTCCAGTTTCGCGTACGGCACCGCGAACACCTCCCCCATGCTGACCCGTACGCTGCGCCGGTAGAGGGGGTCGGCGCAGGACGGTGAGAGCAGCACGGCGTCCACCCCGAGCGCGGCGACCGCCCGGAAGATCGCGCCCAGATTGGTGTGATTGTTGACGTCTTCGAGGATGACCGCCCGGCGGGCGGTGGCCAGCACCTCGGCGGCCTCGGGCAGTGGTTTGCGCCGGAAGGAGGCGAGCACTCCCCGGTGCACATGGAAGCCGGTGGCCTCCCGCAGCACCTCGGGGGTGGCGGCGTACACCGGGGCCTCGCCGGTGTCCAGGTCGGCTAGCTGGTCCACCCGCTTGGCGTCGACCAGGTACGACCGGGCCGGGTAGCCGGCCCGCAGGGCCCGGCGCAACACCAACTCCCCCTCGGCGATGAACAGCCCATGCGGGGGCTCCCAGCGGGTACGCAACTCCACGTCGGTCAGCGCGCGATAGTCGGCGATCCGCTCGTCGTCCGGCTCGGTGATCAGCTCCACCAGCCCGAGTGTAAGGAAGGGCCCCTTCTTAACGTCTGCGGTAGAGCAGGGGTCCCCTGTTAACAAGCAGCAGTCAGCCGCCGAGAAGCGGCTCTGCCACAGCCGGATATGATCGGCCCGGTGTGCTGACCGCGATCAGGACAGCAGGGCCGGCCGCAGTTCCCCGCCGAGATTGATCCCACCTACCACCCGGTCGACGGTGGGGTCGTACACGTTGGTGGTGTTGTTGCGGCGCATCAGTTCCCGGACCGACTGCGGCAACGGCGGCGGATCCGGCCACGCCGCGTTGATCTGCTGCGCGGCAGAGATCAGCCGCAGGACCAGCTCGGCCCCGTTGGTGTCCGGCCGGACCCGGCCGTACTCCCAACCGGTGGTGACGAGGTCGAACAGCTCGAAGACCGAGGCCAGGACCGGGGCGGGGTCGGTGATCTTCACGACCCGCGACGCCCGGTCGCCGATCACCGTGACCGCCGCGGCCACCTGCACGTACGGATGCAGGCCACTCGGCGCATCGAACAGCGGCCACCGCAAGGCCCGCCCGGCTTCCCGCCACAGCGGACGATAGTTGCGCCGGTCGACCACCAGCCGGTAACCGTTACGCCGGTACAGGTCGGCGGCCTGAGCCTGGAGATCCGAGTGGGCCGCCTCGGCGACCTCACGCACGATCCGGATGGCTACCAGCAGACCGTCCTCGTCGTCCAGCAGCTGCGTGATCGCCTTGACCTGGTCGTGGAGGCCGACCTGGACGCGGATGCCGAACCGGTGCCGGACCTCTTCTAGCAGTGCCTCTTGTCGACCCGGATCGTGCTCGACCCGCCGCCCACCCAGCACACGCTGGAGCCACCCCATACAGCCTCGCTCCGCAGCCGTCTCAAGACGCGGCAATGTTAGCGTGCCGCCCCCCAGTGGACGGCCCCGGCACGACGCCCGCGCCCCAGCAGCGCCGACGCGCGCCGTATCGACGAAACGGCGGGGTCCGCGAGGGCCGGCGATCGCCGTTACGCCGTAACGGCGGGGTCCGCGAGGGTCGGACACCGCCGTTACGGCGAAACGGAGTCGATCACCGCCGGGAAGCCCGGACGGTCGGTTGCAGGCCGCCCGACCGGCAGCCCGGCCCACCCCGGCGACGGCCGCAGGCAATCCGGGTGACCACCCCGGCCGACGAGCCGGTGGACCCGGGCCACCCCCGGCCGACGAGCCGGTGGACCCGGGCCACCCCCGGCCGACGAGCCGGTGGACCCGGGCCACGCGGTCAGCGTGGCCCGGGACCGACGATCAGGTCCGATCGGTCAGGCGATGGTGCAGGTGGCGCCGTTGAGGGTGTACGAGGAGGGTCTAGCGGAGTTGCCGGTGTGGGTGGCCTGGAAGCCGATGGCCACCGAGGCACCCGGGGCGATGCTGCCGTTGTACGACACGTTGCGGGCGGTCACCTGTCCGGAGGTCGGCGAGTAGCTGGCGTTCCAGCCACCGGTGATGTTCTGCCCGCCCGGCAGGGTGAACACCAGGGACCAGCCGTTGATCGCGCTGCCACCGGTGTTGGTGATGGTGAGGTCCTGGGTCAGGCCGTTGTTCCAGGCGTTGACCGCCACGGCCACCCGGCAGGCGCCACCACCCGGGGGCGGGGTCGTCGGGCCGGGCGGCGGGGTGGTGGGGCCGGGCGGCGGGGTGGTGGGGTCCGGCGGCGGCGGGGTGCTGCTGCCGAACTGGGTGAAGAACCGCCAGGTCTCCGCCGGCAGCCAGGTGCGGGAGCCGCTGTCGCCGGGCGCCCCGTCCTGGGGTGCGGCGATGTGGCCCTCGTCGAAGGCGGCCCACACCACCGGGTAGCCGGCCGCACAGCCGGAGTAGGTGGTGGTGCGGTGGGTCAGGCTGCCCTGGGAGGGCTCGGGCGGATTCTGCGGGGTGCACCCGTTGTTGTTGACGAACCGGTCACGCAGCGACCGTCCACCGGAGATGCCGAGGACGTTGTCCCGAATGCCGTGGGCGCCGAAGTAGGCGATCCGACCGTTGCCGCCGCTGCATCCGCTGATCAGGCCACCGGCGTACACCGCGACCGCGCGGAACACGTTGGGCCGGGCGCAGGCCAGGGCGTAGCTCATCCCGCCGCCCCAGCTGAAGCCCAGGGCGAAGCGTTGGGTGGTCTCCACGCAGAGGTTCGCCTCCACCTGCCGCAGCAGGTCGTCGACGAAGGTCACGTCCTCGCCGCCGGAGTTGGCCCAGCCGGCGTTGAGCCCCTGCGGGGCCACGAAGATGGTGCTGTTGTCGGCCAGTTGCCGCAGCCCGTAGTACGACCAGGCGTCCCGCTGCACCGTCTGCCCGGTGTCCACGTCGACGGCCGAGCCGCCGCGCCAGTGGAAGCCGAGCACCAGCCGGTAGGGGTGGTTGTTGTTGTAGTTGGCCGGGATCCGCAGGATGTAGCTGCGACTCTTGCCGTTGCTCTGGATCGTGTGGGTGCCGCTGTTGAGCCCGGGGGCCCGACCGCAGCCCGCCGTGGCCGCCTGGGTGCCGACCTCGGTGGTCGAGGCGGTCGCGCTGGGGCCGGTGGCCATCGCCACCCCGCCCACGCTCAGCACGAGCAACGCCGCGATCGCGGCGGGCCCGAAGATCGATCTGGATCTCACCATCTTGTTGCTCCATCTCGCGTCGCACCGGACGCGCGGAAGGTGCCACTGCACCGTGGGTGGTGGTGGATGAGCCCTGCTCCGCGTACCGGTCGGGCACGGGCTGCCCACCGCGGACCCCGGGGCGACCGTGATCGGTTCGGCGGCGCCCGGTCAGGATCCGCGTAGCCCGTCGGTCGGCATCGCGGTCTCGCCCACTCGCCGGGATCCCGGACCGGCGGGGACGCGTCGAGAACGTGCCCGGCTCCCGCTCGGAAGGTATCGTGTGAGCGATAACATATCAAGACATTTGGATGTCTTGAGTCGACGGACCGGTGGCGATCAGGCCAGGAAATCCGGCGGCACCTGGGCGGTCAGCCAGACCCCGTTGGCGGCCCGGTAGAAGACCAGGCCGACACGGTGCATACCGGCGGCGTCGACCCGCAGCACGACCGGTTCGCCCCGGCGGGCACCGACCCGGGCCGCGGTCTCCGCGTCCGCAGACAGATGCACATGGGTACGCTCACCCGGCGCCAGTCCCTCGACACGGATGCGGGGCAGGAAACGGGCCACCGTACCGTGATAGAGCACCTGCGGCGGCACCTGCGGTGCCAGTTGCAGGTCCACCGCGACGCTGTGGCCCTGGGCGGCCCGGATCCGACCCGCGCGGATCTCGAAACGTTGCTTGTCGGTACCGGTGACCAGGTGGTCCAGCAACTCCACGGTGACCGGTCGACCGTGCCGGGCCAACGCGGCCAGCAGCTCCTGCACCGCCACCCAGCCGGCCTCGTCCAGGGTGATCCCGACCGCCTCCGGGCGATGCCGCAGCACGTACGCCAGGAACCTGCTCGTCGAGGTGAGCCGCCCGGTCACCGGGGTGCCCGCTCGGCCACCGGCGGGAACTGGCCCAAAAAGTCGCCCACCAGCTCTGCACGGGGAAGCCGCCAGGTGGCCCAGTAACGGATCTGCGGCAGGCCGTGGATCGGCACGGCACGCAGCCCGTCGGGCAGTTCGACACACCCGTTGACCACGGTGGCGCCGACCCCCAACCCGGCCAGGTGCACCAGCAGGTCCCAGCCGTCCACCTCGGCGGCGACCTGCCACCGTACGCCCGCGTCGAGCAGGGCCCGGGTCAGCGCCCGCCGGTGCGGTCGGTCGGCCGGGGGTACCACCAGGTCCAGACCGTCCAGGTCGCGCAGCCGGACCGCCCGACGCTCCGCCAGGGGGTGTCGCTCGTCGACCACGAGCACCTGCCGGTACGCGGCGATCTGGGTAGCCTCGACCTGCCGGGTAGGCGGATCGTGGGCGATGACCGCCAGATCGGCCCGCCCTGCGCGCAGGGCCGCCAGCGCGGCATCCCGGTCGGCGGTGATCACATTGACCCGACGTCCCTGCCGGCCCACCTGCCGGATCGCCTCGCCGATCACCCAACGCAGCGCGCCCCGACCTGCCGCGATGGTCAGGGTGGGGGTCGAATCGTGGTGCAGTTCCCGCAGGAACTCGTCGGCCCGCCGCCGACAATCCAGGGCGTACGCGGCCAGGCGCTCCCCGGCGGCGGTCAGGCTGAGCCGCCGACCCTCGCGTTCGTACAGCTCCACGTCGAGGGCCGTGGCCAGCTTGCGGATCTTCACATGCAGGGCGGGTTGGCTGATGTGCAGCGCCGCCGCGGCGGTCGTGAAGTTGCGGTGCTCGGCGAAGACCGCGAACGACCGGAGGGCGTCGGCCTCCAGCAACTCCCGCCCAGTCATAACGCCACACTATAGATGGGCGAAAGAACAATAGTTCTGCGTACGCCCGATGCCGCCGATGCTGGGCCACATGAACGCGCACCTTCCCCGACTCGGCATCGACATCGGCCGGGTCATCATCGACGGCTCCGCCCATCCCAGCGGCGACGACACCGCCTTCTTCAGCGGCGACGAGGCGGCCATGCTGGCCACCCCCGAGGTACCCGAGGCGGTGGCGACCATCGCCCGACTGGTCCCCCACTTCGACGGCCGGGTCTGGCTGATCTCCAAGTGCGGCCCCCGGGTGCAGGCCCGTACCCTGCGCTGGCTGGCCGCGCACGACTTCTACACCCGCACCGGGGTCGACCCCCGGCAGGTCCGGTTCTGCCGGGCTCGGGCCGACAAGCGGTCCCACTGCCTGGACCTGACCCTCACCCACTTCGTCGACGACCATCCCGAGGTGCACGCCGCGATCCAGGGCACCGTCGAGCACCAGTACTTCTTCGGCCCCCAGCGCCGCCCGGTCCCCGACTACGGTCACCCCACACCCACCTGGGCGGAGGTCGAACGCCTGATCATCGACTCCCTCCAGGCCCCGGACCACGCGGCGATCCCCAGCCGAGGAACCGGTTGAACAGGCTCGTCGGGTCCGGGCCGTCGTGCGGGTTGAGGTGGTACAGATCGCGCATGGCCTCGTACATCAGCCCGGCCAGGTAGATCGACAGGCCGGTGCGGTTGTGGGCGTACTCCGTGTGCAGCAACAGCCGCGCGGTGGCACACGGCCACGGCTGCCCGCAGGCCCGGCAGCACCACATCGGACGCAGCGGGGTGTGCGGCGGGTCCGCGCCGACCCGCCGAGGACGATCCGGGTACGGCCCACGGCCCGCCCCCGGCAACCGCGTGGTGATCACCTATGACCTCCCAGGGCCGGCATCTTTGGGTGCGTTTCTTGTCGCCCTGGCAGCAACAAACGCACCCAGAGCGAGCGATGGAACCGGGGCCACCCCGACGCGGGGGGGGGGGGGGGGGAAGGCGCGGGGCGGCCCCGGGGCAGAACCCGCCCCGTCCCTGCTGGATGGGAGCGGATCCGCTTACGTGACAGTCTGCTGATCACACCGCTACCCTCGGAACGCATCGAGCCTGACCGCGGTGACACTGCGTGGATCACGGCCACCACTCGGCGACAGTTGGCGATCTTGACGAGGCCCCTGGGGGTGCGGTGGAAGGTGAACAGAGCGTGGATCTGATCCGGGTCCAGCTACGCAAGCAGCGGGCCCTGGCCGGCATGAACCAGGAGGAGTTCGGCAAACGCACGAACTACTCCGCCTCCACAGTGTCCGCCGTGGAGACCGGCACCCGCCCGGTGGACCTGCCCTACGCCCGCCGCGCGGACGAGATCCTGGAAACCGGCGGTCTCTTCGAGTCTCTGCTGCGTACCGCCCAGCAGGACAGCCAACCCGCCTGGTTCATGCCCTGGCTGAAAGCCGAACGCGCCGCCAAACAACTGCGCTACTTCAATCCGACCCTGATTCCGGGTCTCTTTCAGACCGAGAACTACGCGCGGGCGGTGCTGCGGTTTGACGACACCTGCCCCGAGCAGGAGATCGAGCAGCAGGTGGCGGCCCGACTGGAACGCCAGGAGATCCTGCGCCGCGAGCGCCCACCTCAGGTCTTCGCGGTGATCGACGAGGCGGCGCTACGCCGCACCAACGCCATCATGGCCGAGCAACTGGCGCATCTGCTGCGGATGACCGAGCTACCGCACGTCCACATCCACATCATCCCGGCCCGCACCGGCCTGCACGTCGGCCTGGACGGGCCACTGCTGCTCGCCATGCTGCCCGACGGCACCTGGATCGGGCACCTGGACAGCCAGCTCGGCGGCGAGGCGGCTGACACCGACGAGAAGGTGCTTAAGCTTCTCGGCAAATGGGAGGGTGTGCGGACGGTCGCCCTTCCCGAAGACCTCTCCATCGACCTCATCAAGGAAGTTGAGAGCCAGCATGGACCTCAGTGACGCCCGTTGGCGGAAGGCCACCCGCAGCAATTCCTCCGGCGGAGACTGTGTCGAGGTGGCTGACAATCTGGTGGGCGTGGTTGCCGTACGCGACAGCAAGGACCCGGCCGGGCCGGTGCTCGCCTTCGACCCCACCGCCTGGCGGTCCTTCCTCGAACTGGCCAAACGGCACTGACCGGTACCGCAGATCAGCCTAGTCAGACACGACCGACCCGGCCAGGCGCGAGAAGCCTGGCCGGGTCGTTGTCGTTGCGGGTGGCCTGGACGAGCGTCGTCACCTAGGCCGGGGCGTACCGTATCACCGCCGCTCCGGAGGCCAACTCGGACCGGCCGACCAGCTTCAGGTCGACATGTTTCGCCAGCCCCTCGAACAGTCGCGGCCCGCGACCCGCGATCCGGGGATGCACCACGAACTCGTACTCGTCGATCAGCCCCAGCTCGGCCAGGGTCGTCGGAAGCTGCACCCCGGAGACGAACACCCCGCCGGGGCACCGCTCCTTGATCTGCTCTACGGCGGTACGCAGATCTCCCCGCACCAGCTCGGCGTTCCAGTCGACCCGCTCCAGGGTGCTCGACACGACGTACTTCTTCGCCGCGTCGATGGTCCGTGCGAAGGGTTCCGTCCACTCCGGCCTGGACACCGCCGCAGCGGACGGCCGCCACGCCTGCTCCATCATCTCGTAGATCACCCGACCGAACAGCAGGGCATCGGCCCGGGTGAGGTTCTCCATGTGGTGGCGGTGCAGTTCCTCGTCGGGTTCCACCGCCAGGTGATCGCTGCATCCGTCCACCGTGAGATTGATGGAGTATCGCAGAGGTCCCATTCTCAGGCCGCCCAATCGCGTGTCGTCGTGGTCATGATCTCCGGGGGACTCACCCTGGTGGACCAGCTACCACGTGCTGCCCGGGCCGCCCGTGCGGCACACCCTACTCAAATTTCCTTGGCCTCGAGGGCCGGTGGACGGGCGTGGCGGGGTTCGATGGCCGGGCTGAGGCGACGGCGACGGGTCGGCAGCATGAGCGTCGGGTGGGACACCCCCCAGGCCGCGCCCCGACAGACGAGTTCCTTGTAGCGGGCGGCCCACCAGCCCCGGAAGTGCACCCCCCTGGCCCGGTCGTCGGCGGTCACCCACTGGGTGATGCCGTCCCGTCGGCCGAGGCTGATGCACTGGTTGTAGTAGCGGATCGACATCCTGGGCACCGGCCGACCGGTCAACCGGGCCGCGATGGCGTCCGCCGCCTGCCAGGCCATCGGGACTCCGGAGGCGCAGGACATCCGCAGCGGCCTGCCGCCCGGCCCCTCGGCGCAGGCGGCGTCGCCGATGGCGTACACCTCGGGGTGCGACACCGAGCGCATGGTGGCGTCCACGAGGATCTGCCCGGTGGGTGCGGTCCGCACGGCCATGCCGGCGACCAGAGAGGGTACGGCGAAGCCGGCGCACCAGACGGTCACCTGGGCCGGGATGAGCCCCTCGGTGCCGGTGACCGCGCCGGTGGCCCGGACCTCGGTGATGTCGGTGTGCTCGTGGACGGTGATGCCCAGCCGGTCGCACACCTTCCGCAGGTGGCGGCGGGCCCCCTCGTCCAGCCAGTCACCCAGGCCGCCCCGGGTGGCGAGCGCGACGTGCAGGTCAGGTCGGGCCTCGGCGATCTCGGTGGCCGCTTCCAGGCCGGTGAGGCCCCCACCGACGACCAGTACCCGGCCGCCCGCCTCCAGGGCGGCCAGGCGTTCACGCAGCCGCTGCGCGGACTGGGCGCCGGCCACGTCGTAGGCGTGGTCGGCGCCGCCGGGGTGCTCGGCGGCGGTGCTGCCCAGGGCGTAGACGAGGGTGTCGTAGCCGATCTCGGACGAGGTGTCGGCCTCGGCTAGGGTGACGATCCTGCGGTCGACATCGACCCCGGTGACCCGGGCCAGTCGGACCCGTACCCCGGTGCCGGTGTAGAGGTCCCGCAGCGGACGGACGGCTAGATCCGCCCCGACGGCGAGTTGGTGCAGGCGGACCCGCTCGACGAAGTCGGCGGCGGCGTTGACGACGGTGATCTCGGTCTGGTCGGGGTGCAGTCGCCGGGCCAGGCGACCTGCGGCGATCGCCCCGGCGTAACCGGCACCGAGGACGACGATGCGATGGGTCATGCTCCCACTCCCTGTCTGCGGGCGGTGCCGCGCCGGCCGCTGGGGGCCGGTCGTCGGCGTACGCCTTCTGAACCGGGCAGCCCGGCGATTGCTGACAGGGATCGGGTGTGGTCCCGGTCACCACCGGTCCAGGACGGGTTCGGCCGGGGGGCTGGCCGACCAGAGCCGGGTGATGCGGGCCAGCTTGTCGGGGTTGGCCTGGGCGCGCACGGCCGCCACCCCCTCGGGGGTCACCTCCAGCGCCAGTACCCCGACGATCCGGTCGCCGACGACGACCACCACGGCCGGTTCGCCGTTGACGATCTCGGCGTACATGGTGGCGGATCCCCCGAGCACCTTCCGCCGCAGGTCGACGGCCTGGAAGAGTCCGCGCAGCAACCTGGCCACCGCCAGCGCACCGACGACCGGGGTGGACCGGGCGGGGACCTTCCCACCACCGTCACCGACGCTCACCGCGTCCTCGGTCAGCAACTCGACCAGCCGTGTGGTCTGACCACTGTTCGCGGCAGCCAGGAACTCCGCCACGATGTTGCGGGCGGCGGTCTGGTCGACCTGGACGCGGTGGCGACCGGCGGCCAGGTGCTGCTTGGCCCGCCGGTAGAGCTGCTGACAGTTGGCCTCGGTGAGGTCGAGGATCTCGGCGATCTCCGCGTGCGGGTAGCCGAAGGCGGCCCGCAGCACGTACACGGCGCGTTCATTGGCCGACAGCCGCTCCATCAGGGTCAGCACCGCCAGGGACACCGATTCCCGCTGCTCCACGGTGTCCACCGGGCCGAGCATCCGGTCCCCGGCCAGCAGGGGCTCCGGCAGCCACATGCCCACGTAGCTCTCCCGCCGGGCCCGGGCCGAGGTGAGCTGGTTGAGGCACAGGTTGGTGAGCACCTTGGTCAGCCACGCCACGGGCTGCTCGATCCGGGCGCGGTCGGCGGCCTGCCAGCGCAGGAAGGTCTCCTGGACCATGTCCTCGGCGTCCCCGGCCGAGCCGAGCAGGCGGTAGGCCACCGCCTCCAGCCGACCCCTGGCCCCCTCGAACAGTTCCACGTCCTGCGCGCTGAGCGACATGTTCCGAGTGTCACCCATCCGGGTGAGGTGCCCGCTACCCGCCCGGCGGACGGCTGTCACCGGCTAGCAGGTGGATGCCGAGGGGGGTCAGCCGGTGCACCTTGGCGCCGCCGAGACGTTCGCTGGTGATCAGCCCGGCGGCCCGCAGCGCGGCGGCGTGTTCGGAGGCCGAGGAGACGCTGATGCCGAGGTGTCGACCCACCGCCGTGGTGGTGTGCCGGCCGGGTTCGGCCAGTCGGCGCAGCACGGCCGCCCGGGTGCCGCCGAGCAGTTGGGCCAGGGGGTCCGTCCTGGTCGGTGGGGGTTCGGGCGGGGCGATGACCGGGTACACCAGCAGCACCGGCTGTCCGGTTCGGACCAGCACCCGGGGGCGCAGACCGGCCAGTGGACCGGGGATGAGCAGGATGCCCTCACCGTTTCCGGTCAGCTCCGCGCTCCACCAACTGTCGATCTCCAGGATCGGCGGACGCCACCGGATCGCCGGGTGCAGTTCGTTGAGCAGGCCGTCCACTCCGGATCGGGCGTAGGTGCGGGCCCGCAGGTCGACATGCGCCCGGTGGGCCGCGGTCAGGTGCGACCAGGCCGGGGCGAGCACGGCGTCGAAGTAGTGGTCCACCGCCGTCATCAGCAGATCCAGCATCTCCGGGTCGGCCGACACGAACCGCCGCCGCCACAGGCTGGGCGGCAGTTTGGCGTACGTCTCGGTGAGCTCTGCGGTGATCTGGCGACGCGGGGTGGCCCGGATGGTCTCGATGCCGGCGGCCACCGACTCGATCCCCTGCACCGGGGTGAGGAAGTCGGGCAGCAGGCCCCGGGCCGGCAGCAGGTGGCGCAGGGCGGCGGTGCTCGCCGAGGCGGCCTGGGCACGGGCGGCCATCTCCGGCATCCGCGCGGCCACCACCGGATCCCGCAGGGCCTGGCTGGCCAGGATCGTGTTGCCGACCGGATGTGGACGGCTACCGAACCGGATCCGGGTCAGGTCCGCCGCAGTGAGCCGCAGGGAGATCACCCCTCAAGGTTGCCAGCAGTTCCGGGCGTACGCCGAGGGGGGGCAAGCGTTTTCCGGGTACGCCGGAGGGACCCGGGGTGCTTTTCGGCGTACGCCGAAAGGGTTGTCGGGGTGTCGGCCCGCCGGTGAGAGTGAGGCAGACCAACGGCCGGGAGGGGGCGGCATGCGTCGGCTGCTCGGGTGGTGCGTGTCGGTTTGCCTGGTGGTGGGGGCCGCGGCGTGTGGTAGTGGCGATGTGCAAACGCCACCCACGACGACGGGGGCGGCCCCCGCCGTGTCGCCGGGCCCAGGGCAACATGCCCTGACCCTGAACCATGACGGGGTGAGCCGGGGTTACCGACTTCACGCACCGCCCGGGTACGTCCCCGGGCGGCCGGTGGACCTTCTTCACCACCATCCGCGCCGGACCTGACCCACGTCGGGGTGTTTCGTCCGGGTGGTGCCGGGAATGTGCGTTCGCCGGTACTACCCGAGAGGCGGCCCAGGTGAGCGCAGGACATGTCGGCACTCTGGTGCCAGCCGACCCGTGGCCCCTGCCCCGCAACGCCACCGTGGCGGACCACATCGTGCAGCGACTGGCCTGCTGGGGGGTACGCCGGTACTTCGGCTACCCCGGCGACGGCATCAACGGCATGACCTCCGCCCTGCAACGCACCGGCCAGCAGACCCAGTTCGTCCAGGTACGCCACGAGGAGACCGCCGGCTTCGCCGCCTCGGCCCACGTCAAGTACGGCGGCGGGCCGATCGGGGCCGTACTGGTCACCAGCGGGCCGGGGGCCATCCACGCCCTCAACGGCCTGTACGACGCCAAGCTGGACCACCAGCCGGTGGTGGCCCTGGTCGGGCACACCGCCTCGACCGCCGAGGGAGGAGGCTACTACCAGGAGGTGGACCTGCTGGCCCTCTACAAGGACGTCGCGGCGGCCTTCCTGGCCCAACTGGACCATCCCTCCCAGGTACGGCACCTGGTGGACCGGGCCTGCCGCACGGCCCTGGCCCGGCGTACGGTCGCCGCGTTGGTGCTCCCCCTGGACGTGCAGGACCTGGCCGCCGTCCCGGATCCACCGCACGCCCACGGCTTCTACCACACCAGCAGCGTGCCCAGCACCGGCCCGACCGTGCCGCCGGAGGCCGACATCCGGCACGCCGCCGAGGTGCTGCGCGGTGGCGAGCGGGTGGCCATGCTGGTCGGCCAAGGGGCGATCGGCGCCGAGACCGAGGTACGCGAGATCGCCCACCGCCTCGGCGCCGGGGTGGCCACCGCCCTGCTCGGGTTCACCGTGGTGGACCACCGGGAGCCCTGGGTGACCGGGGCGATCGGTCTGCTCGGCACCCGCCCTAGCTGGCAGCTGATGAACGAGTGCGACCGGCTGCTGATCGTCGGCAGCAACATGCCGTACTCGGAGTTCTATCCCCCACCCGGTCAGGCCCGGGGGGTGCAGATCGACCACGACGGCACCCAACTGGGCCTGCGGTACCCGACCGAGGTGAACCTGACCGGGGACGCCGCACCCACCCTGCGGGCCCTGCTGCGCGAACTGGGCCCCGGCCCCGGGCCGACCCGCTGGCGACAGACCATCGCCGGGGCCACCGCCGCCTGGCGGCAGTCCCAGCGGAAACTCGCCGAGCAGAACGCCGACCCGGTCAACCCGCAACGGTGGTTCGCCAGCCTCAGCGAACGGCTGCCCGAGGACGTGCTACTCGCCGTGGACTGCGGCACCACCACCGCCTGGTACGCCCGACACGTCAAGGTCCGCCCCGGGATGCTGGCCAGCCTCTCCGGCACCCTGCTGTCCATGGGCGGAGCCATGCCGTACGCCCTGGCCGCGAAGTTCGCCCACCCGGACCGGCCGCTGGTGGCCCTGATCGGGGACGGGGCGATGCAGATGAACGGGGTCAACGAACTGATCACGGTGGCGAAGTACTGGCGGGGCTGGGCCGACCCCCGGTTCGTGGTGCTGGTGCTCAACAACCGGGATCTGGCCTTCGTCAGCTGGGAACAGCGCTCCAGCGAGGGCACCCCGATGTTCCCGGACAGCCAGCAGCTACCCGACATCGCGTACCACCGCTGGGCCGAGGTGCTCGGGCTCCGCGGCGACCTGGTCGACCACCCGGATCAGGTGAACGACGCCTGGGACCGAGCCCTGCAGGCGGACCGCCCCACCGTCATCAACGCCCTGGTCGACCCGGCCGAGCTGATGATGCCCCCGCACTTCACCGCCGACCAGGTCCGCAAGACCGCCGCCGCCATGCTGCGCGGCGACACCGACTGGGCCGGCATCGTCCGCCGCGGCCTCCCCACCATGGTCACCACCTACCGCCCCCGCCGAGCATGAAAGGAAGGGCACCTTATTAACGCCTCGTGTATAGGAAGGGCCCCTTCTTAACAGAGCACGCCCGTCGCCCCACCAGAGCATGCTCGTCGCCCCACCAGCGCACGCCCGTCGCCCCACCAGAGCATGCTCGTCGCCCCACAGAGCGCCCGGCGCTGCGGCCGTCAGCCCCGGTTCTGCAGCCAGCGGGGCAGGTCGGACTGACCTCGCTCGGTGGTCGGGCGTCGCTCGTCGAGCGGGCTGCGCTCGACCGGACGGCGGGGGTCGCCGACCAGAGCGCGGCTGGGGGCAGTGAAGGACTCGGCCGGTTCGCCGTCGACCGCCGTGGCGATGATCCGGGCGACGGCCTCGATCACCCGCGCCTGCACGGCGGAGCCGACCAGGTCGGTGGGGTCGTCCGGATTGGCGGCGATGCCGGCCACCGCCACCTGCGGGGTGAAGCCGACGAAGGTCTCCGTGGCGGCCTGCTCGGAGCTGCCGGTCTTACCGGCCACCGGACGCCCGTCGAGGATGCGGTTCACCGCAGTGGCCGTACCACCGTTGCACTGCGCGAACGCCGACTGCTGACCCACCGGGCAGCGCGCCGCGTCGGTGGCGGCCCGCGCCACGTCCGGGTCGAGCACCTGCCGGCAGGAGGGGTCACCGACCGGCAGCCGCTGCCCGTCCGGCGCGGTCACCGACACCACGGGCAACGGCGCGCAGTACGTGCCCTCGGCCGCCACGGTGGCGTACGCGTTGGCCAGGTCCAGCGGGGTGGTGGCGGACACGCCGAGGGTGAAGGCCCCCCAGTTGGACGCGTTGTCCTCGGCAAAGCGCGCGTCGGCCTCGGCGCGGAAGGTGATGCCCAGCCGCTGGGCCATCTCGACCACCTTGTCCTGGCCGACCTGCTCGGCCAGCCAGACGAAGTACGTGTTGACCGAGCGGCCGAAGCCGTCCCACATCATCCGGTAGCCGTTCATCCACTGCGGGTTGGCGTTCGCCGGGCACCACTGGCCGTTGCAGCTGCTGTCGTCGGTGCCGGCGGCGTACCGGGTGGGCAGCCTGCTGGGCGCGTCGAAACCGGTCGCCAGGGTACGGCCGGACTCCAGCGCGGCGAGCATGGTGAACAGCTTGAACGTCGAGCCGGCCTGGTATCCGGCGACGCTGCCTCCACCGGAGATCAGCGGGTTGACAGTGTTCGGGTAGTTGAGCTGCCCGTCCGGGTTGTCGTCGAGGCTGTAGTGCCGGTTGACCGCCATGGCGAGGACCCGACCGGTGCCCGGTTCGACCGCGGCGATCGGCACCGCGCGCTTGTTGTCGTACCCGTAGATGCTTGTGGCCTGCTGCTGCGCGGTCTTCTGGACCTTCGGGTCGAGGGTGGTGACCACGCTGTAGCCGCCCCGGCGCAGCGCCTGCTCCCGCTCGGCGACGGTGTCGCCGAACGCGGGCTGCTCCATCCACCAACGGCGCAGGTAGTCGCAGAAGAAGCCCCACCCGTCGCGGGAGCTGACCGTGGCTGCGCAGCCGTTGGCCTGGTCGCTGGGGTCCAGCTTCACCTTCTCGGCCTTCGCGCTTCTCGCCTGCTCGGCGGTGATCGCCCCGGTCGCGACCATGGAATCCAGGACGTACGCCCGCCGGGTCAGCGCCGCGTCGGCGTCACCGTCGATCGGGCTGTACGCCTCCGGCGCCTGCACCAGGCCGGCCAGCAACGCCGCCTCGGCGAGGGTCAGGTCGGCCGGCGCCTTGGAGAAGTAGCGCTGGCTGGCGGCAGCGATGCCGTACGCCCCGGAACCGAAGTACGCGATGTTGAGGTAGCGGTTGAGGATCTCGTCCTTGCCGAGGCGCTGTTCCAGGGCGTTGGCGTACCGGATCTCCTGGATCTTGCGCCCGACGGTCTGCTCGGTGGCCGCGGCCCGTTCCTCGGCGGTGCGGTTCGGGTCGGTCTTGAGCACGTTGCGCACGTACTGCATGGTCAGCGTCGAGCCACCCTGCTCGGTGCCGGAGGTGACGTTGCGGACCAGCGCCCGGAACATGCCGCGCAGGTCGACGCCACCGTGGTCGTAGAAGCGGCGGTCCTCGGCTGCCACGATCGCCTGGCGCATCACCGGCGCGATCTCGGCAAGCGTCACGTCGGTGCGGTTGACGTCGTAGAACGTGGTGATCAACGTCTTGCCGTCGTTGGCGTAGAGGTAGGAACGTTGCGGGGTGGCCGGGGTCCGCAAGGCGTCCGGCAGTGCGGCGTAGTTACCGAGCGCGGCCTGGGCGGCGAAGCCGAACACCAGATTGACCGGCAGTACGGCGACCGCCAGCACGAGTCCGGCGAGCACGCCGGTCAGCAGCACGGTGAACAGCCGCGACAGCGGCGTAGGGGAGGCCATGGTCCCCAGGATTGCCGCGAAAGCCACCTACCGACCACCTCAACGGCCGGGTTGTCAGCCAATTCACGGCAAGCCTCCAGCACTCTTTGCCCTGGTCAGGCCGGGCCGGGGCCGATCGGGCCGGGTGGGCGGGCCGTGGCGACGCTGGCGCTGGCCGCGTCGTAGAGGATCTCCCGGGGCATCAGCCGCCCGGAACGGTACGCGATGCCGATGCTGGCGATCAGCACGAAGATCGCCCCGAAGGTCTGCAAGGAACCGATCAACGCGCCCCCCAGACCCAGCAGCGGGCTGGCGATCATCAGCATGACGCCGTCGCCGATGCTGAACGCCCCCGACCGGGCCACCGCCCAACCGGTGCACAGCCAGCCCAGGCTGTAGCAGGTGGCGCCCACCAGCACCAGGGTCCGTGCGGTGGTACCGAAGACCGGTGTCTGTTCGGCCAGCCCGGCGAACGGCAGCATCAGCACCGTACCGGCGATGCTGATCAGCAGTCCGGCGACGGCGGAATGACGGCTGCGGGTGGCGGCCAGCAGGCCGGTCAGCCCGAGCAGGGCCAGCAGGCCGAGCCAGACCGCGGCCACCCAGCCTACCAGGTACAGGGCCCGCCCGTCGGCCGGGTAGGGATCATTGCCGACCCCGCCGTCGCTGGCCATCGCGACCAGACCATAAAGAATCGCGTACGCCGGCAGCAGCCAGACCGCCGCTCGGGCCAGCCGGCGCAGTGACCAGGCCCAACTGGCGTTGGTGGCCGGCCTGGGTGGGCCCGGGTCGTCGACGAAGGGCAGTACCCCGAAGCCACCCCCGGTCCGCCGGGTACCCAACGGGCCCTGGGGATCGTGCTTGCCCGGCACCTGCGGCGCGGACCACAAACGGCGCAGCGGATCCATGCCTCACCTCGCTCATCCACAGACCTCGCGCGGGACGCACCCGAGAGCGCCCCGGTGCCCCAGGCCGGACCGGCCCTACGACCGATGGTGGCAAACACCGCAGCCCGCCATGAGGCTTTCTCGCATTACCGATGCCGAAGATCGACTCCGTTACGCCGAAACGGCGGGGTCAAGGCGGGCCGGACCGCGCCGTTACGGCGTAACGGCGGGGACCACGCCAGCCGGACCGCGCCATAACGGCGAAACGGCGGGCGCGCCCAGGGGATGGGCGCGCCCGCCGGCGGACGGATCAGCCGCGCTCGCGCTGGTCGGCCGGGTCGTTGAGCAGGCTCGTCGGCGAGACCGGCTCCGGCGCGGGCAGCCCCTGCGGGGCCTTGCCGCCGGTGGCCTGCGCCTCGGCCACCCGTACCTCGTTGTGGATCTCCTGGGCGGCAGCGGCGGCGGCCTGCGCCGCCTCGGCGGCCTCGCGCTCGACCGCGCTGGCGTCGTCGGAGGCCTTCGGGCTCGGCGCGTCGCCGACCATCTGGCTCAGCCCGCCGAGTGCGCCGCCCATGCCCTCCAGGGCCTTGGTCAGCTCGGCCGGCACGATCCACACCTTGTTGGCGGTGCCGTTGGCGATCTGCGGCAGGGCCTGGAGGTACTGGTAGGCGAGCACCTTCTGGCTCGGGTTGGCGGTGTGGATCGCGTCGAACACGGTCCGGATCGCCTTGGCCTGACCCTCGGCTTGGAGGATCCGGGCCTGGCGGTCACCGTCGGCGCGCAGCACCGCGGCCTGCTTCTCACCCTCGGCGGTGAGGATCTGCGACTGCTTGTGCCCCTCGGCGTTGAGGATCGCGGCACGGCGGTCCCGCTCGGCGCGCATCTGCTTCTCCATCGAGTCGCGGATGCTCGGCGGCGGCTCGATCGCCTTGATCTCTACCCGGGTCACCTTGATGCCCCACCGGCCGGTGGTCTCGTCCAGTACGCCGGACAGGTGCCGGTTGATCTCCTCGCGGCTGGTGAGCGCGCGCTCCAGGTCCAGCGAACCGATCACGTTACGCAGCGTGGTGACGGTGAGCTGCTCGATGGCCTGGAGGAAGTTGGAGATCTCGTAGGTGGCCCGGACCGAGTCGACCACCTTGAAGTAGAGGACGGTGTCGATCGACACGACCAGGTTGTCCGAGGTGATCACCGGCTGCGGCGGGAAGCTGACCACCTGCTCCCGCATGTCGACCTTGGTACGCACCGAGTCGACGAACGGCACGAGCAGGTTCAGCCCCGGGTTGAGGGTGCGCTTGTAGCGACCCAGCCGCTCGACCACGTCCTGGCGCTGCTGCGGGACGATCCGCAGCGCCTTGGCCAGGGTGATCACCCCGATCAGGGCGATACCTATCAAAAGGACGGGAATCACGAGTTCCATCCGGTCACCTCTCCACTTCGGGTAGCTCAGTGGGCGTCGCAACATCCCGCCAGACCAGGGCTACCGCTCCCTTGACCTGAATAACCTGCACCCGTTCGCCGGGAGCCAAAACCTGGGTGCCGTCGTAGGCTCGGGCGGTCCACACCTCGCCGTCGATCTTCACCATGCCCTTGTCCGAGTCGACCTGCTCCAACACCAGGGCGGTGGAGCCCTCGATCGCCTCGATCCCGAACGCGGTGTCGCCGCTCTCCAACGCCGACTGCCTGTGTCGCCGGATCACCGGCCGCGCCGCCAGGACGGTCAGCGCCGAGACGGCCGCGAAGACGACCGCCTGCACCGCCACCGGAGCACCGAGCGCGGCGGCACCGGCAGCGGCGAACGCACCGACCGCGAACATGAGCACGAACAGGGTCGCCGTGAAGATCTCAGCGACCGCCAGCACCACGCCCAGCACGATCCAGAACACGGCATCCATAACACGATCGTGACATGGGAATGCACGTGTCATCGAATTGACATGATCGTAAGCTCTCGGTCACCACTACGGAGGGTAGAAGATGTCGCTACGTCCGGAAACCGCCCGTCAGCTCGACGTCCTGGTGGCCGAGGCCCAGTTGACCGGTCACGTTCCGTCATTGATCGTCGGGGTGATCCGCGACGGCGCTCTGGTCCATCTGAGCGCCGCCGGCACCCACCCGACTCCCGACGCCGACCTGCAGTTTCGGATCGGTTCGATCACCAAGACGATGACCGCGGCGCTGATCATGCAGGAACGCGACGCCGGTCGGCTGGCGCTCGACGACCCCCTGCGGCGGCATCTGCCGGAGGCCGAGGCGGCCGGGCCGGTCACCCTGCGGCAGTTGCTCGGACACATCAGCGGTCTGCAACGGGAGCCGGACGGACCGTGGTGGGAACGTAGCGACGGGGTCGATCTACGTACGCTGCTGGCCGGATTCTCCGCCGCGAAGGTCGCGTACCCCCCGCACCGCGCCTTCCACTACTCCAACCTGGCGTACGGGCTGCTCGGCGGGGCCCTGGAACGGATCACGAAGACCCCGTGGGAGCAACTGCTGCGGGAGCGGATCCTCGACCCCCTGGGGATGCATCGCACCACCTACGCCGCCACCGCGCCGTTCGCCCCCGGCTATGTGGTGCACCCGTGGCACGACACCCTGCGGGAGGAACCGCTTACGGACACCGGGGCCATGGCACCGGCCGGGCAGCTCTGGTCCACCGTGGCGGACCTGGCCCGCTGGGCGGCCTTCCTGGCCGAGCCCGATCCGGCCGTCCTGGCCCCGCAGACCCTGGACGAGATGTGCGCCCCGATGGCGATGGTCGACCTGGACTCCTGGCGGGCCGGACGCGGGCTCGGACTGGCACTGCACCGCGAGGGCGAGCGGGTGTACGCCGGACACGGCGGCTCGATGCCCGGTTACCTGGCCGTGCTGGAGGTGCATCGCCCCAGTCGTACCGCGGTGGTCGGTTTCGCCAACGCGTACGCCTTCCGGGTCGGCGGTCTCGGCACCCTGGGCCGGCAGCTGCTCACCCAGGTCCTGGACGCCGAACCGACGCCGCCCCGAGCCTGGTCGCCGGTCGACACACCGCCCCCGGCCGACGTGGCCGCCCTGACCGGCCGCTGGTGGTGGATGGGCATTCCCCTGGACCTCGTCTGGGACGCCACTACCGGGGAACTGGTCGGGACCATGCCGGGTGATCCGGTCAGCCGCTACCGCCCGGAAGGCCCGGACCGCTGGCGGGCCGTCAGCGGCGAGGAACACGGCGAGGTGCTGGCCGTGCTCCGCGACCAGACGGGCCGCCCGGTGACCCTGGACATCGCCACCTTCGTCTTCACCCGATCCCCCGACCAAGTCCCCTGACCCGCCCGCCCACCCGCGTTGATCATGAGGTTACCGGCACAGGAAAGCGCTGTCCCCACCGCTAACCTCATGATCAACGCAGCGGGCCCGGGTCGGGGTGGGGGGTGTTATGGCGCGGTGGAGCGGACGACCACCGCGTCCGGGACCGGCGGGGCCGGTTCCGGGGGGCGGCGGGCCAGGCGGCGGACCGCGGTGTTGAGCACGGCGATCAACGGTACGGCGACGAGTGCTCCGACGATGCCGTCGAGCACCACCCCGGCGGTCACCGCCAGCACCACCGGCAGCGGGTGCAGGGCCACCGCCCGACCCATGATCCAGGGCTGGAGGACGTTGCCCTCCAGCTGCTGCACCACGATCACCGCCCCGAGAATCGCCAGGGCGGTGACCCAGCCGCTGTCGACCAGGGCGACCAGCACCGCCACCGCACCGGACAGGGTGGCACCGACGATCGGGATGAAGGCGCCGAGGAACACCAGTGCGGCCAGTGGGAAGGCGAACGGCACGTCGAACAGCACCAGGGCGATCCCGATGCCCAGCGCGTCGATGAAGGCCACCAGCACGGTGGCCCGGACGTAGGCCACCAGGGTCAACCAGGAGGCCCGACCGGCGTCGTCGGCCCGCCAACGGGCCGCCACCGGCAGCATCCCGACCAGGAACCGCCAGATCCGGTCACCGTCGCGCAGGAAGAAGAACATCGCGAACAGCACCAGCAGGGTGCCGGTGAACACCTCGAACACCGTGCCGGCGGTGTTGATCGCCCCGCTGGTCAGGGACTGACTGTTCTCGTTGATCCACTTCTGGCCGGCCTCGACGTAGCCGTTGAGCTGCCCGTCGGACAGCCCGAGGGGGCCGTCGCGCAACCAGTCCTGGATCTGCCCGATGCCGGCCGAGGCCCGCACACTCAGGTCGGGCAGACCGACGATGAACTGGTTGACCACCAGGGTCAGGGTGCCCACCACCGCGCCGAGCCCGCTGATCAGCACCACCGCAGTGGCCAGGCTCCGGGGTACCCGCAACCGCAGCAGCCACCCGACCGCCGGGGCCAGCAGGGCGGTCAGCAGCAGGGCCACCAGCAGGGGAACGATGACGATGCGAACGGTGCCCATCAGGCGCAGCAGCGCCCAGCCGACCACCCCGATCACGATCAGCCGCCAGGACCAGGCGGCGGCGATCCGCAGTGCCTTCGGCACATCGGAGTCGTCCCGGCTGGTCGTCGAGCCACCGCCGTCGACCGGCGGCACGGGCTGCCAGGGCGGCGGGACGGCGACCGCCTCTTGGGCGCGGATCGCCGCTCGTTCGCGCTGTCGCTCGCGGGCGGCGCGTACGGACGCGCGTCCCACCTGGAACGCCTGACGCACCCGCCGTCGCGGCTGCTCGAAGCGGCTCAACCGGCACCCCCGGGAGTGGTAGGGATCAGGCGGTACACCGTAGCGCCTGCGGCCCCGCCCGACACAGACCGCCGAGGGCGCGGATCAGCCCGGCTCGGTGACGAAATCGATCAACCGCTCCATGGCGTTGATCAGCGGGGTCTCCACCTCCGCGTAGGTGTTGACCCGGGACAGGATGTGCCGCCACATGTCGGCCGGCTCGGCGACCCCCAGCGCCGCGCAGACCCCCTCCTTCCACGGCCGCCCCGGCGGCACCACCGGCCACGCCCGGATGCCCAGCGCCGCCGGCTTCACCGCCTGCCACACATCGACGTACGGATGCCCGGTGACCAGCACATGCGGCGAGGTCACCCGGGCCACGATCCGGCTCTCCTTCGAGCCGGGCACGAGATGGTCGACGAGAACGCCGAGCCGCCGGTGCGGGGCCGGGCCGAACTCGCGTACCGCGGCGTCGAGGTCGTCGATGCCCTCCAGGGGTTCCACCACCACACCCTCGATGCGCAGGTCGTCACCCCAGATCCGCTCGACCAGGGCGGCGTCGTGCACCCCCTCCACCCAGATCCGACTGGCCCGGGCGACGCGGGCGCGTGCCCCCTCGACCGCTACGGAACCCGAGGCGGTACGCCGACGCGCGGCCGGCACCGGCGCCCGGGCGGGTCGGCGCAGGGTGACCGGCTGACCGTCGAGCAGGAAGGCGGCGGGACGCAGCGGGAAGTTGCGCCGCTTACCGTGCCGGTCCTCCAGCACCACCGCACCGGACTCGAACCCGACCACCGCGCCACAGAAACCCGAATCGGCGTCCTCGACCACCAGGTCCGCCTCGGCGTCGACCTCCGGAATCACCTTCCGCCGCCGCCAGTCCCCCGCCAGAACGTCCTCGCCATACCGCCGCCCCATCCCCGGCACGCTAGTCCCACCCACCCGACCCCACATCTCGACGCGCCGCCCACCCCGCCCTCTGGCCGCCGATCATGCACTTAGCGTCGCGACGAAAGGTGCAGAAGTGCATGAACCAGCGACCAAAAGTGCATGATCGACGGGGAGATGGCGGGGGTGGGAGGGGCGGGGTGGGAGGGGGTGGGAAGGGGTGGAGTGCGGCAGTCGAGACAGGGGCGGGCAAGAACACGTACTCTTTCGGCATGTCCACCCCCGCTGCGGGTGCGGCCATCCTTGCGCCGCGCCGGTCGAGCCGGTTCGTTGCCTGGGTGCGCGCATGGCGCGCCGGCCTGGTGCCCTTCGACGAAGTCGCCGACGAGGTCGCCGGTGACGAGGAGCACCTGGTCGCCGACGCACCCGGCACCTGGACGGACGTGCCCTTGCGGGAGGCCCTGCCCACCCTGGCCAAGCTCTCGCCGGACGAGATCCGGCTGGTGCTGCCGGCCCCGGGCGACCCCCGTGGCCTGCCCGGCCCGGGTGACTTCGCCGGGGCCGCCCTGGTCACCGGCGAGGCCGTCATCGCCGGCCCGATGGGCCTGATCCCGGAGGTACGGGTGCACACCTCCGGCTCCGGGGACACCTTCGAGACCGTGCTCTGGCGGGTGTACCCCCTGCCGGCCAACGCCCCGGCCGCCGCGCTCACCCTGCCCGGCGCTGCCGAGGCGGAGGCGGAGCTGGCCGCCGCGCTCGCCGACACGACCGCGGCACTGACCCGACTGGACATCGCCCAGTGGCGTCCCGAGCTGGCCGGGGCCCTGGAGGCCCTGCGCCGCCCGGACGGCACCACCGACCTGCCGCCCGGCTTCGACCCGCGATCGCGCCGGTTGTTCGCCCGGGCCGCCGTACTCGACCGGGTGCTGGCCCTGGCCGGGCACGCCGCACCCGGCGGTGCGGTCAACAACCACGAGGCCCAGCAGCGCGATGCCGCCCTGCGCCCCCTGACCACGGCCTGCCGTCAGGCCCTCGTCGCCGCCTGCAACGCCCCCCTGCGGCCGTAGCCCGGAGGACCCCATGCCGTTCGTAACCTCCCGGGACGGGACGCGGATCGCCTACGAACGGGAGGGTGCCGGCCCGGCGCTGATCCTCATCGACGCCGCCGGGCACTTCCGGGCCAACAGCCCCCTGGACGAGTTGGCCGTCCTGCTGGCCCAGGACTTCACGGTCTACCGCTACGACCGGCGCGGCCGCGGGGACAGCGGCGACACCCCGCCGTACGCCCCGCAGCGCGAGGTCGAGGACCTGGCCGCCCTGATCGCCGAGGCGGGAGCACCGGTCTCGCTGTACGGGTACTCCTCGGGCTGTCTGCTCGCCCTGCACACGGCCGCCGCCGGTGTCGACGTACGACGATTGGCCCTGTTGGAGCCGCCACTGGACACGGACGACGACCGCGCCGAGGCGCGGGCCTTCACCGCGAAGCTGCGGGAGTCGGGCGGCGAGGAGGCGGTGGGGTTCTTCCTCACCGAGATCGGCGTACCGGACGACCTGCTGGCCGGGATGCGCGGCACCCCGCACTGGACAGCCATGGTCTCGGTGGCGCACACCCTGGCGTACGACAGTCTGCTCAGCGAAGCCACCGGCGCGGCACTGCTGCGGCGGGTGGCCACCCCCACGCTGGTGCTGCACAGCGCCGGCAGCACGGCCGACCTGACCGCGATGGCCGCCACCACGGCCGCCCTGCTGCCCGCCGCCGAACAACGCAGCCTGCCCGGCGAGTGGCACGGCGTACCGGCAGCGGTGCAGGCTCCGGTGCTGGCCGACTTCCTGCGCCGCGACACCGAGCCCGCCTGACCGGCGCCGATCCGCCCGGACGCCGCAGCGGTCAGATCTCGTCGATCAGGTCGGCCACGGAGTTGACGATGCGGGAGGGACGGTACGGGTAGCGTTCCGCCTCCGTGCGGGTGCTGATGCCGGTCAGCACCAGGATGGTCTCCAACCCGGCCTCCAGGCCACAGAGGATGTCGGTGTCCATCCGGTCACCGATCATCGCGGTGCTCTCCGAGTGGGCGTCGATGGTGTTCAGCGCCGAGCGCATCATCATCGGGTTGGGTTTGCCGACGAAGTACGGCTCCACCCCGGTCGCCTTGGAGATCATCGCGGCCACGGATCCGGCGGCCGGCAGGGCCCCCTCGACCGACGGGCCGGTGGCGTCCGGGTTGGTGCAGATGAACCGGGCCCCGTCGTTGATCAGCCGGATCGCCTTGGTGATCGCCTCGAAGCTGTAGGTGCGGGTCTCCCCCAGCACCACGTAGTCGGGGGCGAAGTCGCTGAGCACGTAGCCGACCGCGTGCAGGGCCGTGGTCAGCCCGGCCTCCCCGATCACGTACGCGGTCCCGCCCGGCCGCTGGTCGGCCAGGAACTGGGCGGTGGCCAGCGCGGAGGACCAGATCGCCTGCTCCGGCACGTCCAGACCCATCCGGGCCAGGCGGGCCTGCAGGTCCCTGGGGGTGTAGATGGAGTTGTTGGTCAGCACCAGGAAGGGCTTGCCGGAGGCGCGCATCCGCTTGATGAACTCCGGGGCACCCGGTATGGGCTGTCCCTCGTGCACCAGCACACCGTCCATGTCGGTGAGCCAACTCTCGACGGGTTTACGGTCTTGCATGCTCGTCTCCGCAGGGGTGTCGGGGTCGGCAGGGCCGGTCAGGAGGGACGGCGGGGCGGGACGCAGCAGACCGAGGGGCAGGTGTCCCACATCGGCAGCTCGCCGAGCCGGCGACGCAGGTCGACCCCGGCCGGGTCGATGCGTTCCTGGACCAGCTCCCGCACCATGGTCACGAAGCGGGGGTCGGTGCCCGGGGTGTCCGCCCGGACATAGTCCAGGCCCAGTCGGGTGGCCGTGTCCCGCGCCTCGGTGTCCAGGTCCCAGATCACCTCAAGGTGGTCGGAGACGAAACCGATCGGGCTGACCACCACCCCGGTCACCTGCTGGTCGGCCAGGGCGGTCAGGTGGTCGTTGATGTCCGGCTCCAGCCACGGGACGTGCGGCGGCCCGGATCGGCTCTGCCACACCAGGTCGTAGGGCAGGTCGGGGGCGGCCCCCGCGTGCACCAGCCGGGCCGTCTCGGCCAGTTGGGCGGTGTACCGGCCACCGTGCGGGCCGGCGCTGTCGGCCATGGTCACCGGTACGGAGTGGGCGGTGAAGACCAGCCGGGTGGTGTCCCGCCGAGCCGGGTCCAGTCGGCTCAGCGCGGCCCGTACGGCGTCGATGTGCGGCTCGACGAAGCCGGGGTGGTCCCAGAACTGACGCAGCTTCTCGATCACGGGTGCGTCCGAGCCGACCGCGGCCCGGGCGGCGGTGATGTCCTCCTGGTACTGCCGGCAGGAGGAGTACCCGCCGAAGGCGCTGGTGGCGAACGCCAGGGCCCGGCGTACCCCGTCGTCGCGCATCTGGGCCAGGGTGTCCGCGAGCATCGGGTGCCAGTTGCGGTTGCCCCAGTACACCGGCAGGTCCAGGCCGTGGGCGGCGAAGTCGGCGCGGACCGCGGCCAGCAGGTCCCGGCACTGCTGGTTGATCGGGGAGACTCCGCCGAAGTGCTGGTAGTGCTCGGCGACCTCGGCCAGCCGCTGCGGCGGGATGCCCCGCCCCCGGGTGACGTTCTGGAGGAAGGGCAGCACGTCGTCCGGCCCCTCCGGGCCACCGAAGGAGACCAGCACCAACGCGTCGTACGCCATGGTCCCATTCTTGCCCCTGCCAGGCGGCGTACCGGCAACGCCCCCGGGTCCCGACCGTTAAGAAGGGCCCCCTGCTCTACCGTAGGCGTTAACAGGGGGCCCTTCCTTTCACCTAGGCGCCGATTGCGTGGTAGCCGCCGTCGACGTGCACGATCTCGCCGGTGGTGGCGGGGAACCAGTCCGACAGCAGGGCCAGGCAGGCCCGGGCGGCCGGCTCCTGGTCGGCTAGGTCCCAGCCCAGCGGGGCCCGTCCGGACCAGGCGTTCTCGAACTGCTCGAAGCCGGGGATCGACCTGGCGGCCATGGTCCGCAGCGGACCGGCGGCGACCAGGTTGCTGCGGATGCCCTGCTTGCCCAGGTGCAGGGCCAGGTAGCGGGAGGTGGACTCCAGCCCGGCCTTGGCCACGCCCATCCAGTCGTACACCGGCCAGGCCTGGGTGGCGTCGAAGGTCAGCCCGACCACCGCGCCGCCCGGCGACATCAGCGGCAGCGCCGCGACGGCCAGGGACTTGTAGGAGTACGTGGAGACGTGCAGGGCGGTCGCCACGTCCTCCCAGGGGGCGTCGAGGAATCCCCCGCCGAGGCAGCTCTGCGGGGCGAACCCGATCGAGTGCACCACCCCGTCCAGGCCGTCGACGTGCTCACGCACCTTGTCGGGCAGCCCGGCCAGGTGTTCGGAGTTGGTCACGTCCAGCTCGATGACGGGTGCCGCCTCGGGCAGCCGCTTGGCGATCCGCTCCACCAGCGAGAGCCGGCCGTACCCGGTCAACACGACCTGGGCGCCGTTCTCCTGGGCGAGCTTGGCGACTGAGAAGGCGATGGAGGCGTCGGTGATGACGCCGGTGACGAGCAGCCGCTTACCGGCCAGCAGTCCGGACATTTTGCTCATTCCTCCGTGCTCAGGTTCAGGGGCCTGCTCGGTTCAGTGGCCCATGCCCATGCCGCCGTCGACCGGGATGACCGCGCCGCTGATGTAGGCGGCACTGTCGCCGGCCAGCCAGGTGACGACCTCGGCGACCTCCTCCGAGCTGGCCATCCGGCCCGCCGGGATGGACCTGAGGATCTCCGCCTTGCGCCCCTCGGAGAGCTCGGCGGTCATGTCGGTCTCGATGAAGCCGGGGGCCACCACATTGGCGGTGATGTTGCGGCTGCCCAGCTCACGGGTGATCGAGCGGGCCACCCCGACCAGGCCGGCCTTGCTGGCCGCGTAGTTGACCTGGCCGGCACCGCCGGAGAGACCGACCACCGAGGAGATGAAGATCATGCGACCCCACTTGGCCCGCAGCATCTTCGCCGAGGCCCGCTTGGCGCAGCGGTACGCCCCGGTCAGGTTGGTGTCCAGCACCCGGGTGAACTGCTCCTCGGACATCCGCAGCAGCAGGGTGTCGTCCGTGATGCCGGCGTTGGCGACCAGCACCTCCACCGGGCCGAACTCCGCCTCCACGGCCGTGAACGCCGCGTCGACCGACTCGCTGTCGGTGACGTCGCACCGCACCCCGAAGATCCCGTCGGGTGCGCCGCTGCCCCGGTGCGTGATCGCCACCCGGTCGCCCTGCTTGGCGAACGCCTGGGCGATGGCCAGACCGATGCCGCGGTTGCCACCGGTAACCAACACAGTTCGAGACACGGGCGTCCCTCCAAAAGATCGTTGCGGGTGGAGACTAGGTGCTACCGCACGGTAATCCCTAACCCGTCCCACGTCATCGCACCTATCGTGCTCGCTTCCATCTCGGACGGCGGAAGTGTGCCCATGCGGGGCCATCCCGTCGACTGCCAGCCTTTCCGGCCTCCGCCGCCGGACAGTCGACCCCGGTTCGCGGGGGCGGTCGACCGAATGCGCCCCGGGGCGGTACCGGGTGTACGCTGACGGGCGTTCGCGGGTCGCTCGGCGACCCGTATCGCCCGGACCGACCCCGACCTCAGGAGGTGATCGCTGTGCCAGATAGCGATCCTCCCAGTCGTGGCCGGGCCGACCGCCAGTCACGCTGAGCATCTCTCCGCCTGAGCTGGCCCGCTCCCCGCGCACCCGCCACCGCCCTTCGGCCGTAAGCCGCAGTGGTCGATCCTGCGGGTGCCAACCGGAAGCCCCCGGTCACGACTTCGAGTGTGTGCGTCCCCGATTCACTCCTCGCCGGTCCCGCCATGTCCCGGGCCGACGAACCGCTCACCCCGGAGTCTGTCATGAGCCGCTACGTCGCCCCGCTGGGCTTCACCCTCGCCGCCGTCTGGGTGGCCGTCCTGTTCGTGATGGCCAGCGGCACCCACTGACCGCCCCGGTGGGATCGTGCTCGATCCGGGATCGAGTGGCTAAGCGCACGCCGCCAAGCCACTCGATCCCGGATCGAGCGTGATCACCACGGCAGGGCCGGGGACAGTCAGACCAGGCGGGAGGACCAGAGCAGGCTGGTCGCCCCGGCGCAGAGGGCCAGCAGCAGGGCGATGCCGGCGTACCACTGGGTGATCTCCCGGGCCTCGGTGCGGAAGCCGATCGAGCTGCCCATGTCCTGGTACACCTGCTTGAGCTCGCTGACCGAGGCGGCCTCGTAGAAGTAGCCCTCGGTCGTCTCGGCCAGGGCGGCCAGGGCCATCCGGTCCACCGGCACCCGTTGCAACTGCCCGCCGATGGCCACATGACCGGCGTCCGTACCGAAGGCGATCGTGGAGACCGGCACATTGGCCGCCTGGGCCGCTGCGGCGGCCTCCTCCACCGACCGGCCGGCCGTGCGGAAGCCGTCGGACAGCAGCACGATCCGGGCCGGGGGGATCCCGGCCGCCCCGTCGGCCGGTACCGACCGGATCGCCTCCAGGCAGGTGAAGACTGCCTCCCCGGTGGCGGTCGCCTCGGCCAGCACCAGCCCGTCGATCGCACTGGTCACCGCCGGACGGTCCTTGGTCGGGGGCACCAGCACGTTCGCCGACTTGGCGAAGGAGACCAACCCCACGTTGTACGTCTCCGGTAGTTCCCGGACGAACTGCTTGGCCGCCTCCTGGGCCGCCTCCAGGCGGTTCGGGGGCACGTCGTCGGCCTGCATCGACAGCGACACGTCGATGGCCAGCATGATGGTGGCGCGTTCCAGGGGTTCCCGGGTGTCCATCGCCGGGCGGGCCAGGGCACCGGCCAGCACCAGCAGAGCCAGCAGGAAGGCGGTCGCCGGAACGTGCCGCCGCCAGCCCAGTCCCTTCGGCGCCACCGTACGCAGCAGGTCCACGTTGGTGAACCGCATCGCGTACTCCCGGCGGCGCAACTGCCGCCAGACGTACAGCGCGGCCAGGGCGAGCACCGGCAGTACGGCCAGCAGCCACCACGGTTGGAGCAGTCGGATCATCGTGTCGTCCCCCGGGTACGCGCGTGCCGTTGCCCGGCAACGAAGCGCACCATGTCCAGCAGCCAGTCTCGGTCCGTACGCAGTCGCAGGTGTGCGGCACCGGCGGTACGCAGGGCGGCGGAGATCTCCGCGCGCTGGGCGGCTGCCGCCGCCGCGTACCGGTGCCGCAGGCCCCGATCGGCGGTCTGCACCTCGTGCAGTTCCCCGGTCTCCGGGTCGACGACGGGCAGCACCCCGACGTCCGGTAGCTCCAGTTCCCGCGGATCGACCACCTCGATCGCCAGCACGTCGTGGCGTACCCGCAGCTTGCGCAGCGGGCGGGCCCACTGGGTCGGCGGGGCCAGGAAGTCGGAGATGACCACCGCGACTCCACGCCGCCGGGGTGGGCGGTTGAGCATGTCCACCAGTGCGCCCAGGTCACTGCGGCCGGGCCGACTCTCCGTGCCGGCGATGGCCCGCAGCATGCCCTGGGCCTCCTTGCGCCCGGACCGGGCCGGCAGCCGGACCAGCCGCCCCGGCCCGACGGGTACGGGTGCCGACCGGCGACCCCGACGCTGGGCGGGCACCTCGTCGCCGCTGCCGACCACCGCGCCGATCCGGTTGCCGCCCCGGACGGTCAGGTGGGTGATGGCCGCCGCCGCGGCGATCACCACCTCCCGCTTGAGCCACCGGCCGGTGCCGAAGTCGAGGCTCGCCGACAGGTCCACCGCCAACCAGGTCTCCAGCTCACGGTCGGCCACCGTACGCCGTACGTGCGGGGTGGTGGTGCGGGCGGTGACCGGCCAGTCCATCCGGCGTACGTCGTCACCGGGGCGGTACTCCCGGGACTCGCCCGCCTCACTGCCCGGGCCCGGCAGCAGCCCGGCGTAGTCGCCCTGCAACAGCCCGTCGAGTTTGCGGGTGACCAGCAGCTGCAACCGGGCCAGCACGGCCCCGGAGCGGTTGTCCGCCGACGTCGGTTCCCGGTGACCGCTGGGAGGGGTGGTCGAGGTCACGGCCGCTGCCCGGGCCACCCCGAGGTCGGTGCCCCCGCCCCCGGTGGCGGCGGAGTGGCCTGCTGCCGGGGCGCCACCGAGGGCATCGGGATGGTCGACATGACCCGATGCACCACGTGGTCGGCCGGCACGTCGTCGGCCAGGGCGTCGTAGCTGAGCACCAGCCGGTGTCGCAGGATGTCCGGGGCGATGTCCTGAACGTCCTGCGGCAGGGCGTAGTCCCGTCCGCGCAGCAGGGCCAGCGCCCGGGTGGCCCGGACCAGGCCCAGGGAGGCCCGTGGGCTGGCACCGTACTGGATCAGTCGCGCCACGTCGGGCATCCCGTGCTCGGCGGGGGTACGGGTGGCCAGCACCAGCCGCACCGCGTAGTCGATCAGGGCATTGTGTACGAACACCTGGTCGGCCTTGCGTTGCAGGGCGATCAGGTCCTCGGTGTCGAAGACCGTGGTGGGCTCGGGCGGGGCCACCCCCATCCGGTAGACGATCTCCCGCTCCTCCGCGTCGGTCGGATAACCCACGACGATCTTCATGAGGAAACGGTCCCGCTGGGCCTCCGGCAGGGGGTAGACCCCCTCCTGCTCGATCGGGTTCTGGGTGGCCATCACCAGGAAGGGGTTCGGTACCCGGTGGCTCTCCCCGCCGATGGAGACCTGCCGCTCGCTCATCACCTCCAGCAGCGCCGACTGCACCTTGGCCGGGGCCCGGTTGATCTCGTCGGCGAGCAGGAAGTTGACGAACACCGGGCCCAGCTCCACGTCGAACTTCTCGCTGGACTGCCGGTAGATCCGGGTGCCCATGATGTCGGCCGGCACCAGGTCCGGGGTGAACTGCACCCGGGCGAAGGAGCCGCCGACGACCTTGGCCAGGGTCTCCACCGCCAGGGTCTTGGCCACCCCGGGCACCCCCTCCAGCAGGCAGTGCCCCCGGGCCAGCAGGGCGACGAACATCCGCTCCACCATCCGGTCCTGCCCGACGATCACCCGTTTGATCTCGAACAGGGCCCGCTCCAGCAGGCCGGCGTCCTGCGCCGGTGTGGTCGGCGCGGCGGGCGCCTGCGGCTGCGTCCCGTTCGGGGTCGGGGCGTCGGGCGTGGTCGGCTGGGCCACCGGTCCTCCACAGCATGAATCGGTCGTCGCGGCGTGTGCGCTACCAAGCCTCGCATGCCCGGCTGAGTACGGACGGCGGGAGCGACCGATTTTCGCCACGCCCGCCCCTCGGCACCGAATCGCCGATCACCAGTGGACAGAATCCGCCTCGGCGTGTGTACCATTCACCCGTCGCCGGGCGGCTTCCCCCGTGGCCGCCCGGCGCTCATCGTCTTTCTCCCGCCGCCCTAGACTGGCCGGGATGAGCGACCCCGACACCTCCACCCAGGTCCTGGTCTGTTCGGCCCGTGGGTGTCACGCCTGCGCCGGGTGGTCACTGCGGTGGAACAATCCCCGTCTGCACCAGCCCGAGCGGCGCAAGACCTGGCTGGCCTGCGACGCGCACCGCGCTCAGCTCAGCGACTTCCTCACCGCACGCGGCTTCCTGCGGGAGGTCGCCCCGCTGAGCGGATCGCCTACCCTCGAAGAGTGGACGGGCACAACAGAAGGCGGGCCCCATGACCGGTGATCAGGTGGGCGGCGGCTCATTGCCGAGGTCGGACGCCGGGCACCCCAGCCCACTTGAGCCGTGGCCGGACACGGTCCACTGGCAGTCGATCTCCCGGGATCTGATCTGGGTGGAGTTGCTGCGGCTGTCCGCCATGGTGGTCGTACTGTCGATCATTCTCGGGGTCGGCTGGGCGTTCACCAGCGCCTGGCCCTTCGGGCTGGCCCTCGGCCTGCTCCTGTTCTTCGCCCTCTGGCGGGCGGTGACGATCGTCCGGGCGGTACACGCCTGGGGCTACGCCGAACGGGAGAACGATCTGCTGGTGCGGCACGGGCTGCTGGTCCGTCGGCTCTCCATCGTGCCGTACTCCCGAATGCAGTTCGTCGATGTCAGTGCCGGCCCCCTGGAGCGGGCCTTCGACCTGGCCACCGTGCAGTTGCACACCGCGGCGGCGGCCAGTGACGCCCGGGTGCCGGGGCTTCGGCCCGCGGAGGCCTCCCGGTTGCGCGACCGGCTCACCGCCCTCGGCGAGGACCGGGCGGAAGGGCTGTGAGCGACCCCGTCGGCGGGGACTCGGACCGCACCCCGCCCTCGCCGGACACCGCACCCTCCGCCAGCTCCCCAACAGCCCCACCCCCGCCAGCCGGCCCATCACCGGTAGCCCCGCCACCACCAGCCGGCCCGTTGCCGGGGGCGGTGCCACCGCAGTATCCGTACGGATATCTCCCGGGCGCGGGGCCGCCGCAGTATCCGCCCGGTGGTTGGCTGGGCTCGCCGCAGGCACCGCAGGCCCGACAGCGGCTGCATCCGCTGAGTCCGGTGCTGCACAGCGCCCGGTCTCTGGTCGTGGTCATCGCCGGGCTGTCCTGGTCGACCTTGTCCCGGGTCGGGTTCGGCTGGTTCGCGGCGATGGTGTCCGTGATCGTCCTGGGCGCTGCCGTGCTGGCCGTGGTCAGTTGGTACAACACCGGCTACCAGGTGGTGGGCCGCGAGCTGCGGATCCACGAAGGGCTGTTGTGGCGCCGGACCCGGGCGATCCCGCTGGAACGCCTCCAGGCCGTCGAGGTGGTCCGGCCCCTGCTCGCCCAGCTCACCGGGTTGGCCGAGTTGCGGTTGGAGGTGGTCGGCGGCGGTAAGACGGAGGCCCCGCTGGCCTTCCTCAGCCTCGCCGAGGCCTCCGCGCTGCGCCAACGCCTGCTGGCCCTGGCCGGGTCACCGACCGTCAGCGCACCCGGTGCCGGGCCCCGGCCCGCTCCGCTGGCCACCCCTGCCGGGGCCGAGCCGCCGGCCGGTAGGCAACTGCATGCGGTACGCAACCATGATCTGCTGATCAGTCAGTTGCTCACCCCCCAGGCGTTCCTGCTGCCGTTCGGTGTGCTCTTCGTCGCCGCGCAGTTCCTGTCGGAGGGTTCCTGGTCGTTCATCGCGGTGGCCAGCACCCTGACCGCGATGGCCGGCATCCTGCTGCAACCGGTTCGCCGGGTGCTGGACGACTGGCGGTTCCAACTGGCCCGCGACGAGGACCGGCTGCGGATCCGCAACGGTCTGCTGGAGACCAGGATGCAGACCGTACCCCTGCACCGGGTGCAGACCGTCGGGGTGACCTGGCCGCTGCTCTGGCGGTTCAAGGGCTGGTTGCGGATGCGCCTGGAGGTGGCGGGCTACTCCGGCGGCGAGCCGGACCAGCGCAGCCGCCCCGACCGTCTGCTGCCGGTCGGTGACCTCCGCACCGCCGAGGCGATCATGGCCGAGGTGCTGCCGGGGGTCGATCTGTCGTCGCTGCCGCTGACCACGCCGCCGGAGCGGGCCCGCTGGCTCAACCCGCTGAGCCGCCAGGTGCTCGGTGCCGGGCTGACCCCGCAGGTCTTCGCGGTGCGTTCCGGCCTGCTGACCCGCCAGGTGACCGTCGTGCCGTACGCCCGGTTGCAGAGTGTCCGGGTGGTGCAGGGGCCGTTGCAGCGACTGCTGCGGCTGGCCACGGTCCATGCCGACACGGCCGGTGGGGCCGGGGCGGCGGCCGTCGACCGGGATCTGGCCGAGGCCTGGGCCCTGGCGGCGGAGTTGTCCGCGCGAGGGCACGCCGCCCGCCAGCAGTGACCGCCCGACCCCACGCCGCCCGCCGCCGGCAGTGACACCCGCTCGACCCCGGCAGTGACCGCCCGAACCGCGAGGGTCGGTCAGCGGGTCGCCGGGACGGTGGTGGGGTCGGCCGGGGTGACCGGCGGGTCGGCGGGGGTGTCCGTCGGGGTGCGGCCTGCCTTTCGGCCGGCCCACCAGCGCTCGGCCAGGCCCACCACCAGGAAGGTCATCCCGACGTACGCCCAACCGACCAGCACGTCGATCACGTAGTGCTCGCCGCTGTAGACCAGGGTGAAGGTCATCGCCAGCGGATACGCCAACAGCAGCGGCCACCAGCGACGCCGCACCCCGCTCAGGAAGAACAGCACCACGAACAGGGCGAAGGCGGTGTGCAGCGACGGCATGGCGGCCACCGGGTTGGAGGCAAGCTGACCGGCGTTGAGCAGGTTGCCGGCGCCGTGCATGCCGAACTCCCGCCACCCCCGGGTGGAGATGCGTGCCACCTCCGTCAGCAGCCCGTTCTGCGCCGCCCACCAGGGCGGGGCGGCCGGGTAGAGGAAGTAGGTGACCAGGCCGGCGGCGCAGAGGAAGAACCAGCGGCGCATGAAGGCCGCCCAGCGGGCGCGAGAGTGCACCCAGAGCACCGCGGCAGCGGCCAGGGCCGCCACGAAGTGGGAGAAGTACACCCAACTGACGAGCACGTCGTACCAGCGCACGTCGGGGTGGTAGAGGTGCTGCTGCAACCAGACCGTCGGCACCTCCCCGCCGGTGAGCCAGCCGAACATCACCCGGTCGGCGAGGATCAACTCGTACGCGTGCGGGACCGTCCCGTCGTGGTAGGCGAAACCACGGGACAGGTTGTACGCGACCAGCAGCAGCACCACCGGCACCCAGTCCCGGGCGAACCGCAGGTGGCTGCGCCACGGGCGGTCGGAGTTCCAGGCGATGGTGCCGGCCCAGATCCAGAAGAAGGCGTACAGGGGGTCGGTGGGCAGGCCGATGGCCAGCCAGCACACCACGAACGCGAGGGCCCACACCAGCATCGCGACCACCCGGCGGCGACCGACCTCAGGTGGGACGGAGGCCTCGGTGGGGGCGGTGGGCTGGGGGTCGGTCACAGCAGACATCGCGGACAAGGTTAACGGCGCATCAACCACCGTCCGACGCAGGACCACCTGCCGCGCCGGGGCAGTGACCGGGGTCGCATCCCGCCGGGGCCCGACACGGCCCGGATCGCGGTGATCGTGGCGGCCACCCGCCCCGGCGCCGGGCCAGCACCTACGCTGTGGCCATGCAGGAGCAGTCGGATCATGCCCTGACGCCGGGCCTGGTGGCCCGCGTCGCGTTGACCGTCACCGACGCCGACACCGCCCAGGCCCTGGGCTCCGGCGACGTGCCCGTGCTGGGCACCCCCCGGGTGGTCGCGCTGGCCGAGGCGGCGACCGTGGCGGCGATCACCCGTCAACTGGCGCCCGGGACGACGACGGTCGGCACCCGGGTGGAGTTGGATCACCTGGCCGCGACCCTGGTGGGCCGGACGGTGACCGCCCAGGCCGAACTGACCGCGGTCGACCGGCGTCGGTTGACCTTCGAGGTGACCGTCACCGAAGGTGAGCAGACGGTCGCGCGAGGCCGGGTGGAGCGGGTGCTGGTCGACCGGCAGCGCTTCATCGAGCGGGCGGGCGGAGCCTCATGACGGGTGGCTTCGTCGAGGTCGCCGACCGGGTCCTGGTGCTGCGGGAGCCCCTGCTGGCGGTCAACGTCACCCTGGTGCTGGGCGAGGGGCAGGCCCTGCTGGTCGACACCCTGTCCACCGTTGGGCAGGCGGTCGAGCTGGCCGAGGCGGTACGCGCGGTCACTGCCGACCCGCTGACCCTGGTCAACACCCATCACCACTTCGACCACTGCTTCGGCAACGCCACCCTGGCCGCCGGGGGGTCGCGCCCGATCTGGGCGCACGAACTGGCCGCGGCGGCCTTGCGCGAGGACCCGGAAGGGCTACGCCGGCAGGCGTACGCGGAACTGCGCGACGAGCACCCCGAGCTGGCCGCCGAGGTGACCGAGGTCGAGGTGCTGGTGCCCACCCACACCCTGCGCACCGAGGTCACCCTGGACATCGGGGGGCGGCCGGTGCTGCTGCGCCATCCCGGTCGTGGGCACACCGACGCCGACCTGGTGGTGCAGGTGCCCGACGCCGAGGTGCTGATCGTCGGTGACCTGGTGGAGGAGTCCGGCCCACCCGCCTTCGAGGACTCCTACCCCCTGCAATGGCCGGAGACGGTGGCCGAACTGCTGCGCTGGGCCACCCCCTCGACGGTCGTGGTGCCGGGGCACGGCACGCCGGTGGAGGTCGACTTCGTCCGAGCCCAGCACGCCCAGCTGGTCGAGTTGGCCTGGCTGATCCGGGCCGGGCACACCGGCTCGACCCCACCGGAGCGGGTCGCCGCCGACGCACCCTTTCCGGCCCGGGCCGCGTTGCTGGCCGCCCGTCGCGGCTACGCCGAGTTGGACGGCACGATCTGACCGGGTGACGGCGGGCCGCAGGGGTCAGCCGGGGAACCGGTCGGCGACCTCGGCCCGGGTGGGCATGGCGACCGCGCCCCCGGGGCGCTCGCAGACCAGCCCGGCGACCCGCAGGGCGAAGGCCACCCGCTCGGCCCACCCGGTCGGGTCGACCGGTTCCCCGGCGACCAGCAGGTCAGCGACGAGGGCGGCCAGCACGGAGTCACCCGCACCGGTGGCGTCGACCGCAGCGACCCTCGGCGCCGGTACCCGTACCGGATCGGTGTCGGCGGCGGTGACCACCGCACCGGCGGCGCCCAGGGTGACCACGACGGTGCCGGCCCCCAGTTCCCGCAGGTAGGCCGCCACCCCCTCGGCCGGCTCGCCCGGATAGAGCAGCTCCGCGTCGGCGGCGCTCAACTTGACCAGGTGCGCCCCGGCGGCGAACTCGGCGACCACCTCGCGCAGGTCGGCCAACGCCGCCGGGCCGGAGAGCAGCCGGGGCCGGACGTTGGGGTCGAACACCCGCAGGCCGGTCGCCAGCGACCAGGCCCGCCGGGCGGCGGCCAGCGGTGCCGGCGACAGCAGCACGATCGACCCGCAGGAGAGCACCTGCGCGCCCTGGATCAGCCCGACGTCCAGGTCCTCCGGGTTCAGCAGGGCGTACGAGGGCGGATCGCCGTAGAAGCGGAAGTCCGGTTCGGCGCCGGTGAAGGTGGCCACCGCCAGGGTGGTCGGTACGGCGGCGGTGACCGTGCCGGTCAGACCGACCCCGGCCGAGGTGAGGAAGGTGCGGATCCGTTCGGCGAGCGCGTCCTCACCGAGGGAGCCGACGAACTGCACCGCACCGCCGAGCCGGGCGATGCCCACCGCTACGTTGAGCGGGGCCCCACCGATGGCCTGCCGGTAGACCGGCACACCGTCGTACTCCGTGTCGAGCAGGTCGACCAGCGCCTCGCCGAGCACCACCGCGTATCCCATCGAGCCGATCCTTCCGTCCACTGCCGGGATGTTCAGGCTGGCACAGCCGGGGCCGGTCGGGTGGGCGAGGCGGCGCATCGACCGAGCCGACATCGAGAAATGACTATTGCGCCGATGCGCCGCCCGTGCTGGGATAGTGGGTACCGGGTGACGCGGGGGCTGCGCGTCACCGGCGCCGGGTTCATCGCACGCGAGGGCATTTACGCGTCGACCGCATGCTGACGGCACCCGCCTGTCGGGCTCATCCGACCTGGGCGCGGGTCGCCGCATCGATCGCATCCGCCTAACAGCAGCGGGGTTGGCATACCTCGTCATCCCCCGCGCGTTCCGGCGGGGCCACCGGACCGGTGTCCCCGCGAGTCAGGAGAACCTGTGCACCGTCCTCGTCTGGCCGCGGTATTCTTCGCGGCCGTCACCCTCGCTGCGAGCGCGGTCGTAGCCGTGACCGCCAGCCCCGACCCGGCCGCCGCGCACGGCGCGGCGATGACCCCGGGTGCCCGTACCTACCTCTGTTGGCGTGACGGGCTCTCCCCCACCGGCGAGATCCGTCCGCAGAACCCTGCCTGTGCGGCGGCTGTCGCGCAGAGCGGCACGAACTCCCTCTACAACTGGTTCAGCGTGCTGCGTTCGGACGCCGGCGGTCGCACCACCGGCTTCATTCCGGACGGGCAGCTGTGCAGCGGCGGCGCGACCGGTTTCCGCGGCTTCGACCTGGCCCGCAACGACTGGCCGCTGACCCACCTGACCGCCGGCCGCTCCATGGAGTTCCGGTACAGCAACTGGGCCCACCACCCGGGCACGTTCTACTTCTACGTGACCAAGGACAGCTGGAGCCCGACCCGGGCGCTGGCCTGGAGCGACCTGGAGACCCAGCCGTTCCTCACGGTGACCAACCCGCCGCAGCGCGGCGCGGTCGGCACCAACGACGGCCACTACTACTTCACCGGCACCCTGCCGGCGAACAAGAGTGGCCGGCACATCATCTACTCCCGCTGGGTCCGCTCGGACAGCCAGGAGAACTTCTTCGGCTGCTCCGACGTGGTCTTCGACGGCGGCAACGGTGAGGTGACCGGCATCGGTGGCGGTGGCACCAACCCCCCGCCCACCACCCCGCCGCCCACCACTCCCCCGCCCACCACTCCCCCGCCGACCACCCCGCCGCCCACCACCCCGCCGCCGACCACCCCGCCGCCCGGCAACAACAGCGGCTGCTCGGCCACCTTCAAGCTGACCAACAGCTGGTCCGGTGGCTTCCAGGGTGAGGTGGAGATCAAGAACACCGGCACCTCGCCGATCAACGGCTGGACCGCGAACTGGAGCCTGTCCAGCGGTCAGCAGATCAGTCAGGTCTGGAACGCCACGCACACCACGTCCGGATCGTCCGTGACGGCCCGCAACGTGGGGTACAACGGCAGCCTAGGAGCCAACGCCAGTACAAGCTTCGGCTTCCTCGCCAGCGGCACCAGCTCCACCCCCACGATCACCTGCACCGCCAGCTGATCACCAGCACCACGAAGGGGGCCCCGGATCCGGGGCCCCCTTCCGCTTGTCCGTCAGCGCCTCAGCGCCGCCAGCACCCCAAGCGACTCAGTCCGGTCTCGGCACACCGGCCGCCACTGAAAAGGCGCGGTCGGGGCGAGAGTGTCTCGCCCCGACCGCGCCCCGGACCGGGTCATCCCGTCCGCGGAACCGCTCAGCGCAGCGTGTACGCCGTGGGGATGGTTTGCTTCACGGTGTTGCCACCGCTGTCGGCCGCGCTGATCCGCAACCCGACCCCTTCGGCGGCCTGACCCCGCTTCGGGTGCTTGACCGTCGCGGTGTAGGTGTTCTTCCCGGCGGCCTTCGTCGGCGCCGGCTGCCAGCTTCGGCCACCGTCGAAGCTGACCTCCACACGCAGATCGGTCACCTTCGGCGGCGTGCTGAGACGCTCCTGGTAGTAGCCGATGATCGTGACCTGGTGCGCGCTCCCGGCCTTGACCGTGTTGTCCAGGTCAAGACCCAGGTCGTAGCGGAGGAAGATCAGCGGTTCCGGGCGGCACTCGCCCGCGCCCCCGACGATGTCGCCCATGCAGGGCTGCAACTCCGAGACGTCCCCCTCGGTCGCCTTGCCCGAGGTGTACTCCCACACGGTCTTGACGCCGTTGGTCTCCGCCTCGAAGGTGTAGCGGGCCGATTCCGGCGGCAGATCATAGGCGACGATGTCACCACCCGCCGCGCATCCCAGCGCGACGATCCCCGCAGCTACCAGCCCCGCGAGTGTTGCCTTTCGCCGCAACGACGGCGACGTCGTGTTCATTGCGTCGGCCTCCCTTTTCGATTCGGCCCTCATCGCTGGCCACCGGAGGTCCGGGCTACCGGGTCACCGGCCGCACCGCTGCCGATCACGGCGGAGAAGGGCGCGAGCCGGCGTTCAAGTTCGTTGCCGGACTCATCGGCGAGCCTGAAGTCACACGCGGACGGCTCGCAGTTGTTGATTCCGAAGTACCCCTCGGCGAGCCCCTCGTTGTTGACGATGCCGATCATCGCCTGGCGGCCGCCGCTGCTGGTGGTCAGATACATGTTCGGGTAGAAGGTGTCAGCCTGCCGGCACCCTGCGCAGAGCGTTCCCGTGTCGAGGGTGAAGCCCGACCTGGTACGGACCTGCGGCACCGCACCGGGCAGGGTCGGACCGGTGTTCCAGTAAACCGTCTGCGCCACACCGGCCAGCAACTCCTGGTCTTCCTGCTGATTCGACGATGGCGTTGGCGTTTCGGTGTGGTCGACCCACGTGAATGCGAACTTGTTGATGGCGTTCTTCTGCCGGGTGACGAACGTGGTGAGCTTGTCTTGCGTGCTCGTGAGCGGCAGGCTGACGGACACCGGGTCCGGGCCGGATTCGGTCCACTGCCCCCACGTCAGGCTGGTGACCTCTCCCGGCCGGCTGGCGTGGAATCGGTGGTCGACCCGGTCAAGGTCGTTGTGTCGCACCTGGTACGGCAGCTTGTTGGGCACCCGACCCGAGTCGTGGAACGCGAGGGTGTAGACCTGCGGGTCGGGGCTGCCGCCGAGCTTGATTCGGACGGACGAGGCCTTCTTCGGCTTGGCCTCGAGCCGCGCGATCAGCTGGTTGGCCTCATCCGCCGGCACGGTCAGGATCGGCAGCGCGGCGTACGGTTCGATTGCCGGGCAGCTCTCCGGCCCGTCCGGGCAGACGATGGTGGGCTCGACGAACGTCAGTCTTTGCAGACCCGGCGGGCCGGCCACCAGCACGCCGACACCCCCCGCGGCAGCCACCGCCGCAACCCGTTCCCGCAGCGAGGTGACCTGACAGGTCGTCGCCGGGCAGATGTCGGTCGGTGTCAGCAGCACCAGCTTGCCCCTGGCATCGATCTTCGCCAGGTCGTCCGCCAATCCCATGCCGCCGTAGACGACAGCCTTCGTCCCGCTGTTCGGCAGCCGGGAAACCCGCAGCCGCAGCGGCTGAGAGAAGGTGTTCTCCCCCTCCGTCCACTGCAGGTCGTTGCGATACACGGAGGCGTCCGGGGTGCTGTAGCGGGCGGACAGGTCGAAGGAGCTGCCCCCACCGGTGACCTTCATGGTGATCAGAGGTGTGGTCTGCACCAGGTAGGCGCTGTGGGTCAGGGTGCCGGTACGCACCTTGTCGGTGGGCAGGGCCCACCAGTTCGGGTCGTAGGCGCCGTAGTTCGATGCGGTTTGTTGCGCCGTCATGTCCCAGTCACCGGTAGCGGACGTCCGCTGAATGACCTGGGCCGCGAGGTAGGTTTCCGTCGGCTTCGGGGTCTTCGCCCTGACCGGTTTCGCCTTACGCAGGTCGAGGGTGACGGTGGTGGGCTTGCTCAGCTTCACCTCGGGGGCCATCGGAAGTGCGCTGTGCTGCTCGCCGCGCGCGTCCTGCCAGGTGACCGAGAGGGCGGCGGCGAAGGTGCCCTCGAACAGGCGTGCGGTCATCCGGTCACTGCCGGGCACGCCCACCGCGTCGTCGTGCAGGTGCACCTTGTCATCCACGGGAACGATCAGTGCGTTGCCGTACCTGACGGAGGTGGCACCGGCCGGTGGGATGACGTTGATGGTCAGCTCGATGCGCTCCGGCTCGAGGAAGGCGCTGATCCGATTGGACGCCTGCACGATGCCGTCGGCATCCCGAGCTGTCAGCACACCGGTGTAGCTGCCGTACTGCCCACCGTCCTCCAACACCCTGCCGTCGACGGTGACGGGCACCTCCGCGGTCCCGTGCGCGGCCACGGTCACCGGGTCGGTGCCGAAGCTGAACAGCCCTGCGGGAGCGGACTGGCCGTTGGAGGCGACCGAGGCCGAGAGATTCAGCGTGATCGGCTGGTCGGTGTGGTTGGTGTAGGTGAGCGTCCTGACCACCGGTGAGTGGGGGTAGGTGTGCCGGCCGAAGTGCAGGTTTCCGGTGGTGCTGATGGTCGGGTCGACGGCTCGGGCCAGGTCGACCCGGCCGACGCCCTGGGCGTACACGTCGTGCCCGAGGTCCATGGCGGTGGACATCAGGAGCCCTTTGATCTCTTGCCCAGTCAGCTCCGGGTACTTCTCCGCGATGATGGCCGCGGCTCCGGCAACGTGCGGGGCGGCCATCGAGGTGCCGCTGGCGCTGGTGTAGTGCTCGTCCACCACGGTACCCATCGCCGTACCGGCGGCGCGCGCAGCGACGATCTCGACGCCTGGAGCGGCGATGTCCGGCTTCGCCGCGTTGTCTCCTATTCGCGGTCCGCGGCTGGAGAAGCCGGCCATGGCGTCTTGCTTGTCCACGGCCGCCACGGTCAGTGCCTCGTCGGCAGCTCCCGGGGCTCCGACAGTGCCGCTGCCTGGTCCGGAGTTGCCCGCCGAGACGACGAAGAGGGTTCCCGTGCTGCGGCTCAGGTTGTTGACCGCCTCGCTCAACGGGTCGGTTCCGTCGGTGGCCCCGCCGCCGAGGCTCATGTTCACGACCTTGGCGTCGGAGTGGGCAGCCCACTCCATACCGGCGATGACGGCATCGGTGGGGCAGGAGCCGCCGTCGTTGCAGACCTTGCCGACCATGAGTTTCGCCGCCGGCGCCACTCCCTTGCGCAGTCCGTCGGAGGCGGCACCGCTGCCGGCGACGGTAGCCGCCACGTGCGTCCCATGCCCGTGCCCGTCCTTCGGGCCGCTCGCGTCACCAGTGAAGTCGACCTGCTCGACGATCTTGCCGGCCACATCCGGGTGATTGGGATCGATACCACTGTCGAGTACCGCGACGGTCACACCCGACCCGTCGTAGCCGCGGTCCCACACGATCGGCGCATTGATCTGCGCTACGGAGGTGTCAAGGTTGATGCGGGCCAGTTCGTTGAGCCATACCTTCTTGACTCCGGACAGTGCACCGGCAGTCCTGGCGGCTGCCACGCCGATGTCGTCCTTGCCGCGCACCTCCTGCCACCAGCGGCCGTCACCCTGGATGTCCATCGACTGGGCGTTGATGCTGGCCAGAGTGGACCCGGTTGATGCACCGGCCACCTTCGGTGCCGCCCGCATCCGGAGATTCTGGTCGTAGGTGATCAGCACCGGCACCCGGCCGACCGTGCCCTCCGCCACGTGCGCGGCCAGCTTGGCAAGGTCGAACAGGCCCCAGTCCAGCAGACCCTGCTCGATCAGCGACAGTGCGTCGTTCGGTACGACGTAGACGCTGCCCTTCCTGGTGATGGTGTGGAAGGTGACGGTTTCGCCGTCGGGTCTGGGGGCGGCTTCGATCTCCCGTACTACCGGTTTCGCGTCCGCGCCGATACCGACATGCACCTTGTCACCGGTGATCAGTGTCAGCGGCAGGCTTGCGCCGGAGCCGGCAGCGACCCGCAGGGCGTCTTCGCTGATGGTCACCGGCAGGCTCCGGGGCGCCGTGACATCCGGTCGCGGACCCTGCTGGGTTGGCGTGTCGGCGTTCGCCGGCGAGGTAGACACGACCATCCCGAAGATGGTCAGACCGACGGTCAGGGCGCCCAAGCGTCGCCCGATGGGCTTCATAGCCGGACTCGGCCTCATCTGTCGGCCTCCTGCCGAGATACGGCCAGGCAGGTGCCTGGATGATGGCGTGTGGATCGCATCAAATTCCTCCTGCTAACTGGTACCTGCTCCGCCGACGTACCGAAAAATGGTCGTGCAGCCGAAAGAGAAACCCCGCTGTCGACCCTCGGCCTTCGCTAGAGCGGCTCGTATTCGCCATCGACATCGACTCCGCCCGCATCGGTACTATTCGATGCAACTGCCGAGTCGATCGGCGGTCGTGCCAGCTCCGCGCGGCCGTTCGACCCCCTCGACGACTCCGGCGAGCTGTCTGATGACTCAGGCATAGACGGTTGTCCTGGCTCCATGAGGACAGTGTGGGATCACCTTGGCCGTAGATCGATTGGCCAAGTGCAGGATTTAAACCGCCCGCGCACCCACGGATTTATTTCGTGCCGCCTGACGGGGGCTGAATTTTTTCGTCCTGCGCCGGCGGAAGTGCCTCATGCTCGACGAGGCCAAGTTCCATGATCTTGAGTGCGAGTCCCGTGCGGGAGGCCACCTGCAACTTGCGCATGGCCGACTTGATCTGGCTGGAGACGGTCTGCGTGGACACCATCAGCTCGTCGGCGATCTGGCGGTTCGTCCACCCACCGACCAGCAGGCGGGCCACTTCACGCTCGCGCGGCGACAGTTGGTTGCCGTAGCTCGGCCGGCCACGGCCCCGCGTCATGCCGCCTTTCCACCCGTACTCCTGCAAAGCCTGCAAGATCCGGTCGGCGTCGATGCCGGCGCCCAGTTCCGTCAGGGCCCGTGCTGTCTCGGCGAGCATCGGCAAGGCCACGTCGGGTTGGCCGACGGTGAGCAGGCAGCGGGCGTGGCGCTCCCGGGTGAGCAGCGCATCGTACGGGCGAGGCAACGCCTGCCACGCTGCGACCGCGTCAGCGAACAGCTCGGCGGCCCGGGCGGCCTGCCCGCGGGCTTCGGTGAGGATCGCGCGACACAGCGCCAGGGACGCCTGCGGTGCCGGGGCGGGCGCGTCGCCCAGGGCGCGTTGAAAGGCGCCGACCAGATCGTCGGCCTGGTCGATTCGACCAGCGGCAACCAGAGCCTCAACCCGCACGGGCGCGATTTCCGCGCCACGCGCCCAGATTCCGTTGCGTAGTGCTACTTCTCCGGGCTCCTCGGTTATGCGGAGCGCTTCCTCGACGCATCCGTCGCGCAGTCGCAGTCGGGCCAGCGCTGCCGTGGATTCGATGCGTTGCTGATCGTCCCTGCCGGCAACGAGCAGATGGCGTTCCGCCTGTTCCCGGTCTCCGGTGAGCGCATGCAGCAGGCCTGCCACCAGGGCCGCCTCGCGCTGGTCCCTCAGCCACACCCCGTCGGGCGCGGCCATCAGTGCGGCGGCCCGGTCCGCCAGGCCGGCCCAGGCGCCGGTGAACCAGTCCAGGTGTGCCTCGATTACCGCGATGGCGCCGAACAGCATCTCAAGCTGGTATCTGTCGGCAAGGTCTCTGGCCTTGGCCAGTCGCAGGCGGGCCTCGTCGTATCGACCCCAACGCATCGCCATCTCGGCGATATTCGCGTGGCTCGCCGCGATCAGCCCACGTTGGCGAGGATCCGCGCTCTCCTGGGGAAGCTGCTGCACCTCGGCCCAGGCGGTCTCCTCGCCGAGCATGAGCAGCGCGAACGTCCGCTCCTGGAGCAGGCGTAGTCGCTCGTATGGCGTGATCGACAACGTGGCCGCCGGTACCTCGCGCAGCTGACGCAGCTGCTCCTCGGTCAGCCGGGCGGTGCCGGGAGAAAGGGCAAGAAAGATCCGTGCTCGCGCGGCCTGCTCCGAGTCCGGCGCCAGATTGACCGTCGCCTGCTCGACCTCGAGTCGGGCCTCCTCCCAGGCACCCGCCACCATGAGGACCCGGCCGAGCTGAAAACGTACCGCTGCTTCCTGCTGCGACGTCAGCGCTTCCTTCCGCAGCGCGGACCGCAGGACACCGACGATGTCCGAATACGGGTCTGCGTCGGGCAACGGCTGGAACTGGATTTTCATCACGAGCCGCACCAGCGATTCGACCGGCAGGTCAACGCTGGTGACCAGCCGGTGCAGCAGGAGTGCGGCCGTGGCCGCGTCACCGGATTGGGCGGCGAGGTCGGCTGCCTGTTCGGCGTATCGGCACCATGCCTCGGTCTCGCCGGCCTGCCGGAAGTGGTGGGCCAACTGCGCCACCGGCGGCAGCACCGATCCTTCCAGTGCCCTGCCGGCCCGCAGATGCATGAGGTGGCGTTCCGGCACCGCGACGGCCTCGTACACCGCGCGGCAGGCCAGGGAGTGGCGGTACGACACCTTCCCACGCCGGTCCTCGCGCAGCAGGCCGCAGCCGAGCGCCTCCGCCGCGGCGACGCCGGCCCGCTCCGGCGGCAGACCGGCGACCGCGTTGAGGGTCAGGTAATCGGCGGGGGCGGCGAGCACCGCGGCGGCACGCAGGATGGCGACGGTGTCGGGCCGCAGTCGGGCGACACGTTCGAGCACGGCGTCACGGATCGTCGGCGGCACCTCGATGTGGCTCAGCCGACGGCGCGCCCAGCCGCCGGCGAGGCGGACCAGGTCGGCACGTTCCCGCATCAGGCGTATCGATTCCTCCACCGCCATGGGTACGCCGTCGGTGCGTTGGTGCAGGAAGGCCGCGAACTCGGCGGAGACGTGCTCGTCGGCCAGCATCGAGGAGACGAAGGCGGCCGTGTCATCGACTGACAGCGGCTCGAGTTCCACCCTGGACAGGCGAGCGTCGGCGGGCAGCCGAGAGGACAGCCGCAGGAGCAACGAGTCGGCCGGTAGCTCTTCGGGCCGGTAGGTCACGACTATGCTCGCCGGCTGGGGGCGGCGCGAGACCAGGAACAGCAGGAACTCAAGGGTGGCGTCGTCGGCCCAGTGCACGTCCTCGAGCGCCAGCACAGCTACGTCGAGGCGGCCGAGCAACTCGACGAAGGCGCGGAAGAGTCGGTGCCGCGCCGCCGTCGGATCCTCGATCGGCTCCGGTGCGGGTGGCAGGTCGGCCGCCCATTCGGGAAACAACGGCCGAAGCGCTCCGGCCAGGCCGCTCAGCCGCAGCCCGGCGACATTGCCGACGCCTTCGCGCACCGCGTCGACCACTGCGCCGAGGGTGTAGGGCTCACGTAGGGGTGGGCAGGAACCGACGAGGGCCCGGTGACCCTGACCGGATGGAGATGCCAGGAACTCCCGCAACAGCCGGGTCTTGCCGATGCCGGCCTCCCCCTCCAGCAGGACCACGGCGGGCGGTTGTCCGAGTGCGCCGAACAACGCCCGCATCTCGCGGTCCCGCCCCACGAAACGAGGAGTGGAGATCGTTGGCGGTTGACGACGATCGACATCAGTTTGGCTGTTCATGGCCGCCTCCTCCGGCAGATCACCGGTCGGCCGACTCTGGCCTGGAGGTTAGTCCATGATCAAACTTTAGCAAATATTACTAGTCAGTAGCTGATCTATCTCTCGTTGAAACGAACGACTTGACAGGTCAGCGGACCATCGAGCCGACGACCGGCTTGGTGAGCAGGGCGGACTGGTTGCGCTGGATGCCCGGGTCCAGGGTCTTCGCCACGAAGATGGCGTGCCAGATGCAGAAGATCAGCACGGTCCACACCTTGCGGGAGTGGTCGGCCTCCTCCCGCTTGTGCTCCTCCAGCAGGCGCAGGGCGTACGACAGGTCGAGCAGGTCACCGGCGCCGGAGGTGCTCAGCACGTGCCGGGCCCACTCGTACATCTCGCCACGCAACCAGACCCGGGTGGGGGTCGGGAAGCCGAGCTTCTTGCGGTTGACGATGGCCGGCGGCACCACCCCCTGCAACGCCTGACGCATGGCGTACTTGGTGGTGTCCGAGCGGGGTGGCAGCTTCAACTCCACCGGGATCTTGGCCGCCACCTCGAAGACCGCCCGGTCGAGGAAGGGCACCCGCACCTCCAGGGAGTGCGCCATGGAGATCCGGTCGGCCTTGACCAGGATGTCGCCGCGCAGCCAGGTGTAGAGGTCGACGTACTGCATCTTGGTGACGTCGTCCAGCTCGGTGCACTCGGCGTAGATCGGGGCGGTGACGTCGGTGTAGCGCACCGAGGGGTCGTAGCGGCGCAGCAGGTGCTGCTTCTCCTCCTCGGTGAACATCCGGGCGTTGCCGTAGTAGCGCTGCTCGATCGGGGTGGTGCCGCGCTCCAGGAAGCTCTTGCCCTTGACCCCCTGCGGGATGGCCTTGGACACCGCCCGCAGGCCCTTCTGCACCCCGCCGGGCAGCCCGTTGACGCCGCTCAGGGAGAGGGGTTCCCGGTAGATGGTGTACCCGCCGAAGAACTCGTCGGCCCCCTCGCCGGAGAGCACCACGGTGACGTGCTCGGCGGCCTTCTTGGCGACGAAGTAGAGCGGCACCAGGGCCGGGTCGGCCACCGGGTCGTCCAGGTGCCAGACGATCTTCGGCAGCGCGTCGATCATGTCCTGCGGCCCGATCTTGGTCGGGATGGTGGTCACGTCGAGGTGCCGGGCCGACTCCTGGGCGACATCGATCTCCGAGTAGCCCGGGACGTCGTAGCCGACCGTGAAGGTGAGGATGTTCGGGTTGAACTCCCGGGCCAGGGCCACCACCGCGGTGGAGTCGATGCCGCTGGACAGGAAGGAGCCGACCGGCACGTCCGAGCGCATGTGCATCCGTACGCTCTCCCGCAGGGTCTCCCGGATCTCGTGGTAGAGCTGCTGCTCGTCGGCGACCGGGGCGGGCCGGAACACCGGGCGGTACCAGCGGCGGATGTCGATCCGGCCACCGGGGGACCAGGTGAGGTACTCCCCCGACCCGATCCGACTGATCTGCTTGTGCAGGGTGCCCGGCTCGGGGACGTACTGCAGGGTCAGGTAGTGGCTGAGGTTGGCCGTGTCGACCCCGGCGTCGCCGATGTGCGCGGAGTGCGCGAAGGGCAGCAGGGCCTTCTTCTCCGAGGCGAGGTAGAGCCCGTCGGCGGTCTCCAGGTAGTGCAGCGGCTTGATGCCGTAGTAGTCCCGGGCGCCGAAGGCGCGGCGGGCCTGCCGATCCCAGATGACGAAGGCGAACATGCCCCGTAGCCGGGTGAGCACCTGCTCGCCCCAGTAGTGGTAGCCGGCGACGATCACCTCCCCGTCACCGTTGGTGGCGAACCGGGCCCCGTGCTCGCGGATCAGCTCCTCGCGCAGCTCGATGTAGTTGTAGATCTCGCCGTTGAAGGTCAGCAGGTAGCGCCCGTCGGCGTAGGGCAGCGGCTCATGGCTGAGCGCGACGTCGATGATCGCCAACCGCTTGTGGGCGAAGACCCCGTCCGCGTACTGGCCGGTGGCGTCCCCGACCACCTCGACACCGGTCTCGTCCGGGCCGCGGTGGTGCAGGCATTCCAACGCTCCGGCGATGCTGTCGCGGTGAGCGGCGGCGTCGCCGCGCGCACTGAAAAAAGCCAGGAGTCCGCACATGGTCGTCATCTTTCCATGCGTACGAATCGGGCGTTGCGGCACGGGCGGGCTCCCCCACCGAGGGCCCGGAGAGGGTCCCGGCGCGCAGCACGAAATGATCACCATGGCCGGTGCGGACCGGATTCGCGGTACGGTCGGGGCCAGCGACGACATGAAGGGAGCGGGCATGACCGAGGAACGCACCGACGGCAAGCCGGCCGACGGCACCGAGTCACACGACCCGGACTTCCCCCCGGCGTTCCTGGCGTTCATGCGGCAGGGTTGGCGGGACACCACCCTGCCGGTAGGCCCCCGACCGGAGGTGCCGAACTACGCCAAGCGGCGAGCCGCGCTGTCGGCCGCCTTCCCGGGCGAGACCCTGGTGATCCCCACCGGCGGGGAGAAGATCCGCGCCAACGACACCGAGTACCGGTTCCGTCCGGGCAGCGACTTCGCGTACCTGACCGGCGACCACGACCCGGACAGCGTCCTGGTGCTGCGGCCCAACGGTTCCGGGCACGACCCGATCCTGTACATGCGGCCCCGCAGCTCGCGGGAGAACGACGAGTTCTTCCGCAGCCGGCACGGCGAGCTGTGGGTGGGCCGACGGCACACCCTCAGCGAGAAGTCCACCGAGCTGGGCCTGCCCACGGTGGATCTGGCCGAGCTGGACTCGGCGCTGGCCGAGCTGGCCCCGGCGCGTACCCGGGTGCTGCGCGGTTTCGACCCCCGGGTGGACGCCGCGGTCCGCGCCTACGACGGTCCGCGCGAGGAGGGTCAGCCGGCCCGGGACCGGGAGCTGGCCATCGCCATCTCCGAGCAGAAGCTCGTCAAGGACGAGTGGGAGATCAGCCAGTTGCAGGAGGCGATCGACGCCACCGTACGCGGCTTCGAGGATGTGGCCCGGGTGCTGCCGGCCGACCGGGGGGTCTCGGAGCGGCTGCTGGAGGGGATCTTCGCCCTGCGGGCCCGGCACGACGGCAACGACGTCGGCTACGGCTCGATCGTCGGCGCCGGGGAGCACGCCACGATCCTGCACTGGGTGCACAACCACGGGGTCACCCGGCCGGGCGAACTGCTGCTGATGGACATGGGGGTGGAGGGCCGCAACCTCTACACCGCCGATGTGACCCGGGTGCTGCCGGTCAACGGCCGGTTCACCCCCCTCCAGCGGCAGGTCTACGACATCGTGTACGCCTCGCAGCAGGCCGGCATCGACGTCATCAAGCCGGGGGTGGCCTTCAAGGAGGTCCACCTGACCTGTATGCGGGTGCTCGCCGAGGGCCTGGCCGACCTGGGGCTGCTGCCGGTGAGCGTGGACGAGGCCATGGACGAGAACTCCACCGTCTACCGCCGGTGGACCCTGCACGGCTTCGGCCACATGCTCGGCATCGACGTGCACGACTGCTCCAACGCCCGCAAGGAGGCTTACCGCGACGGCAACCTGGGCGAGGGATATGTGCTCACGGTCGAGCCGGGGCTGTACTTCCAGCCCGAGGACGAGCTGGTCCCCGAGGAACTGCGGGGGGTCGGCATCCGGATCGAGGACGACATCCTGGTCACCGACTCCGGTGCGGTGAACCTGTCGGCGGGTCTGCCCCGCCGCTCCGACGAGGTGGAGACCTGGCTGGCCGAGCAGCGCGAGGCGGGCCTGCGCCTGCCCGGCTGACCGCGCCACGACCGCCCGACGGGCCCCGCCCGGCGGTGTGCGACGTTTCGTACGTCCAGCACACCCCGAGCGGGGCCCGTCCTTGTTTGGTCCGGTCACCCGCTTCTTGCCCAGGCTGGCGCTGTGACCGGCACATGCCCGGAATACATCTAATGCGGGGGTTTTTCGGATACGCCCTTGTCGCGAGGATCCTTCTCATACGGTGGTCGTCGGAGGCTGCAACCGATTTGTAGCTGACGCGCCTCCTTCGGGTGGTGCGAGCCCGTTTGGTAGCAGGAAGGGCGGAAAGCTCTGATGTCCAACCTAACGACTCCCTCCGGTGAGGCCCCCATGGCCCCACCGAGACGAGGACGACGGAAACTTTGGGTGGCCGCCGGGGTAGCCGGCTTGACCGGCGTCGTCGGCCTGGCCGCCGTGGGCGGCGTGGCCGCCCGTAACCAGAAGTCCGGCGAGCGGCAACAGGCGTCGAACATGCCGGCGTCGGCACCGAAACAGCACGTCAGCGACGCGGACAAGGCCGAGGAGACCGGTGGCGCGGAGTCCGGCAAGGGCGACCGAGGCGACCGGCACGGCAAGGGCGACCAGGACGGCAAGGGCAAGCGCTTCGACGGTCGAGAACGGGTGAAGGAGGTGCCGTGCGACACCGACAAGCTGATCGACGCGATCACCCTGGCCAACCGGACCGACGGCGCGACCCTGAAGCTGGCCGAGCACTGCACCTACACGCTGACCCGGCACGACGAGTGGGGTAACGGCCTGCCACGGATCAATCAGCCGATCACCCTCAAGGGCGACAAGACCCGGATCGAGCGGGATCCGACGGCCAAGCCGTTCCGCATCCTCAACGTCGGCCCTGGCGGGGAACTCACCCTCAAGGGCCTGACCATCAAGGGCGGCCAGCTCAAGGACGACAAGAAGAAGGACGACTCGAAGCCCCGCGTACGGTGGGGGTCGAAGGGGGAAACGACGGCTCCCACGGCCACGCCGGAGGCGGCTGACGCCGCGCCCGGGACACCGGCGGTCGCCCCCCAGGCAGCAGCCGCGCCTCGGGCGGCAGCGGCACCGGCGGCCGCGCCCGGAGCCGGCGAGCCCGGCTCGGAGGTGACGCCGGCTCCGTGGCCCACCGGCGGGCACGGGCACACGCCCACCGAGGGCGCGGGTCTCCTGGTCCACCAGGGTGGTCGCGCCGTCGTCGAGCACAGCACCTTCGTACAGAATCACGCGGCCGGCGACGGCGGTGCCATCGCCAACTTCGGCGCCACCCGCATCGACGGGACCCTGATCGAGCGCAACAGCGCCGGTGGCTTCGGCGGCGGCATCTTCAACGCCGGAGCTCTCCAGGTCGAGCAGTCCGAGGTGGTTCGCAACAGCGCCGAGGAAGGCGGCGGCGGCATCGCCAACGGCTCGTCCGACAAGTACGGGATCGAGGGCGGCACCGTCTACATCTTCAAGAGCAAGATCAGTCACAACCGGACCGCGGGTGACGGTGGCGGCCTGGCCGACAACGGCGGGACCACCTCGGCCAGCCACAGCGAGTTCACCGACAACACCGCGGGCTCCGATGTCGGCGGTGTGCTCGCCAACGTCGACAGCCAGCTGACCCTCAAGCACGTGCTCGTCGCGAAGAACTCCACCCAGGGCCGGGCCGGCGGCATCGGCATCGGTGCGGGCACCAAGGCCGTCATCGAGCACAGCCTCGTCAAGGAGAACGTCTCCGACGGCGACGGTGGCGGAATCTTCAACTTCGGCTTCACGGTGCTGCGGGACACCGAGGTACTCGCCAACCAGGCGGTCGGCGGGTACGCACAGGCCGGCGGGATCTACAACGACGGCGGCAAGGTCAGTCTGATCCGGTCGAAGGTGGCCTTCAACTTCTCCACCAAGAAGCCGGGCGGCATCTTCACCAACAACGACCGCGTCGACATCGACAGCAAATCCACGGTCGTCGACAATCGCCCGACCAACTGCCTCGGCAGCCCGGTCATTCCGGACCGCTGCTTCGGCTGAGACATACCGAGAGAGCCAGACCACATAGCCGGAGGGCTTCTCCGGGCCGCCACCCGGCGCCCCGGAGAAGCCCTCCCCCTTCTCCCCCCGCCCGCCCAGCCATGTTGATCGAGAAGTTTGCGTCACGAATGGCGTGTAGCACGACCAAAAGCTCTTGATCAGCCGCCTGTCCGGGGTGCGGCCACGGTGGGGTGGGGATGAGGGCTTGGGTGCGCGGGACAGCGAATGCACCTAATGCGGGTTCCTTTCGCATTTGGCCGCGAGGTGAGGAAGATTCTCTTACTGTTGGTTTCGGGAGCTACAACCGATTTGTAGCAGGGGACGCCCGCCTGAGGCGGAGCGACCCTGTCTGGTACGAGGAGAGGGCAAAAGCTCCGATGTCCAACTACCTAGCGAACAACGATGATCGGCCGACGCCGAAGCGTCGCCGCAAGCTCTGGGTGGCCAGCGGCGTTGCCGGATTGACCGGCGTGGTCAGCATCGCCGCGGTCGGCGTCGCTGGTGCCGGGGCGGTCGGCGGCAGTGACGGGGTGAAGTGGTCGACCACCCAGCAGGTCATCCGCGACGACGTCCAGGGCGAAGCGGAACACGGCAAGGAGGCGGAACACGACGGCAAGAAGCGGGACCGCGATCGGCACGATGAGCGGGCGAGGGAGGTGCCCTGCGACAGCGACAAGCTGATCGAGGCGATCACCCTCGCCAACAACAGGAACGGTGCCACCCTGAGGCTGGCCGAGCACTGCACCTACAAGCTCACCCGGCACGACAAGTGGGGCAACGGCCTACCGAAGATCACCCAACCGATCACCCTCAAGGGCGACAAAACCAAGATCGAGCGGGATGCCACGGCCAAGCCGTTCCGCATTCTCAATGTCGGTCCCGGCGGGGAACTCACCCTCAAGGGCCTGACCATCAAGGGCGGCCAGACCGGGCCGGCCAAGAAGGTCTCGGCGCCGGAGCCGCGGAAGACGTGGTCACAGTTCTCGGGTTCGGGCGAGGCGACGGACGCCGTACAGGGCGGCAAGCCGCTGGCCACCGCGTTGCAGGCCGCGCCGAAGGCGCCGGCCGAGACCGACGCGGCGGCGGTGCCCGCCACCGCCCAGGTCGACGGGGAGCAGGAGTGGCAGTCCGAGGAGCAGGTCGAGGCCGAGGGCGACTGGGAGCCGGGCCGTTTTGACGGCGCGGGCCTGCTGGTGCAGCCGGGCGGCCGGGCCGATGTCCACGACACCGAGTTCGTCGAGAACCAGTCCGGTGCCAACGGTGGTGCCGTGGCCAACTACGGCCAGACCCTGCTCCACGAGAGCCGCGTCGTCGACAACACCGCCTTCCTCTTCGGCGGCGGCATCCTCAACGTCGGCGTCCTCAACATCGAGAAGTCGGCGGTGAAGAACAACCAGGCGATCATCGGCGGTGCGGGCATCTCCAACGGTCTGGTCAAGTTCAAGCCGCACAAGGACAAGCTGCACCACGCCGGCATCGACAACGGCACGTTGTACGTCGAGAAGTCCGAGATCGAGGGGAACGAGACCACCGGCTTCGGCGGCGGCATCCTCGACATCGGCGGTCAGACCTCCGTCAAGCACTCGAAGGTTTCCGACAACGCCGCGCTGATCGCCGGTGGCGGCATCCTCGCGGCCAAGAAGAGCCAGCTCACCCTGGCGCACAGCACGGTCGCGAAGAACAGCACCGCAGGTGTCGGCGGCGGCCTGGCAGTGGTCGACTGGAGCACCGCCACGGTCGACGACAGCGCCATCAAGGACAACGTCGCCGGGTTCTTCGGCGCCGGCCTGTTCAACGAGGACAGCAAGACCACGCTGCGGGACACCGAGGTCACCGGCAACCGTGCCGTCGGCCCGTTCGCTGTCGGCGGTGGCATCTTCAACAAGGGCGGCTGGGTCTACCTGACCAAGACCGAGGTGGCCCACAACTCCGCCCGCAACAAGCCGGGCGGCGTCTTCACCAACAACGACGGCGTGGTGTTGGACGACAAGTCCGTCATCACCGACAACCGTCCCACCAACTGCCTCGGCAGCCCGGTGATTCCGGACGGCTGCTTCGGCTGATCCACACGGTTGACCGGTACTGACACCGGCTCCGACCGCAGACCGGCTCCCTTCCGACCACGGAAGGGAGCCGGCCGTCGGTGGCTGATTGCTGCGGGCACGAACGAGGGCTGACCGTGCGGTCCAGCCCCCGTTCGTGGTGGTACGGCCTACCGCTGCACGAAGACGGCCACACTGCGCGCCGGGACGGTGAAGGTGCCGGTCGACGCGGCGAAGGCGGCGGTCCGCAGCACCGGGTCGGCCGAGGAACGCAGCATCGGGTGCAACGTCACGTCCGCGCCCCGCAGCCCGGTCACCCGCTGGGTGGCCGCCTCCGGGGTGCCGTTGAAGACCACGGTCACGGACTTCCAGGCCCCGCCGAGGCCCCGGGCGTCCAGGGTCATGGTCAGCACCCCCGGCGTCTCGCCCGTGCCGGACAGCGGGAAGCTGACCCGCCGCTGCACCTCCTGTGCCGTGGACAGCCCGAACACCGGGGAGGAGTTACGGATCCGCAGCAGTTCGGCGTACCGGGCGTCGGTCAACTCGATCGCGGCACAGTCCGGCACCAGCAACGGATCGGCCAGCAGCGGCTTCGCGTACGGCCACTTGTCCCGGTTGTCCTCGGCGGGCGGCAGGCCGGCGCCGAACCCGTTGCCCTGGGCGCAGTCCCAGCGGATCTGGTTGAACCAGTCCCCCGAGTTGTACGAGTTGCGGTCCAGCGACTTCGACCGCAGCCGCTCGGTGCCGGTGGTGACGAACCCGGCCCCCTGACCCAGCACCACCGTGCTCAGGGCCAGCACCTGCATCCGGGCCCGGTCGGTGGCCGGGGTGGCCTGGGGCAGCTTGTACGCCAACGCGTCGTACAGGATCTCGTTGTCGTGGGCGTCGACATAGGTGATCGCCTCGCCGGGCGAGTCGGTGTAGCCGGCGGGCGAGCCGTTGTAGTCCACCTGGTCGCCGGTGACCGTCCGGCCCGCCGAGTCGGTGAACCGGTAGCCGCGCAGGTTGCCGACCAGCCCGACCTTGATCAGGTCCTGCTGGTGCAGCAGCCGGGCCCGCTGTTCGGCGGTGCTGCCGTTGATCGGGTCGCCGTTGGGGTCGCTGAACAGCCCGGAGGCGAAGCCCTGCTGACGCGGGTTGTCGTCGAAGGGCCCACCGCCGCGCACCGCGTCGCGCAGCCGGTCGTTGAAGGTGCCGATCCCGGTGCCGGCCATGTTGGCCTGGGTGGCCTGTACGAACCGGGCGTCGTCGGCCACCTCGCCGAAGTTCCAGCCCTCGCCGTAGAGCAGGATCTTCCGGCCGTCCACCCCGTCCCGGGCCACGGTCAGCTTGTCCAGCGCGGCGCGTACGGCCAGGATGTTCGCCTTCGGGTGGTGGCCCATCAGGTCGAACCGGAACCCGTCGACCTTGTACGCCTTGGCCCAGGTGACCATCGAGTCGACCACCAGCTTGCCCATCATCGCGTGCTCGGGGGCGGTGTTGGCGCAGCAGGTGGAGGTGGCCACCGTCCCGTCGTCGAGCAGCCGGTGGTAGTAGCCGGGCACGATCTGGTCGAGCACCGAGCGGGGGTCCGTACCGGCGGCCGAGGTGTGGTTGTAGACCACGTCCAGCACCACCCGCAGACCGGCCCCGTTGATCCCGGCGACCATCTGCCGGAACTCCGTGGTGCGCCCGGCGCCGTCCGGGTCGACGGCGTACCCGCCCTCCGGGACGGTGTAGTGCAGGGGGTCGTACCCCCAGTTGTAGCCGTCGCGTTCGCGCACCGCGGCGATGCACTCCTGCTGGCGCTCCGAGTCCGGCGGCAGGGCGGCCAGGTCGCAGTCCGGCTGCCGCTGGTCGGCCCGCCGTTCCGGGATGGTGGCGAAGTCGAAGGCCGGCAGCAGGTGCAGGTGGTTGACGCCCGCGTCGCTGATCGCCCGCAGGTGCTTCATCCCGGCCGTGTTCGGGTCGGTGAAGGCCAGGAAGGTGCCCCGGCGGTCGGCCGGGACGGTGGTGTCGGCGATGGAGAAGTCGCGTACCGACAGCTCGGAGATCTGCACCTTGGCGGCCGGCGGGGCGGCCGGTTTGCGCAGCTTGGCCCAGCCGGGCGGGGCCAGCTTGGGGTCGGCCAGGTCGACGATCTGGCTGTGGGTGGAGTCCGCCGCCAGGGCCACCGAGTAGGGGTCGGTCACCGCGGCGGTGACCATCTGCTGGGCGGCCGGTTGCCAGGCCTGCACCCGGTACCGGTAGTACCGGCCGGTCCAGTCCCGGGCCCCCCGCACCGACCAGACTCCGGTGCGGTCGTCGCGGCGCATCTCGATCAGGCGCGGCGGCGCGGTGGGCGAGTCGAACAGTTCCAGTGACACGCTGCGGGCCGTCGGGGCCCAGACCGCCAGGGTCGGTACCCCGCCGGTGAAGGTGGCCCCCAGTCGGGCGGCCGTCGCCGGGGCGTAGAGGTCGTCGAGCACCCCCGGGAGTTGCACCCCGGTCGCGCCGAGCAGGGTCCCGTCGGCGGCCCGCTCGGTCACCAGCACCTGCCCGCGCAACGCGGCCGGCACCTTGGCCAGGTCCCGCCGGTCCAGGGTGAAGGTCCGGTGGTCCCACAGGTGCGGGAAGGCCGCCCGCTGGGCCTCGGTGAGCCCGTTGCGCTGCGCGGTCAACGGCAGCGAGGTGTACGCCCCGACCAGCTCGCCGTCGACCACCCGCACCCCGCCGGCCGGGGCGGTCACCAGGGCGTACGCCTTGCCGTCGCCTGCGCCGGTGCGCCAGGCGACGGTGGACCGGTCGATCCAGTGGGCCTTCTGCCGGCCGATGTCGGTGTCCGTACCGGTGCCGGTGGCCGTGGTCGGCAGCAGCCGGCCCGGGGTGGCGGCCAGCAACCACACCTCACGTCCGGCCTCGGCGAAGTCGAGCCGCTGGTCCTGCGGCAGATCCTTCTCGTCGCCCCGGTGGATGATGTAGCTGAGCCCGGTAGCGCCCTCGGCCAGCGGCACCCGGAACTCGGCGCCGAAGGAGTCGATCCGGGTCGGCGGCATCGGCCGCGCCCAGTCGGTGGGGTTGGCGGCGCCGTCCCACAGGTGCAGGCCCCAACCCTCGTAGTTGCCGTCGGACCGGCGGTAGTGGAGCACCGCCGTGCCCTCCTCGACCGGCGGCGCGGGCCCACCGGCCGCCTCCTCCCGCCTCTGGTAGGTCGCCGGGTCACCCTGTTTGACCCAGACCTCCCCGGTCTGCGTCACATCCACCACCCGGTCATTGTCGACGTCCTTGGTGCCGTCCGCATCGACCACCAGGAAGCCGACCGATTTCGCGCCCGGCTTCAGCTTCACCCAGGCGAACCGGCCGTAGGCGTCCGTCCCGGCGAAGGGTTGCCCCTTCGGCCAGTCGGTGGCGTACTCGGGGTCGATGTCACCCCAGGTGTAGAGCCCCCAGTCGGGGTAGTCGCCGTCGGGCCGCTGGTAGTGCACCACCAGCCAGTCCCGGGAGGAGCCGACCTGGTCGGGGGTGCCGACCGTGGTGGCCCCCCGGGCGGTCGCGGCGCGGCCCCGCCCGTCGCGGACCACCGCCAGGTAGTCGACCTTGGTGCCGGCGGCCAGCCCGGTCAGGTCGTGGTGCAGGGTGTACGGCGCCCGATGGGTGGTGCCGAGCAGGGTCCACCGGCCACCGGCGACCCGGGCCGCCATCGTGACCGTGGCCAGTGGGTCCCCGGTCACCTGGGCGGTGACCTCGGCCCGGGTGGCCTGGGGTGCCTCCGGGACGGTGATGGTCAGGCCCGGCTTGGTGGTGGGCAGGGCCACCGGCTTGCCGGCCCGGTGCACCACGGCCGACAGCGGCGGCACGGTCACGGTCAGCTTGCCGTCGCCGGCCGCCCTGGGCCGACCGGTGCTGCCGTAGACCCCGGCGAAGGTGGCACCGGGCGACCAGGTGTCCACCGTGACGGTCTGGGGGGTGGCCGCGTTGTTGACCGCCACCAGGTACTCGGTGCGGTTGTCCGGGTCGAACCGGGAGAAGGCGAAGACCCCCGGCCCCTCGGCCGCGTGCCGGGTCACCTGCACCCCGTCGCGCAACGCCGGGTGGGCCTGGCGCAGCTGGCCCAGGGCGGCGATGGTCCGGTACAGCGGGTGGCCGCGGTCGAACTGGTCCTGGGCGTGGGTGCGGTCGGTGCCGAGCAGGTCGTCGTCGAGGTAGTCCGGGGTCCGGGAGGCGAACATCGGCTGCCGGGAGTCCTTGTCCCCGCCCGCCCCGGTGAAGCCCTGCTCGTCGCCGGAGTAGATCACCGGCTGGCCCCGGGTGAGGAACATCAGCTCGTGGGCCAACTGGTCACGGCGCAGGTGGGTGGCCGGGTCGGTGGGGCCGGCGGCGATGAAGGAGCCGATCCGACCCATGTCGTGGTTGCCCAGGAAGGTGGGCAGTCGACCGGCGTGGGTGTCCCGGGCGGCGTACAGGTCGTCGCGGGCGTACACCTCGGCCAGGGTCTTGGCGGAGCCGTCGCCGGCGGTGTAGCCCCGGGCCGCCTCCTGGAAGGCGAAGTCCAGGGTGGCCGGCAGCCCGCCCTGCCGTACGTAGCTGGAGGTGATCTCCTGGTCGGCGCTGTAGACCTCGCCGAACATGAAGAAGTCCTTCTTGCCGGCGCGGGTGGCGGCCTGGTCGATGCCCTGGCTGAACTGCGGCCAGAAGTCCATGTTGACGTGCTTGACGGTGTCCAGCCGGAACCCGTCCACCCCGGTGTCGCGTACCCAGTCGGCGTAGATCTTGGTCATGCCCCGGACCACCTCGGGCCGTTCGGTCCACAGGTCGTCCAGGCCGAAGAAGTCGCCGTACTCGCTGTTCTCCCCGACGAAAGTCGAGTCACCCCGGTTGTGGTACATGGTCGGGTCGTTCAGCCAGCCGGGCACCTTGACCTTGGCGTCCGCCGGGCTGGCGAAGGTCGGGGTGTACGGGAAGGACCGGTTGTTCACCTGCGGGAAGGTACGGCTGCCGTCGGCGTAGTTGCGGTCCTCGAAGGGCCGGCCCTGCGCGTCGCGGTACGGCGCGGTCTTTTTGTCGAGGTAGCTGTACCTGTCCTCGGCGTAGGTGATCACGTCGGCGGTGTGGTTGACGATCACGTCGAGGTAGACCTTGATGCCCCGTCGATGGGCCGAGGCGACCAGCTTCTTCAGGTCGGCGGCGGTGCCGAAGTGCGGGTCGACCTGGGTGAAGTCGGTGATCCAGTAGCCGTGGTAGCCGGCCGAGACGTCGTCCCCCTTGCCCTGCACGGGCCGGTTCTTGAACACCGGCGCCAGCCAGATCGCGGTCGTGCCCAGCCCCTGGATGTAGTCCAGCCGATCGGTCAGGCCCTTGAGGTCGCCGCCCTGGTAGAACCCCTTGTCGGTGGGGTCGTACCCGGTGCGCAGCCGGTCTCCGGTCAGCCCACCCCGGTCGTTGCGCGGGTCGCCGTTGGCGAACCGGTCGGGCAGTACGAAGTAGAACTGCTCGGCGCGGGCCGAGTTGGCGCCCGCCGCCAGCAGAGCCTTGGCGCTGGGCTCGGACTGCCAGGTGACGGCCCCGGTGGGACTCAGCGAGCCGGTGCCCGGGGCGGCCACGGCGGGGCTCTGGTGCACCACGACCGGTGCCCCGAGCAGGGTGAGGGTGAGCAGCAGGACGAGGGGGAACAGGGCGCTGCGGGGTTTCGGCGGGGGCTTCATCGACGGCCTTCCTCTGGTCGCTGACTGGCCCGCACGCTAGCCCTTGCCGAAAGGTTCTGCAATACCTTGCAAACGAACCGGCAATGTTGTCGACACCTTGCGCAAGCTTGAAAGCACCGCGCAACAGCGGGAGGGTCCTCAGAGGCCGTCGCAGGTCCGTCCGGACACGACACAACGCGCCGGGCGGGGCGAGGCGAACTCGATGTGGAACCGCAGGGCTACGGCCGCACCGGCCGCCAGATCCGGGCCGCTGCGGTAGGTCAGGGTGCCGCCGGCATCGCGGAAGGTCCCCTGCGGCACCCCCTCCAGCCAGGCGGTGACCACCCGACCGCCGGGGTACTCGACCCGGGCCACCCACTCCTGGTCGCGCCGGGAGGTGTTACGGATCGACAGCTCCGCGATGAATCCGCCGTCGAAGGTGTCGGTCACCCGGTAGCGCGCCTGAATCGGCGAGGCCGGTGTGGCGGGTGGACGGGCGATCGGCGGGCTGCTGACCTCGGGTGCCGCATAGGTCGGTGCCGCCGAGCGGGAGGGTTGCCCGGCCGAGGGCTCAGGCTCGGGCGCGGGCATGGCCGCCGTACCGGTCGGGGTGGGTGGGTCGGTGCGACGCGGAGACAGGCCCGGCACCGGCTGCGACGGTAGGCCGGAGGCCCCCCACCCGGCCGAGGTGGCGCGTGGCGGCGGCACCGCACCCAACGGCGGGGTGGGGTCGTAGTCGGCTCCGGGCCCCCGGTACGCCCCCACCGCGATGACGAGCAGCACCACCATCGCGCCCACCCCGATCGAGATCAGGATCCAGGGCGAGGACGCCACCGCGGTGGCACCGGGGGACGGCATCGAACGCGGAGCGCGACGCATACCGGACATGTCTCTCCTCAGCGGGCAGCCCGGCAAGGGTAACGATCATGACAGAACTCGGGAAGTACCCGACCGATCAATCAACAGTCCCGACTGTACGGTCAGCCCATCGCACAGGCTGAGCCGTTGACCGTGCATTGTGCCGGGTAATTCCGATTTCCGGTACGGCTGATTCGCAGATACACCGCCTGCCGCCCGCTGGCGGGCAGCAGACCGGTGCCACTGAGCTGGTACCAGCCCGCTCCCTTGATGCTCATCGACACCCCCGGCCCACTGGCGGCCCGAACGCCGGTGACCTCGCTGGTGAACCTCAGGTCGACCACCCATCCAGCCGGCTGATCGGTGCCGTTGTGGACAACCAACCGGGCCCGGTAATAGTCCGTCACACTGAAGGTGACCAGATAGCTGGCGGCAAACTCCCCGGCGTCCACGGCCAACGACGGCGGGTCAGAGACATCGGGCGATTCGGAGGGTTCCGCTTCCCTGCGCGACGGCTCCGACACCGTACGCGACGGAAGCGCCGACCGTGTCGACGACGGAGTGACCGCCGGGCCGGGGGTCGCCCTCGGCGAGGGGGTGGGTTTGCGGGTTGCGCTGGGCTCCTGGGTCGGGGTGGGCTGGGTCGGCAGCAGCATCGGCGGACCGGGCGTCCACGCCGTTGGCTGTTCCGGCTGGCGAAAGGACAACGTCGCCACCACCAGCAACACCGCCAGCACCGCGACGCCGACCAGCACCACCACCCATGGTGCCGACCCGATCACGGTGGGCAAGGCCACCCGGCCGTGACGATCTGCGCCCTCGTCGCCCGCCGACCGCTCCGGCATTCAGGCCCCCTCATGGTCACCGATGGGTCAGCCTAGCCAGGCGGACCCGGGCACCGAACAGCCCGGCCAGTCGACAGTGGAGCCCCGGCCGGCCGGTGGTGGGGTCTCGCTGGCCGGCGGGTCAGCCGGTGACAGCTGGTTGACGGGTCAGCCGGCCCGGATCACTGTGCAGATGGCCGGTCCGTCGTCAGTGGATCGCAGCAGGTAACGGTAGCGTTCGCCCGTCACCTGCCGTCCCTGGCTGTCCAGGAACTCCCACCGGACGGCCACCATGGTCAGCAGCGCGGAGATGTGCTGGATCTGCTCGATCTCGGCGTGCGCGGCGATGAGTTCCCGCTCGCTGTAGTCCGGGGCGGCGCCCACGAAGGACAGCGCCACCGCTGCGGGCGAGGTGAACGAGAAGCTGTAGGTGTCGGCGACCACCAACCCCGGCAGGGCGTAGCAGCCGGCGATCGCGGGCAGGTCACCGGCGGTCAGGGCCACGCCGTACCGGTCGAAGAATTCGGTCAGGACGTCGAGATCGGTGGAGGCATTCACAGGCAGGAAGTTGCCGACTCGCCGGTCGACCAAACCTCAACGGGCCGGCATCCGTACCTCGATCTCGCTGCCCAGCCGGGCCCCGCCGCGCAGCCCGAGGTCATCGCCGCTCCAGAAGCGTCCCGGGTCGTACCAGTTGGGACGGCGACCGGCCGGCAGCAGCCCCATCGCCTCGTAGGTGACCGCCACCACCTCCGCGCAGTAGGCGCTCTCCAGGGTCGACTCGTCAGCGGCGGCCGTGCTTTGGGCGGTCGGCTCCGCCGAGCCGGCCGGACCCAGGGCGGTCGGCTCCGCCGAGGCGACCGGGCGGGAAAGGGCGGCGGGTAGCGGCAGGCGGGGCAGGCGCGGGGCCGGCACCCGGCCGCGAAGCCAGCGCCAGGCCATCTGGGCGGTGGACGGGAAGGGGGTGCCGTCCAGCCGGGCGATGGTCCGCAGCACCGCCTTCTCCATCTCCGGGTCGGCCGGCGGGTCGAGCTGCCGCAGCCAGGCCCGCTGGCCGTACCGGTTGGCCCAGACGCAGACCGCGTCCCGCAGGTCGTGCAGCTGCACCCCCCGCTGGTGGGTACCGGTCCACATGTCCGGCAGGGAACGGCCGAGTTCGGCGTGCCACATCAGGGGTGGCATGTCGTCCAGCACGACCGCCATGCCGACATGGTTGACCGGGCTGTTCGTGGTCCACTGAATGGCCCGGTCCGGCGCGCTGCGCCCCCGGAACAGCCACATGTCGCCGGTACGGGTCAGCTCGACCGCGTCGTCCAGGCTGATGCTCATGAGGGTTTACCCTAAGCGGATGCGGCGACGGGTGCGGTGGTGGAAGGTTCTCGGTCTCGCCGGTCTGGCCGGTGTGGCGGCGTCGGGGGTGGTGATCGCGCGAGCCGAACGACGGCGGCGTGCGTACACACCGGAGGAGATCCGGGATCGGCTGCGCAACCGGCACGCGGAGGCCAACTCCTTCTCCCCGACCGGCGAGCAGGACTGACGCCCTCAGTCCACTTCGACGTGGTTGCGGTCCCAGCGACCGCCCTCCGGAGAGTTGTCCAGCCGTAGCGGCCCATCGGCGTTGCCGGCCAGGTCGTTGTCCTCGACCCGGCAGGACACGCAGCGGCCCCGCGGGGTGATCCACATGGCGTAGCTCTGGGTGGGGTCCTCGCGGTTGTCCCAGATCCGGTTGCCGCGCACGCTGGACGAACGCAGTTCGGAGTTAACCGTGATGCCGGCGCGTACCGGGGCCGGGCCGGGCAGTTCGTAGGCCGCACCGGGCGGCGGCACGTCCTCGTTCCAGGCGTTCTCGGCGTCCGGCCGCAGGTCGGCCAGGGCCAGATCGGTGTCGGTGTTGGCGACCACGACCGCGTACCGGGTGCCGACCCGCAGCACCTTGCCCCGGTGGCCGTCGATCGGCCAGTGCGCCGACCGGTCCGTCACGGCACGGCGGGCGTAGTGCACCGATTCCCCGGACCCGGCAGCCGCCGGGGCGCACTGCCGCCCGTTGTTGCGGATCCGGTTGTTCACCACCACCGTGTCGACCATCGGCCGGTCGATCCGGATCCCGTCCAGCCCGTTGTCCCAGAACTGGTTGCCGTCGATGACGATGTCCAGGGCCGGGCCCTCGTAGCCCGTGCCGAGGTCGTGCTGGTGATAGCCGTGGCGCCCGTTGCCGCTGATCCGGTTGCCCTGGATGGTGTACGGGCCGGGGGTGTTCCCCATGCTGATCCCGTCACCGACGTTGCGGTCGATGACACAGTTGGCCAGGATGCCGCCGCGACCGGCGATGCCGGCGGTGCCGTTGGCGGAGACGTCGAAGCCGGCCTCCAGGTTGCCGGTGATGGTGCAGGCGGTCACGATCAGTCCGTCGGCGCCCCAGTCGGAGATGCCGAACCGGTTGGCCTGGCTGTGGCAGGCGACGATGCGGTACCCACGCGGCGGGGTCCAGTACGGCTTCTGCAACTCCAGGAAGATGCCGTTGGTGCCGTTGCCGAGGGTCGTGCAGTTGGAGATGGTGCAGCGTTCCACATCACCCCACCCGCCGATGCCGACGCCGATCCCCGCGCCGCCCATCTGCTCGCCGTTGTCCAGTCGGCCGCAGCCCACCACGACCACCCCGTCGATCAGGCAGTCCTGGAGGAAGTCGCAACCCAGCCCGGTGGCGCCGGTGTGGTGGATGTACAGGTTGCGGAACACCCCGCGCACGACGTACTGCAACCCCAGGCCCTTGGCCAGGTAGTTGTACTGGGTCATGGCCACGCCGGAGCCGTCGATCTCGAAGTCGGCGAAGGTGCAGTCCGCGATGTGCCGGTCGCGGTCCGCGCCGTGCTGGAGGGTGGTCCAGTACGCCAAGGGGGTCGGCTCGGCGCGGTTGCCCTCGTTGCTGAGCAGGAACCGGGTCGCGCCCGAACCGGCACCGACCAGGGACACCCCGCTGCGCCAGACCGTGCCGGCGTCCCGGATCGAGTAGATCCCGGGCGGGCAGTAGATGACCCGGGCCCGCCCGTCGGCGGCGTACCCCTCGCCGAGGCGGTCCACCAGGGCCGCCAACGCGGGCTGGTCGTTCGTCGTACCGTCGCCCTGTAGTCCGTAGTCCCGTGCGTCGCACCACAGCGGCGCCCCGGCCACCGGGGCCGGGTGCTGACGTACGGCGACGGCTCGGCCCTGCTGCCCCACGGGCCCTCCCTGGATCGTCGGCTACCTACCCGCCGCGCTTTCCCCCTCCCCCTCCCCAGAAACCCACCCCCTTGGCCCTCTCTTCGCCCCGTTGGGGCGGGGTGGGGGTGCCGGGAGGGGGTCCATACGGTGGCACTGGGTTGCGTGCATAGCAAGACGGACGTACGGTTTTGATGACAGGGAGAATCGGCGGTAAGTGTCCCCTAACCACGGCGGCGCCCCGACCGGTGCGACAGACTGCTCAGGACTACTCACGGTCGCTGGTGTGAAGGAGTACGACGTGGCGAGCCTCGACACCTTCGGTGCGAAGACCCAGCTACGCGTCGGAGACGCGAGCTACGAGATTTTCAAGATCAGTCAGGTGGAGGGGCACGAACGGCTCCCCTACAGCCTGAAGATCCTGCTGGAGAACCTGCTGCGGACCGAGGACGGCGCGAACATCACCGCCGAGCACATCCGCCAACTCGGCTCCTGGGACCCGACCGCGGACCCGAACGTCGAGATCCAGTTCACCCCGGCCCGGGTGCTGATGCAGGACTTCACCGGCGTACCGTGCGTGGTCGACCTGGCCACCATGCGTGAGGCCGTCCGCGACCTGGGCGGCGACCCCACCAAGGTGAACCCCCTGGCCCCCGCCGAGCTGGTCATCGACCACTCCGTCATCGCCGACCTGTTCGGCCGTGAGGACGCCTTCGAGCGCAATGTCGAGCTGGAGTACGCCCGCAACAAGGAGCGCTACCAGTTCCTGCGCTGGGGCCAGACCGCCTTCAACGAGTTCAAGGTGGTCCCGCCCGGCACCGGCATCGTGCACCAGGTCAACATCGAGTACCTGGCCCGTACGGTGATGGAGCGGGGCGGTCAGGCCTACCCGGACACCGTGGTCGGCACGGACTCGCACACCACGATGGTCAACGGCCTGGGGGTGCTGGGCTGGGGCGTCGGCGGCATCGAGGCCGAGGCCGCCATGCTGGGCCAGCCGGTCAGCATGCTGATCCCCCGGGTGGTCGGCTTCAAGCTCTCCGGTGAGATGCCGGCCGGCACCACCGCCACCGACCTGGTGCTCACCATCACCGAGATGCTGCGCAAGCACGGGGTGGTCGGCAAGTTCGTCGAGTTCTACGGGCCGGGCGTGAGCGCGGTGCCGCTGGCCAACCGGGCCACCATCGGCAACATGTCCCCGGAGTACGGCTCCACGGTCGCGATCTTCCCGATCGACGCCGAGACCGTCCGCTACCTGGAGCTGACCGGCCGCGATCCGCAGCAGGTCGCCCTGGTCGAGGCGTACGCCAAGGAGCAGGGCCTCTGGCACGACCCGGCGGCCGAGCCGGAGTACTCCGAGCGCCTGGAGCTCGACCTGAGCACCATCGAGCCTTCCCTCGCCGGGCCGAAGCGCCCCCAGGACCGGGTGCCGCTGGGCAGCGCCAAGACCCTGTTCCGCGCGGCGCTCACCGACTACGTGGCCGCCGACGAGACCGGCGGCGAGCCGGGCCGCAAGCCCGGCGTGCCCCCGCAGGAGAAGGCCTTCGGCACCGCCGGCCCGGCCGACGAGGCCAGCGCCGAGTCCTTCCCGGCCAGCGACTCCCCCGCCAACGACGTCAACGACCCGGCCGACGCCCCGCGTGACCTGGTCACCGCCGCGGTCGGCTCGGGTGGGCGGGCCAGCAACCCGATCCGGGTCACCGGCACCGACGGCAACACCTACGAGCTGGACCACGGCGCGGTGGTGATCGCGGCCATCACCTCCTGCACCAACACCTCCAACCCGCAGGTCATGATCGGCGCGGCGCTGCTGGCCCGCAACGCGGTGGACAAGGGCCTGAACCGCAAGCCGTGGGTAAAGACCACCCTGGCGCCGGGCTCCAAGGTGGTCATGGACTACTACGAGCGGGCCGGTCTCACCCCGTACCTGGAGAAGCTCGGCTTCCATCTGGTCGGCTACGGCTGCACCACCTGCATCGGCAACTCCGGCCCGCTGCCGGAGGAGATCTCCGCCGCGGTTAACGAGGCCGACCTGGCGGTCGTCTCGGTGCTCTCCGGCAACCGGAACTTCGAGGGCCGGATCAACCCGGACGTCAAGATGAACTACCTGGCCTCCCCGCCGCTGGTGGTGGCGTACGCGCTGGCCGGCACGATGGACATCGACCTGGCCAACGAGCCGATCGGTGAGGACAGCGAGGGCAACCCGGTCTTCCTGCGCGACATCTGGCCGAGCACCGCCGAGATCCAGGAGGTCATCGCCTCGGCGATCGGCGCTACCGGGTTCAGCGCCGCGTACGCCGACGTCTTCGCCGGTGACGAGCGCTGGCAGTCGCTGCCCACCCCGACCGGTGACACCTTCGCCTGGGACGGTGACTCCACCTACGTGCGCAAGCCCCCGTACTTCGAGGGCATGGCCCAGCAGCCGACCCCGGTGACCGACATCGCCGGTGCCCGGGTGCTGGCCAAGCTGGGCGACTCGGTGACCACCGACCACATCTCCCCGGCCGGCTCGATCAAGGCCGACTCCCCGGCCGGCGAGTACCTCGCCGCGCACGGGGTGCCGCGCCACGAGTTCAACTCGTACGGCTCGCGTCGGGGCAACCACGAGGTGATGATCCGGGGCACCTTCGCCAACATCCGGCTGCGTAATCAACTGCGGATCCCGGGCGCTGGGCCGGATGCGGGAGCTCCGCTCCCTGAGGGCGGCTTCACGGTCAACCACCTGACCGGCGAGCAGACCTCCATCTACGACGCCTCGATGGCCTACCAGGCCGCCGAGGTGCCGCTGGTCATCCTGGCCGGCAAGGAGTACGGTTCCGGCTCCTCGCGGGACTGGGCGGCCAAGGGCACCATGCTGCTCGGGGTCAAGGCGGTCATCGCCGAGTCCTACGAGCGGATCCACCGCTCCAACCTGATCGGCATGGGGGTGCTGCCGTTGCAGTTCCCGGCCGGTGAGAACGCCGACTCGCTGGGGCTGACCGGCACGGAGACCTTCACCATCACCGGGGTGACCGACCTCAACGAGGGCTCGACCCCCCGTACGGTCAAGGTCACCACCGACAGCGGGGTGGAGTTCGACGCCGTGGTGCGGATCGACACCCCCGGTGAGGCGGACTACTACCGCCACGGCGGCATCCTGCAGTACGTGCTGCGTCGGATGATCGCCAGCTGACGGTCGGACACGTAGAGGGGCTCCTTCCCGTGCGGGGAAGGAGCCCCTCGATCGTTTCCGCCCAGCGGCTAGGGTCGGCGGCGGTCTCAGCCGCCGGCGCGCCGGGCCTCGCGGAGCTTCATCGCGTGCTCGACCAGGGTGATCAGCACCTCCTTGGCCGACTCCCGTTGCCGGGCGTCGCAGAGCAGCACCGGCACCTCCGGGTCGAGGTTCAGTGCGGCCTGCACCTCGTCCAGCCGGTACTGCCGGGCCCCCTCGAAGCAGTTGACCGCCACCAGGAAGGGAGTGCCCCGCCCCTCGAAGTAGTCGATGGAGGGGAAGCAGTCCGCCAGCCGTCGGGTGTCGGCCAGCACGACCGCGCCGATCGCACCCAGCGCCAACTCGTCCCAGACGAACCAGAACCGGTCCTGGCCGGGGGTACCGAACAGGTACAGCACCAGGTCGTCGCTGATGGTGATGCGACCGAAGTCCATCGCCACGGTCGTCGTGCGCTTGGTCTCGACCCCGGACAGGTCGTCGATGCCCACCCCGGATTCGGTGAGCACCTCCTCGGTCCGCAACGGGCGTGTCTCACTGACCGCGCCGACCAGCGTGGTCTTGCCCACCCCGAATCCGCCCGCGACCAGAATCTTGATCGCCGTGGGCAATGCGACCGCGCCCGACGGCCGCTCAGAGTGCCCGTAGTCCATTGATAACCGCCTCGAAGATGCTGTTGTCGGGTATGCCGACGGTGCTGTGTGGCTCCCGGATCTGAACCAGGCTGCGCGCTACCAGGTCGCCGAGCAGGACCCGCACGGTGCCGACCGGCAGGTCAAGATGCGCCGCGATCTCGGCGACCGACTGCATCCGCTGACACAAACCGACGATCGCCAGGTGCTCCGGGCCCAACCCGACCTCCGGTGAGACGTCCGTCCGGGTCGCCATCACCAGCGAGATCAGATCGAACGTGCCGGTGACCGGGCGGGCCCGGCCGCCGGTCACCGCGTACGGGCGGACCACCGGACCGGCATGGTCGTCCACCCACTGGTGGTCGGCGGACTCTCCCTGCACCGTCATGTGGGTTACTTCTCCCCGTTGGTCTGTTCGGCTGATCGTGTCGGCGACGCGACGAACTTGCCTACCCGGGTGACCAGCATGGCCATCTCGTACGCGATCAGCCCCACGTCCGCGTCCTCACTGGCCAGGACCGCCAGGCAGGCGTTGCGACCGGCGGCTGTGACGAACAGGAACGAAGACTGCATCTCGATGATCGTCTGCTGCACCTGACCGCCGCCGAACCGCTTCCCCGCGCCCCGGGCCAGGCTCTGGATTCCCGCCGCCATCGCCGCCAGGTGCTCGCCGTCGTCGCGGCTGAGCCCCTGCGACGAGGCCATCAGCAGACCGTCGGCGGACAGTGCGACCGCGTGCTCGGCCTGCTTGACCCGGCCGACCAGATCGTCCAGCAACCACGTCAGGTCGGCACTCGAAGCCGTCTTCTGCGCCACTTCGTCGTCCTCTTCTCCCCCGGCTCATCGCCGTGCTCATCTGGTCCTGACCGTCGGTCGGGCGGATCGCCGCACGACCGGCACCCCGGTCAGGACTCCTGTTGGTCGGCGTCGTCAGACTCGTCCGTGTCGCCTGACCGACCGCCACCACCCAGCAGCCGGGCGGCGTCGGTACGGCCGCGCTGGGTGCCGGTCTGGTACGAACTCATCATTCGCCGAACCTGTTCCGGTTCGCGGATCACGTCCTCGTCCTCCTCCGCGGCCTCAGGCTCGGCGCGCAACGCCGGCGTGATGCTGGCCTGCCGGATGCGGACCGGCAGGCCCGATTCGGTGCGGGTCGACTCGGCCGGGGCCGTCTCGCCCGGCTCGGCGGTCGCCGGCGCGCTGCCGGCCGGGGAACTCGCCGGGGCGGGTGCGGCGGCGGGCCGGGTGTCCAGCGGACGACGCGGCAGCCCGGATCCGCCTGCGGGCGGGCTGGCGACCGGCACACTGATCGGAATGGTCGGACCGTCCAGGGCGGAGTGCCCGGGTCGACGTCGTGACCGGGTCGGCAGCCCACCTTCGGGGTCGGTTTGGACCTCCACCGGGGTGTCGGCAGCGACTCCGCCCGGCTGCCCCTGCTCGGCCTCGGTGTCGGCCACCGGTTCGCGGGTGGGGCGGGGGGCGGGCGGCAGCGCCGGGGCGGCCAGGGCCACCGGTGCGCCCGACCGCTGGGCGGTGATCGCCGGCACCGGCTCGCCGCCGCGCACCGCGCCATCGGTGCCCGGCCCGGCGACGCTCTGCGGCTCGCTGCCGTCGACGATGATCAGGTTGCTCGGGATCAGCACCACCGCGGTCGTGCCGCCGTACGCGGACTCCTTGAGCCGGACCCGCACCCCGTGCCGGTCGGTCAGCCGACTCACCACGTAGAGGCCCAGCCGGGAGGCGTCGGCGAGGTTCAGCTCGGACCGGTCCACGATCCGGTGGTTGGCCGCGGCCAGGTCCTCCTCGGTCATGCCCAGACCGCGGTCCTCGATCTCGATGGCGAACCCGTTGGCGACGAGTTGACCGCGGACCTCGACGGTGGTGTGCGGCGGGGAGAAGGACAGCCCGTTCTCGATCAGCTCGGCGAGCAGGTGGATGACGTCACCGACAGCCCGTCCGGCCAGGGACACCCCGCCGACCGGCAGCACGGTGACCCGGGTGTAGTCCTCGACCTCACCGACCGCACCGCGGATCACGTCGACCATCGGCACGCTGCGTCGCCAGGCCCGGCCCGGGGTCGAGCCGGAGAGCACGATCAGGTTCTCCGCGTTACGCCGCATCCGGGTGGCCAGGTGGTCGACCCGGAACAGGTCCTCCAACTCCTCCGCGTCGTGCTCGCGCCGCTCCATCGCGTCCAGCAGGGTCAGCTGGCGGTGCACCAGGGCCTGGGTACGCCGGGCCAGGCTGAGGAAGACCTCCCGGACCGCCCGGCGCAGCTCGGCCTGTTCGACCGCCGTACGGATGGCGGTCTCCTGCACGACGTTGAAGGCCTTACCCACCTGGCCGATCTCGTCGTCACCGAACTGTAGGGGTGGGGCCTCCTTGGCCACGTCCACCTGGTCACCACGACCCAGCCGCTCGACCACGCTGGGCAGTCGCTCGTTGGCCAGTTGGAAGGCCGCGTCGCGCAGCCGTTGCAGCTGCTGCACCAGGGCTCGCGCGGTGGTGATGGAGACGACCACGGAGGCGATGACGGCCAGCAGGCCGAGACCGGCGGCGAGCACCAGCCGGACGACCACGCCGATCGCGACCGGGGTGGCCCGCTTGACGATCTCGTCACCACCGGCCAGCACCACGTCGCCGATCTCGACCAGGGCGGCCGAGGAGATCTCGTTCCACTCCTGGCTGTCGAACGGCAGGCGCGACGTTCCGGAGGCGAGCATGATCTGGTTTTCCAGATTGGCCAGCCGGGTGAAATTGATGCCGGCAATCATCTGCTCGTAACGGCGCTGATCTGCCGCGGGCAGCTGGGTGACCGCCTGCTCGGCGAGGAACTGCCGGGCACCCACCACGCGGGTGAACTCCGCCCGCTCGTTCTGGGTGATTCGGCCGGCGGCCAGAATTCCGGCCAGCAGGGCGTCCTCCTGGGACACCAGTTCCCTGGCCCGGTTGAGCCGGATCAGCTGTGCGGTGTTCTCGGCCACCTCGTCGTCATCCAGGTTGCCGAGTTCGTCGTAGACGCCGTAGATCGATTCGATCACTTCGGTGAACGCCGTCATGGCCTCACCCCGGCCGATGTTGCGCTGGTCGACCGCATCACGGGTATCCGACAGCGCGGCCAATCCCCGGTTCAGGGCGGTGATGCGCTCCTCCAGGTCCTTGCTGCCGAGCAGACGCACCTGCCAGTTGTCGGTCGACTCGACGAAATCGGCCGCCGCCTCGTCGGTGCGCTGCCGCAGTTGCGCCAGTTCGGTGCGCCCGCCTTCGTCCGGCCGTCCCAGGTAGACCACGGAGGTACGGCGTTCCAACTGCAGTTGCATCAGCAGCGGTTCGGTGGGGTCGAACACCCGGGCGTCGAGCGCCTGCACACCGACGAGGTTGACTCCCTCTCGGACGGTGACCCAGGCGGTGAAGCCCCAGAGTGCCACCAGCGAGGCCAATAGAGCCACGACCTTGGTACGCAGATTCGAACTGCGGGAACCCATTACACCGTCCCTGGCACTGAGCTAATTGATCGGTCGGTCAGCAGTGCGTCACGCACATCGACCCCGGCGCACGCTAACAGCGTCACCGCGCCAACTCAAGCGGTCGTGATCATGCCTGACCCGGTCCCCGCTTCCCGTGTGGCCGGCAAAGCCTGGTTGAATGTCGGCACCGCCGCATGAGCCAGTTTCCGCGCTGCGATCACCGCCGACCGGACAATGAGAATGGGCGCGTACAGGTCTTTGTCGTGCCACAATGGAGGATGGTCGAGCCGATTGACATGCAACTGCGCGAATGCCCGGCGCACGGCCGCGGTCATCTCCGGTCGGATCGGCCGGCCCCCGGCCAACAGGATCTGCACCGCGTAGGCGGTCTCCTCGGTGGTCGTGGACCAACGCCCCCAACCCCCGTCCTCGCGTTGGGTGGCCAGGATCCGGTCCACGGCACGATCGATCGCCGGGTGGGCCACCTCCGGCGGCGCGTACGCGGCCAGCGCCGACACCGCGCAGTAGGTGGCGTAGTAGGGCGAGGCGTGCCATCGGTCCACCCAGAGCCCGTCCGGCTGCTGCACCTCCCGCAGCCACCCGGCCAGTGACCTGACCCTGGCGGCGTACCGGTCGGCGCCGTCGGTGGTGTAGCGGGCGTGCCAGCCCAGCGTCTCCAGCACATGGGCGTTGGTGGTGATCGACTGCCCGTCCTCCCCCTGCCAGGTGCAGAAATGACTGCCCAGGTCGTAGCGGAGCAGGCTGACCGGGTCCACCGGGTGACCCAGCCGGGCCAGGGCGTACAGGGTGGTCGAGGTGGTGTCGGCGTCCGCGGGCAGCCCCGGTCCGGTGGCCGCCCCCTCCGGCCCCAGGGCGGCGACCAGTTCCGCCACCAGCCGCGCGCCCGGGCGCACCGGCACCCCCGCCCGGGCCAGGTTCGCCAGGGCCCAGGAACGCTCGAAGACCGTGATCGGCGCACAACACGGCACCGGGCCATTGTGCCGGGCCACCACCGCGTCGAGGTACGCGCGGGCGGCCCGGTCCTCGGCACCTCGGTGGCTCAGCCACACCGCGGTCGCCGCGGGCGAGGCTCCGACCGCACCCTCGATCGGGGCGACCTCGGTGCGGGCGGCGGCGGCCGGTCCGAGCACCTCGTAGGCGTGCCACAGCTTGCTGGGCACCGGTCGGCCGCCGGCCAGCAGGGCGTCGACCGCCTCCACCCGACGCCGGTCGATCCGGGGCAGCGCGGCGGGTGCCCCGGTCAGGGCCGGGTCGCCCGCCAAGGCGACCAGGTCCGTGTCGATCCGCGCCACCAGGGTAGGCACGATCAGGTCGGCGGCCGGGGTGTCCGGCAGGGCGGTGCCCTCGCCCAGATGCCGGGCCAGCGCGATCAGCCCCCGGGTGGCCGCGGCGGCGACCGCGGCCCGGTCCGGTCCGGCCGGGTCGGGCGGATCGCACCGAACCAGGCTGGCGAGCAGGGCCTGCACCGCGCTAGCCGTCGGGACCAGGGCGTACCCGCCGGCCGGACCCCAGCTGCCGTCGTCCCCCTGCTCGGCCAGCAGGTACGCCAGCCGCTGCGGATGCCCGGCCACCCACGGGGTGTCGGCCACCAGCCGCCCGGTCTCGTAGACCGAGGTGCTGACCTGCCCGTGGGGCTGTGCTTCCAACTGCGCCAGCAGCGCACCGACCTCCTCGGCCAGGGTCGGCTGCGCCACCGCCTCGGCGGTCAGCGGCGGTGCTGTCACGGCACCCCCCAGAAGTCGGTGGACCGGTAGAAGCCGCTACTGAAGCCGATCTGTCGGGCCAGGTAGTCGGCCTGCACCGGGCAGTTCTCCCGCAGCGCCGCCAGCAGGTCGCGGGCCTGCGCCACCAACTCGGCGATGCGCTGCTCGACCTCGGCCCGGGGCACCAGCAGCAGGGCGTTGAGGTCGCCCCAGCGCAGGTCCCGCTCGTAGCTGCCGAGGTCGTTGACCAGCCGCAGGATCCGCTGCACGCAGTCGCTGGCCGTGAGCATCGCGTCCAGGTGGGTCAGGGTGGCCGGGTCGGCCGTGTGGATCCAGTGCACGACATTGACCACCGTGCAGGCCAGGTTGTCGGCGTTGTCGAGGTACTCCTCGAAGCCGGGCAGCTGGTCGGGGGTCTGCTTCCAGGTCCACTCCCGCGCCATGGCGGTGAGTACCTTGTCGGTCTCCTGGCGCCAGTGGTGGCCGTACTCGGCGAAGGCCGGCACGGTGGCCAGCTCGTCACGCAGCTCGGCCAGGAACGCACCGAGGGAGTCCCCGGGTTCCGGGGCGGCACCGTCGGCCACCGCCAGACAACGGGCGGCCAGTCGGTCGATCTCGTCGCGCGAACCCGCCTCGTGGTCCACCTGCCAGTCCAGGGCGAACCCCCACAGCACCGCCCGGTTGGTCAGTCGAAGCTGAGCCACCTCGCACCAGGGCGCGCCGAAGGCGATGGCCATGGCCACGTTGCCGAACAGGGTCGCGTCGAACGGCTTGGCGGGAAACAGATCCGGGTAGCCGGCGGCGACCTCGGCCAGGTCCCGCTGGCCCTTGGCGGCCAGGGCGCAGATGCGTCCCTGTTCCGCGGCCACACTCATCTGGTCGCCGCCGGTTTCCGGCGGCGACTGGGTCACCAGACTCACGCCGCTACACCCGCCACGGGCCGCAGGGTGACCTCCACCCGGTCCCGGGGACGCAGCGCGGCGGCCACCTTGATCCCGGGTACGGCCGGGCGGCTCAACCGGAACCGGTACCGGCTGAGCAGGGTGGCGACGATCAGGGTCGCCTCCAGGTAGAACAGGTGCATCCCGATGCACTGGTGCGGACCCCCGCCGAACGGGAAGTGCGCGTACTTGGGCCGGCCGCGGACCAGTTCCGGCCGGAACCGGTCCGGATCGAAGACCTCGGGCCGGTCCCAGAACTGCGACATCCGCTGGGTGATCAACGGGCTGACCACCAGGGTGGAGCCGGCCGGGATGCGCACCCCGCCCAGGGTGTCCTCCTGCACCGCCATCCGGGGGAAGAGCCAGCCGATCGGATAGAGCCGGAGCAGTTCGTCGAGCACCCGCCGGGTGTAGCGCAGCTCGCGCAGGTGCTGCCCGCGTACCGGCTGGTCGCCGACCACCCGGTCGAGTTCCTCGTAGAGCCGGTCGGAGATCTCCGGGTCCTGTTCGAGGTGGGGCCAGAGCCAGGTGAGCACGCTGATGGTGGTCTCCGTGGTGGTGGCCACCATCGCCACGGTGTCGTTGCGCACCTGGCGTTCGTCCAACCGGCCGCCGTCCTCGGTGCGTCCCCGCCAGAGGGTGGAGATGATGTCGTCGGAGTCGGCCTCGGCGGTGTTTTGGGCGGCCCGGATGGTCGGCATCAGCAGGTCGTCGATGAGTTGCACGGAGCGGCGGAAGGTCCGGTCGCCGGGCATCGGCGCGGCCAGCGGCGCCCAGGGCACCAGGATCCGCGGCATCACCGACCAGGCGATGGCGTCCTGGGCCTCCATGATCTGCATGGCGTCCGACACCGAGATCTTGTCCGCGAAGAAGACCCGCATGATCGCCGAGCAGACCACCTGGGCCTGCACCTTGCCCATGTCCACCGACTGGCCGGAGCGGGCCGGTTCGGCCAGCTCGTCGATCGACTCCTCGATCGCCACGGCCAGGCGGTCGACCAGCCCGTCGATGCGCCGGGCGGTGAACAACGGCTGGAGAATCTGTCGACTGTTGGTCCAGTGTTCACCGTCGCTGAGAATGCCCTCGCCGAACAGCCGCTTGAGTGGCCGCCACTGGAGCCCGTCCCCTGCCCGGACATAGTTGTCGGCCCGCTCCCGCAGCACCCGCTGGAGGTGTTCGGGGTGGGTGACGAGGAACGGTCGGAAGGAGCCGAGGTTCAGCCGCACGACCTCGCCGCCGGACCGTTCGCCGCACTCCACCAGGGCGCGGGCCGGATCGCGCAACAGGCCCGGCAGTACGTGTCGCAGCGGTACCGACTCTGCGCGTCGGCTTTGGACATTTGTCGCGTGGTTGTTTCCCACTCGCACAGACTCCCCGGGGTGTGGGTTTACTCTTTGGAATGCCACGATTGCGAAGAGCATGACATCGCAGTGGTATCCCTCACTAGTCGCGTGTCGAGAAATCTTCATGGTCGACATTCCCGCTGTCCAGAACGGATTTCGCGTGGCTCGACGGCCTTCCGCCGCCGCGTTCCGGCGTCCCCGCCCACCCGAGGACCACCCCGTCCACCTGGCCACAGCGCGTTTGCCCAGCTCAAATGGGTCATCGACGAGACGACGGCACTGCCGGTATCCGTCAGCACACGGGCCGTCGATCGACGGATCAGATCGGATAGGGTGATCTACGTCATGTCCGGCATGGCATGGTCGGGATCCCCGCGCCTCGGGGTGCGGGCCGGTCCGGCCGGCGATCGAGCCACGCCGCCCGGGTGAATTCAGGCGGTGGGCCGTATCGCTGTGCCAGGCTCAGGGGATGGACGACAAGACCATCCTGGGCCGGATCTCCGAGCTGGTCGACGAGGAGCACCGGTTGCGCGCGGACGCGCAGGCCACCGAGGCGGGCACGGACGACACCACCCGGACCCGGCTGCGCGAGCTGGAGGAGTCCCTCGACCAGTGCTGGGATCTGCTACGCCGCCGCCGGGCCGCCCGGCAGGCGCACGGCGATCCGGAGGCGCAGAGCCCCCGACCGACCGAGGAGGTCGAACGCTACCTCCAGTAGCGGCACCCCGGCTCCGGGTGGCTTCCGTCCCACCACCCGGAGCCGGGGTTTCAGCGCAGGGGTCAGCGCGGCCGGGGGTTCAGCGCAGGCCCGCCTCGCGGGCCAGCGCCTCGGTGAGCACGACCGGGTCGGCCAGGCCCGCCGGCAGCCCCCGGGCCACGAACCAGGTGGCGACCACCCGGACGTCCCGGGCCAGGAAGTCGCGTCCCTGCGGGTTCGCCACCACATCCACCACCTGCGGCAGGTCGATCAGCACCAGCCGGTCGGCGTGCACCAGCAGGTTGTACGGCGACAGGTCGCCGTGGGCGTACCCGGCCCGGGCCAGCACCGTCAGGGCCTCGACCAGTTGCTCCCACAGCCCGCGTAGCTCGGCCGCGGCCGGCCGCAGTTCGGCCAGCCGGGGAGCGGCCCGGCCGGTGTCCGGGTCGCCGAGGAACTCCAGCATCAGCTCGGTCCCCCGCAACTGCACCGGATACGGCACCGCGATCGTCGCGTACCGCTGGTCGATCTCCCAGAGCCGGGCCAGCGCGGCGAACTCCGCCGCCGCCCACTGCCCGGCGATCATCTGTCGGCCGAAGGCCGTCCGGCCGGTCATCGCCCGCATCTCCCGGGACCGGCGGACCCGGCGGCCCTCCAGGTAGCCGGCGTCCCGGTGGAACAGCCGGTGCCGGGGATCGCGGTACCGCTTGGCCGCCAGCAGGCAGGAACGGTCGGTGTCCGGCACCGCCCGGCGGACCAGGTGGACGTCCGCCTCCTTGCCGGTCTTGAGCACCCCCAACTCGGTGTCCTTGGCGGCCAGATCGGTGACCAGCCAGGCCGGATGGGGTTGCGGGCCGTGCAGGGCGTCGTCCCAGGAGGACCAGACGGCACCGGTCTCCGGATCGGGTTCGTCGGCCGGTTCGGCCGGTACGGAGACGCGGGCCTGCCCGCGCTTCAGGAAGTACGGTTCGTCATCGTCGTCGAAGCGGCGTTTGCCGCGGGGGTGGCGCTCCCGCGCCGAGAAGTCGTGATCGCGCACTGCGCTTAAATCCCTTGGTCGAGGTGACTGGAGGCAGGAAGTGACCCGCGAATACGGTCATGACCGACCCCCTCTCCTCGACCGGGCGAGCGCCCGGATGCACGATGCGCAGACGATGTTTCGCGGTGCCCGCACCCCGCGTCAACCGCATTTCGGATCGGCTGGTCCTCAGGCCCCCATGACGGCGGCGACCGCGGCGATCACGGTGTCGACCGTGACGGTCGGGGCGAAGCGGGTGTCGCTCCAGCGTCGTCCCCGGTGCAGCCAGATGCTGGGCAGGCCGACGGCGGTCGCGCCACCGATGTCCGCCTCGGGGCCGTCACCGATCACCCAGGCACCGCGCAGTGGCATCCGGACCCGCTGGGCGGCCAGCGCGAAGATCCGGGGATTGGGCTTGCTGACCCCGGCCTCCTCCGAGATCACCCAGTCGGCGACGTACCGGTCCAGCCCGGTCCGCCGGATCTTGGCGTCCTGCTGGCGTACCGCTCCGTTGCTGACCACCACCGGCATCCAGCCGGCGCCGTCGGCGATGCGCAACGCGCAGGCGACCAGGGGATCGAGTCGGGTGAACTCGACGACCCCGTCGTGCAACTCCTCGACCAGGTCGATGGAGGGAATGCGCAGTCGGTAACGGTCCCGGATGGCGTCCGCGACATCCCACCGGTCGGTGAGGCCGTCGGCATCGATCGACAGCAGCCATTCGATGTCACCCGGCGGGGCCCCGATGCCGTCGAGGAAACGCTCTGCCCAGATGCGGAACGGCCCGGCCCGATCGAGCAGGGTGTTGTCCAGGTCCAGCAGGAGCAGTGGCACTCGGGAACCCTACGGTAATCGGGTACCCGACCGACAGGTCGCAATGTTACGGACTCGGGTCAGGACCGGGCGCCTTGCCGCCTCGACCAGGAAACCAAGCCGTACGTACGGTTTGCCTTCCCTCTGGTGGGCTGACACGATCGGACTGTGCCCAGAGTAAGTCAGGATCAGCTCGACGCCCGCCGGCAGGAGATTCTCGCCGCCGCACGGCCCTGCTTCGCCCGGCACGGCTACGAGGGCGCCACCGTCCGCCGGCTGGAGGAGGCGACCGGGCTGTCCCGGGGCGCCATCTTCCACCACTTCCGGGACAAGGACTCGCTGTTCCTCGCCGTGGCCGAGGACGACGCGGCGGCGATGGTGGCCACGGTCGCCCGGCACGGCCTGGTGCAGGTGATGCGGGACCTGCTGGCCCGGGCGGTCTCCCCGGACACCACCGGCTGGCTGGGCAGCCAACTGGAGGTCTCCCGCCGCCTGCGTACCGACCCGGCCTTCGCCAAGCGCTGGGCGCAACGGTCCGAGGCCATCGCCGAGGCCACCCGGGACCGTCTGGCACGCCAACGCGACGCCGGGGTGCTGCGCGACGACATTCCGATCGAGGTGCTGGCCCGCTTCCTCGAACTCGCCTACGACGGGCTGGTGCTGCACCTGGCCATGGGGCGACCGGCCGGTGACCTGGGCCCGGTGCTCGACATGGTCGAGGAGGCGGTACGCCGCCGGTAACGACGGGGTAACTGCGCATCGGCACCCATCGACCACTGGCACCGCCGCCGCACAATGAAGCGCGTTCCCCCTCGCCCGACAGGAGCCGGCCATGATGGCGCCCACCGCAGAGTTCGACACCTGGGGTGTTCCCAGTCGCACCTTCCTGATCCTCTACCTGCTGGCCACTGTCGTACTGGTCATCGGTGTACTGATCCACCGGCGGCGTACCCTGGCCGGCCGCTCCGCGCCCTCCGCCGATCAGCTCACCCCTGAGCAGGTCGCGTACCTCAACGACGGGCCCGACCGGGCGATCTGGTCCTCGGTCAGCAGCCTGCGCAGCCACCGGGCGCTCGGGGTGCAGGACCGCGGCGCGCTCATCGCCGAAGGCCCGCTACCGGCGGGGGCCACTCCCCTCGACCGCGCGGTGCACTACGCGGCCAGCCAGCACGTCCCCGCCCGACAGTTGCGCTCTACCGAGTGGGTGAGCCGGGCCCTCGACGAGTTGCGCGACGGACTGGCCCGCCACGACCTGTTGGTCGGCTCGGACCGGCGGGCCAGGCTGCGCCTGGGAGCGCTGCTGCTGGCCGCACTGGTGGCGCTCGGGGTCGCCCGCATCGCCGCCGGCGTCGCCAACGACCGTCCGGTGTGGTACCTCGTGTTCATCGTCGGGCCGCTGGCGGTGTTGACCATGATCCTGTTCTTCCGGGTGCCCCGCCAGACCCGGGCGGCCAAGATGGCCCTGCTCGGCCTCCGGCACCGAAACCGCCACCTCGCACCCGCCTCGAAACCGGCGTACACCGTCTACGGCTCGACCGGAGTGGCGATGGCGGTAGCCCTCTACGGCACCGGCTCCCTCTGGCTGATGGACCCGACCTTCGCCCAACAGGCCGACATCCAACGCCAGGCGATGGCGACCGGGGGCGGCAGTACGGCGGGGGGTTGCGGTGGTGGCGGTTGCGGGGGCGGAAGCGGAAGCAGTGACAGCGGAGGCGGTGGCGGCGGCTGTGGTGGCGGCGGGTGTGGCGGATGACCGGTCCGCAGGGGGTGGGCATCGGCTGGCGGCCCGAAATCGCCGGGTTCGTCGCCGAGCTGCCCGGCCTACGGTTCGTCGAGGTGATCGCCGAGTCGGTGCCCACCGCCGGGCCGCCACCTGAGGCCCTGGTCGAGTTGCGAGAGCGCGGGGTGACGGTCGTACCGCACGGGGTGCGGCTCTCCCTCGGCGGGGCCGAGCCGGTCGAGCCGGCCCGGGTGGCCCACCTGGCGGCGGTCGCCGAACTGCTGGCCGCGCCGCTGGTCAGCGAGCACATCGCCTTCGTCCGGGCCGGCGGAATGGAGGCCGGGCACCTGCTTCCGCTGCCGCGCACCCGGGAGGCGGTCGACGCGGTCTGCGCCAATGTCGCGCGGGCCCAGGCCGAACTGCCGGTGCCGATCGCCCTGGAGCCGATCGCGGCGCTGTTCGACTGGCCGGACGACGAACTGGACGAGGCGGCCTTCCTCAGCGAGATCCTGGCCCGTACGGACGCGCTGCTGCTGCTCGACATCGCCAACGTGCACGCCAACGCCCGCAACCGGGGCACCGACCCGCTGGCCCTGCTGGATCGGCTGCCCCTGGAACGGGTGGCGTACCTGCACGTGGCCGGCGGTGCGGAGCAGGGTGGCTTCTACCACGACACGCACACCGATCCGGTGCCCCCGCCGGTGCTGGAACTGCTAGCCGAGTTGTGCGCGCGACGCCGTCCACCGGCGGTGTTGCTGGAACGCGACGGGCACTACCCGCCCGCCGCCGAACTCCGCGCCGAACTGGACGCCGTGGCCGCCGCCACCGGCTTTCCCCTGGTGACATGAGCGCTCCTCCGGTCGACGGCACGGACCTCACCGGCGAGCTACCGACTCCGGCCACCGGGTCGCTGGCGGCACGGCAGGCGGAACTCGTCGCGGCCCTGGTGGCCGGTGGGCCCCCACCGCCGGGCTTCGCACCGGCCCCGCTGGCCGCCGCCCGAGCCGCCTTGCTGCGCAAACGCGCCGGGGAGGTGGCACGCCACTGGCCCCTGCTGGCCGCAGGGCTGGGCCCGCGATGGCCGGCCGCCTTCGTCGAGTGGGCGGCGGACCGGCCGAACCTCGGTGGTCTACGCGACGGCTGGGAACTGGCCCGCGCGTTGCACACCCGCCATGCCCTGCCGGCGCTCGGGGCCGAGGAACTGGCCGCCCGGGAGGCCACCCACCGCTACGACGGCACGACCGCCCCCCGCCACCGCCGGTGGCCCGCCATCGGCCGGGCCGACCGGGCCGTCGCGGTGCAGCTGGCCGGCCGGGTACGCCTGCTCCGCTCGGCCCGGTAGCAGCATCGACGCCCGGCCGGGCGACCCAACCCCGGATGCTTGCCGGGGACCCGCTGCGGCAGGATCGGCGGTATGGATCTGGGATTGACCGACCGGGTGTACGTGCTCACCGGCGCCTCCCGCGGCCTCGGCTACGCCACCGCGCAGTGCCTGGTCGCCGACGGTGCCCGGGTGGTGATCTCGGCCCGGCGTGCCGACGAGGTGGCCGCGGCGACCGCCGCCCTGGGCGGGCCGGACCGGGCGGTCGGCATCACCGCCGATCTGGCCGACCCGACCACCCCCGGCCGGCTGGTGGAGGCCGCGCACCAGCACTTCGGCCGGCTGGACGGGGCCCTGGTGTCGGTGGGCGGGCCCACCCCGGGCAGCGCCGCCTCCATCGAGGACGACCAGTGGCGACACGCCTTCGAGACGGTCTTTCTGGGCAGCGTACGGATGGTGCGGACGGTGGCCGCCGCGCTGCCCGAGGGGGGTGCGATCGCTCTGGTGCTCTCCACCTCGGCCCGGGGGCCGGTGCCCGGCCTGGGCATCTCCAACGGCCTGCGACCCGGCCTGGCCGGGGTGGCCAAGGATGTCGCCGACGAGTACGGCCCGCGTGGGGTACGGGTGGTCGGCCTGCTGCCGGGGCGCATCCTCACCGACCGCAACCGGGAACTCTTCGCCGCCAGTGGCGACCCGGAGCGGGCCCGCGCCGAAGCGGAGGCCGGCATCCCGCTGCGGCGCATCGGCGACCCGGTCGAGTTCGGGCGGGTCGCCGCCTTCGTGCTCTCCCCCGCGGCCAGCTACCTCACCGGGATCACCCTCCCGGTCGACGGCGGCGCGCTGCGCGGCCTGTGACCGTCGAACCGCCCGCCGAGGGGGTCACCGAGCCGGGTGCGGCGGTGGCCCCCCGCCCGAATCCGCGCCCCAGCCGGGAGGAACTGGCCGCGGCCGTGGACAAGACCCTGCCGGATGTCATCCGCCCCGGCCTGGAGGTGCTGTTCGTCGGCATCAACCCGGGGCTGTGGTCGGCGGCCACCGGTTGGCACTTCGCCCGCCCGGGCAACCGGTTCTGGCCGGCCCTGCACCGCAGCGGGTTCACCCCCCGCCTGCTGCACCCCAGCGAGCAGGACACCCTGCCCGCACTGGGGCTGGGCATCACCAACATCGTCGCCCGGGCCAGCGCCCGGGCCGACGAGCTGACCGCAGCCGAACTGGTGGCCGGGGCCCGGGAGTTGACCGAGAAGGTGGCCCGGTACCGGCCCCGCTGGGTGGCCGTGGTCGGGGTGACCGCCTACCGGGTGGGGTTCGCCCGACCCAGGGCGACCTTCGGTCGGCAGCCCGAGCCGCTGGCCGACGCCCGGCTCTGGGTGTTGCCCAACCCTAGCGGCCTGAACGCCCACTACACCCCGCAGACCCTGGCCGCCGCCTTCGCCGCCCTCCGCGAAGCGGCCACCGAGTAACCCGCCGGGCCGGTAGCCCGGCGGATCCGCTGGCGGCGGCCGACGGACAGCCAGGCGGGGCTCGGTTGGCGGCGGGCGATCGGGGTGGTAGCCCGCCGGGGTGGTCAGTTGGCGGCGGCGGGCGGCAGGGCTTCGTCGGCCAGGTACTCGCGGGTGGGGATGACGACCGGCTCCGGGTGGGCGGCATCGGCGTACGGGCTGGGCGAGTCGGCCAGCGCGAACTGGGTGCGGTACAGCTCGGCGTAGAGGCCGCCGACCGCGACCAGTTCCTCGTGCCGGCCCCGCTCGACGATCCGCCCCCCGTCCAGAACCAGGATCTGGTCCGCGTCGCGGACGGTGGAGAGCCGGTGGGCGATCACCAGGGCGGTGCGTCCGGTCAGCGCCACCGACAGCGCCCGCTGCACGGCCGCCTCGCTCTCGGAGTCCAGGTGGGCGGTGGCCTCGTCGAGGATGACGATCGAGGGTGCCTTGAGCAGCAGCCGGGCGATGGCGATGCGCTGCTTCTCCCCGCCGGAGAAGCGGTAGCCCCGCTCCCCCACCGTGGTGTCCAGCCCGTCGGGCAGGGACCGGACCAGGTCGGCCACCTGGGCGCCGGCCAGGGCGGCCCACAGTTCCTCGTCGGTGGCGTCGGGCTTGGCGTACCGCAGGTTCTCCGCGATGGTCTCGTGGAACAGGTGGGAATCCTGGGTGACCACGCCGATCTCGTCGCGCAGGGAGGGCAGGGTGGCGTCCCGCACGTCCACCCCACCGACCAGCACCTGCCCGTCGGTGACGTCGTAGATGCGGGAGATCAGCATGGACAGGGTGGACTTGCCGGCACCGGAGGGGCCGACCAGGGCCACCATCTGGCCCGGCTCGACCGTGAACGAGACGCCCTTGAGCACCGGGTCGTTGATCGTCCGGTCCAGGGTGGCGACCTCCTCCAGGGAGGCCAGCGAGATCTCCGCCGCGCTCGGGTAGCGGAACCGCACGTCGCGGAACTCCACCTTGCCCGCGCCCTTGGGCACCGGCACCGCGTCGGGTCGTTCGGTGATCGCCGGCTTCAGGTCGAGCACCTCGAAGACCCGGTCGAAGGAGACCAGGGCGCTCATCACGTCAACCCGGACGTTGCTCAGCGCGGTCAGCGGACCGTAGAGCCGGGTGAGCAGCAGCGCGAGGGTGACCACCGTGCCGGCGCTGACGTCACCCCGGACCGCCAGCCAGCCACCCAGGCCGTAGGTGAGCGCCTGGGCCAACGAGGCCACCAGCATCATCGCCACGAAGAAGGTCCGGGAGTACATCGCCGACTGGATGCCGATGTCGCGTACCCGCTCGGCGCGGCGGGCGAACCGGTCGGCCTCGGCCTCCGGCCGGCCGAACAGCTTGACCAGCAGTGCGCCCGACACCCCGAACCGCTCGGTCATGGTGGCGTTCATCTTGGCGTCCAGGTTGTACGACTCGCGGGTGATCTCGGCCAGCCGCCGCCCGACCCGGCGGGCGGGGATGATGAACACCGGCAGCAGCACCAGCGACAGCGCGGTGATCTGCCAGGACAGGGTGAACATCACCGCGGCGGTGAGCAGCAACTGGATCACGTTGCTGACCACCCCGGACAGGGTCGAGGTGAAGGCCCGCTGGGCGCCCAGCACGTCGTTGTTGAGCCGGCTGACCAGGGCACCGGTCTGGGTGCGGGTGAAGAACTGCAGCGGCATCCGCTGCACGTGGTCGTAGACCCGGGTACGCAGGTCCAGGATGATGCCCTCGCCGATGCGCGCCGAATACCACCGTTGGGCCAGCGAGAGCAACGCGTCGGCGACGGCCAGCCCGGCGATGAACAGGGCCAGCCGGATCACCACGGACCCACCCTCGGGGCCGCCCCGGGTGATGGCGTCGATCACGTCACCGGCCAGCAGCGGGGTGGCCACCCCGATCACCGCTGCGACGATCACCGTCAGCAGGAACACGATGATGTCGCGGCGGTAGGGCTGGGCGAACGCGACGATCCGCCGGGCCACCCCCCGCTTGAGGCGGTGGGTGGAGATCTCGTCGCGACTGCGCATCGACCGGAGCATGCCCCAACCGCCGCTGGCCATGTGGTTGGACAAGCGTCACCTCCGGGTCGTCACTGGCGATCGAATCGTCAGTCGATCTGCCGTCGGGTCAATTCTCCCGATGCCTACGACAACCTCGTAAGTAACCCGGTACTTCCCGATCGGTCCTTACTATTCTCGCCGACTATTCGCCGCGCCCGGTGAGATCACGCAACCGTCGGGTCTGCGCCTCCCGCTCGGCCCGCTGCTGCTCGGCGTGGCTTCGGCCGCCCGCCCCGGCGAGCAGGGCCTTGATCTCCACGACCGCGTTACGGTCGTTGGCGAGCAGGCCCGCGGCGAGGTCGCGTACCGCGCCGTCAAGCTCGTCGTTGGGCACCACCAGGGTGGCCAGGCCGATACGGTCCGCCTCGGCGGCGTCCATCCGCCGGCCGGTGGCGCAGATCTCCAGCGCCCGGCTGTAGCCGACCAACTCGACCAGGCGTTTGGTGCCGGCCAGGTCCGGCACCAGCCCGATGGTCGCCTCGGCCATGGACAGCTTGGCGTCCGTGGCCAGTACCCGCAGGTCGCAGGCGAGGGCCAGCTGGAAGCCGGCACCGATGGCGTGCCCCTGCACGGCGGCGATGGAGATGATGTCCGGCCGGTGCAGCCAGGTGAAAGCGGCCTGGTAACCGGCGATCTGGTCGGCGCACTCCGACTCCGGCAGGGCGGCCAGCTCGGCGAAGGAGTCCGGGCCGGAGGCGCCGGCTGTCGACAGGTCCAGTCCCGCCGAGAACGCCCGCCCCTCCCCACGGAGGATCACGACGCGTACATCGCCGGGCAGGACCCGGGAGAATTCGCTCATCGCGCGCCACATCGCCGGGGTCTGCGCGTTGAGCACGTCGGGCCGGCACAGGGTGACTGTGGCCACCGGCCCGTCGCATTCCAGCCGGACCCCGGTCGCCTCGGCGGTCACCGGGCGGCCCGGGTCACGGCGATGGTGGGCGCCGTGGACCGGCGCGTCACGCCTTCTTCCGGCGCCGAGCGCCGCCGCGCTGCCGCAGCTGCACCCCGGACTCGGTGAGTACCCGGTGGATGAATCCGTAGGAACGGCCGGTTGAGGCCGCGAGAGCACGAATGCTCTCTCCCCCGGTGTACCGCTTGACGAGGTCCTTGGCGAGCGTCTGACGCTCGGCTCCGACGATCCGGCGACCCTTCTCAGTGCTGGTGGCTGTGCCCGTGGCTGCCATGCTGTGTCCTCACGTCCCAGACTGTGCGGTTCGGATACGGTCCCACCTATTAGACCGTCTCGAACGATCATGCGCCAGATATCAACTATTCGCCAACCGACACGCTATGCAATGTCAGCTTCCCGATAGGTGACGCCAGCCAGGGCAGCACCAGCTCACCCGCCCCTCGGCCGCGAACTCCGACGATCACCTGCCGCAGTGATCCAGTTACGCTACGCCAGTTCGACGAGTTCCAGGAGGTCGTCGCTCCAGGCGTCCTCGTCGCCGTCCGGCAGCAGGATGGCGCGGTCCGGCTTGAGCGCCAGCACGGCGCCCGGGTCGTGGGTGACCAGGACGATCGCGCCGGGATAGCGGGCGATGGCGTCGAGGACCTGTTCCCGGCTGACCGGGTCCAGGTTGTTGGTCGGCTCGTCGAGCAGCAGCACGTTGGCGCCGGAGCAGACCAGGGTGGCCAGGGCCAGTCGGGTCTTCTCCCCGCCGGAGAGCACCCCGGCGGGCTTGTCCACGTCCTCGCCGGAGAAGAGGAAGGCCCCGAGGATCTTGCGCAGCTCGGTGTCGGTCTGCTCGATCGACGCGGCCCGCATGTTCTCCAGTACGGTCCGGGTCACGTCCAGGGTCTCGTGCTCCTGGGCGTAGTAGCCCAGCCGCAGCCCGTGCCCGGGGTGCACCTCGCCGGTGTCCGGCTCCAGCAGACCCCCGAGCATCCGCAGCAGGGTCGTCTTGCCGGCGCCGTTGAGCCCGAGGATGGCCACCCGGGAACCCCGGTCCACCGCCACGTTGACGTCGGTGAAGATCTCCAGGGACCCGTACGACTTGGACAGGCCGGTCGCGGTCAGCGGGGTCTTGCCGCAGGGGGCCGGGGCGGGGAAGCGCACCTTGGCCACCTTGTCGGAGACGCGTACCTCCTCCAGGCCGGACATCAGCCGCTCGGCCCGGCGGGCCATGTTCTGCGCGGCGACGGTCTTGGTGGCCTTGGCCCGCATCTTGTCCGCCTGGGCCATCAGCGCCCCGGCCTTCTTCTCGGCGTTGGCCCGCTCCCGGCGGCGACGCCGCTCGTCGGTCTCCCGCGCCTCCAGGTACGCCTTCCAGCCCAGGTTGTAGACGTCGACCACGGACCGGGTGGCGTCGAGGAACCAGACCTTGTTGACGACCGATTCCAGCAGGTCACCATCGTGGGAGATGACCACCAGCCCGCCCTTGTGGTTGGCGAGGAAGCCGCGCAGCCAGGTGATCGAGTCGGCGTCGAGGTGGTTGGTGGGCTCGTCGAGCAGCAGGATCCCGCCACCGTTGTCACCGGCGTCACGGAACAGGATCCGGGCCAGCTCGATGCGGCGGCGCTGACCGCCGGAGAGGGTGCCGATGGTCTGTGCCAGGGCCCGGTCGGGCAACCCGAGGTTGGCGCAGATCCGGGCCGCCTCGGCCTCGGCGGCGTACCCACCCAGGGCGGCGAACTGGTCCTCCAGCGCGCCGTAGCGGCGGACCAGCTTCTCGTCGCCGCCGTCGGCGAGCTTGGCCTCCAGCTCCTGCATGCCGGCCATCAGGACGTCCAGGCCCCGCGCGGAGAGCACCCGGTCGCGGCCGGTGACCTCCAGATCGCCGGTACGCGGATCCTGCGGCAGATAGCCGACCGGGCTGCGCCGGTCGACCTGCCCGGCGTACGGCTGGCCCTCACCGGCCAGCACCTTCAGCGTGGTGGTCTTGCCGGCGCCGTTGCGGCCGACCAGGCCGATCCGGTCACCGGGCTGCACCCGCAGGGTGGTGTCGGACAGCAGGATCCGGGCGCCGGCGCGCAGTTCCAGGCCGCTGGCAGTGATCATGTCGGGGTACTCGCTCTCGGGATCCGAAGGGCTGACTCAGGGCACACGAAAGCGCCGGCGGATCTCGGTGACCCGTCGGCGCGGGGCGTTCAGCCTTCGCAGAGCAGCACGGCGACAAGTGTACCGGGCCCCGCTGGATGGGCACCGGGGATTATCAACCAAGATCGTCGGGTACCGGATCGCCCACCGGGGCCTGTCTCCGGCACCGCGACCATCAAACTGATCACCGACCGATCGGGGTCATCATGGAGCTGAACGAGAACGCCCGCATCGACACCAGCCAGATCGACGACCGGCGGGGCAGCGGAGGCGGAGGCGGAGGGATGGGCATCCCCCTCCCGACCGGCGGCGGGCGCGGCGGCATCGTCGGGATCGTCATCGCCGTCCTGGTGGCCCTGGTCGGCGGCGGTTTCGGCCTGAACGCGATGACCGGCGAGGAGGGCGACAACACCGCGCTGGAGCAGCGTTGCGAGGCCCCGGACGCGTTGGAGCACCTGGACTGCCGCAACAACCTGTACGTCAACTCGATCCAGGCGTACTGGCGTACCGCCCTGCCGGAGGCCTTCGGTGAGCAGTACCGGCCCACCCGTACGGTCTTCTTCGACCAGGCCGTCAACACCGCCTGCGGCTCGGCCGACTCCGGGGTCGGACCCTTCTACTGCCCGGCCGACTCCCTGGTCTACATCGACCTGAGCTTCTACGAGGTGCTGGCCGGGCAACTCGGCGCCACCGGCGAGTTCGCCCAGCCGTACGTGCTGGCCCACGAGTACGGCCACCACGTGCAGAACCTGCTCGGCACCAACGAGCAGGTCCGCCGCGCCCAGCAGCGCGACCCGGGAGCGGCCAACGAGCTGTCCGTACGGCTGGAGTTGCAGGCCGACTGTTTCGCGGGCGCCTGGGCCAAGAACGCCACCGGCACCGCCGACGAGCAGGGTCAGAAGATCTTCACCAGCATCACCGAGCGGGACATCGCCGAGGCCATCGACACCGCCGAGGCGATCGGCGACGACGCCATCTCCGAGCGGGCCAACCGGCCGGTGAACCCGGACGAGTTCACCCACGGCTCCTCGGCCGACCGCAAGCGCTGGTTCAACCGGGGCTACGAAAGCGGCGACCCGGCCACCTGCGACACCTTCAGCGGCGCGGTCTGACATCTGGGGTGGGGGTGTCGAACGGTGTCCGACACCCCCACTGAACCAGCTATGCGACGGCAGGAAGTGAGCCGAACTTCAGCCGACGAAGGTCTTCGACATAGACGAAGCTCTTGCCATCCGGTGACGAACTGGGATGGTACGCCTCCTCACCATCCGCCGCCGCAGACCGACGTGGGAGCAGCTTGATCCAGAACACGTTCCCCGGACAGCTGTGTCGACTGCTGCCGCCACACTGCCTGCCGTTGGATGCCTCTTCCCGCAGGAAGTACACCCACCCGTCGCTCGACCAGACCGGATCGGTAACCGTGACGTACACGATCGAGGGTGGCCACTGGCACCCGCCGGACACCGCGAGGATCAGCAGAGCCAACGGAGCAGCCAGGAAGGCCCGTCATTTCTCGATGCGCGTCTGCCGTAGCCGCCGTCCAGTTCGTGGCACGCCTCAACCCCCCGGTTCGATCATGGCAAGCCAGCCGTCACGGGTACACAGCGAGGCCACCCTCATCTTCCGCCGTTCCAGCAGAATCGCCGCCGTCGTTGTGCGGTCAGGCGGGGTCGCGGACGAGGATGCGGACTGCACGGGCGGCGGTAGCCGCGTCCTGGAGTACCGCGTATCGGGGCTCGGGAACGTCGAGCAGCCGCTCGGCGCGTAACGCGGCCAGCGGGGCCAGTCTGCGGTCGGCGAGGATCCCGTCCACCGTCCGCCGGTCACCGCCGACGACCAGGGCGGCCAGGCGGTCGGCCTCCGGCAGCAGCAGCCGCACCGCCAGATCCGCCGCCTCGGCCAGGGCCGCCTTCGCCTGGTTGTCCCGGCGGCGGGCGAACCGCTGCTGCGACCAGCCGCCGGCGGCGGTACGCCCCTGCACGTACCGGGTGTCCACCTTGTGCACCGGTAGCCGCTCCCCCTCGGCGATGCCGACCGCGACCGCGCTCTTGCGGGCCAGCAGCAAGCCGATCCGGCGGGACGCCACGGCCTGGGCGACGAAGGCCTCCAGGTCCTCGGTGGCGGGTGCTCCCGGTGGGGTGTGCAGTTCGGCGGTGGCGCCGTCCGGCGCCGACAGCAGCAGGCCGTACTCCTCGATTCCGATGGTCGGCTGGCCGTGTCGCTCGGCGAAGCCGGCGACCCAGCGCGCGACGCGGGCCGGGTCGACCTCGACCCACCGGCCACCTCCGGCGGCGGGTCGGCTGCTCATGCCTCGACCGTACGACACCGCGCGGCGGCCCCGGCAGGCGGGACGGCCTCGGCCGCTGAGGCACGCCGAACTCCGCGCCGGGGTGCCGGCGTGACAGCCCTGGTCTCCTGCCGGACGGGCCGGGGACGCCGACCGGGAAACGGAAAGCGGGAGGACACCTGAGGTGGTGTCCTCCCGCGTCAGTCAACCGTCGGTCAGTGCACCGTGAGGTTGCCGCCGGTCAGGTTGACCTCGCCGGTCCCCGTGCCCGTCCAGTCGGACGAGGAGAGCAGGACACCGCCCTGCCACAGGGTGAGCCCGACGGAGTCGTTGCGCCCGGGGGCGCCCCGGTCGGTCACCGTCACCGCCAGCGTCAGGCCGCTGGCGACCAGCTTGCCCTTGCTGTCGTACAGGCTGGCCTGGTAGCGCAGGTCGGCCCGCTTACCGGCGGAGGTGATCCCACCGCCGGCGACCGTGGTGGCCTTGATCGTGTAGGTCTTGCCACCGGAGCGGAACTCGATGTCGGCCTTGCCGGAGGCGGCCTTCTTGCTCGTGGCCGGCTTGGCGTTCAGCTCCACCGAGACCTTCGAGTTCCGGTCGGCCGGGTAGGCCCCGGCGGACCGACCGGCGGTGAAGTGGCCACCACCGGTGAGGAAGCCGCCGTCGGAGACGGCCACCCGCACCGTGGCGGTGGTGCTGCCGGTGTAGTGGCCGCCGACCGTCGCGGTGACGGTGTGGGTGCCCGCCGGCAGGGTGGCCGTGCAGGCCGCCGAGCCGGTGGTGGTGGCCGTGCCGAGCAACTGCACCGCAGCGGTGCAGAGGGTCGCACCGCTCGCGGTGAAGGTGACCGTGGCGTTGCGCAGGTCGCCGGCGGTGGTGTCGGTCGTCGACGGGAGCACCGAGCTGTCCCGCAGGACGGTCCGCAGCAGCGCGCTGCCGGCGGCACCGTTGGTCACGGTGCTCACCAGGGTGTCCCCGGCCCAGGTGGCCGCCGCGTTCTCCGGGGTCACCCGGATGGTGAACGCGGTGTTGCCGACCAGGCCGGAGCCGTCGGTCACGGTGACGGTGACCGGGTAGTCACCCGGTGCCGCCGCAGTGGTGCCGGTGACCGTCCAGGTGCGGGTGCCGGGTCGGGTGTCCGCACCGGAGGTGGCGCCCACGGTCAGCACCAGACCGGCCGGCAGGCCGGTGGCGGAGGCGGTGAGCGCCGAACCGGCGGTGTCGCCGTCGGTCGCCCGGATCGTCACCGTCGGCGCGAGCGCGTCGCTGTACTGCACGCTGACCCCGCCGGCCGGGGCGTCGTGGGACACCTCGGGCGCAGACCGGATGGTGAACTCGGCGTCGTTGACGGCGAAGAAGACGTTGCCGACCGCCTCGATCTTGATCCGGGCCTTGTCGGTGGCCACGTTCGGCAGGTTCACCGTCGCGGTACCGGTGTTCGGGGTGCTCTCGGCCAGCACGTACGGGAACGTCTCGCCACCGTTGACCGACAGCGTGATCTTCACGTTGCCGGTGTTCACCGGTGCCGCGTCGGTGCCGGCGACGTCCCAGGTCACGGCCTGCGCCGAGCCACCGTCGACGGTGGTGGCGGCGGCCTGCGAGGTGACCAGGAACGGCCCGGCGTCCGGCGCCAGGGTCAGCGCGACGTTGGCGCTGCCGACGCCGCCACCGCCGAGGCGACCGTCGCGGGCGGTGAGCTTGAAGTTCAGCGTACGGTCGTTGTTGAAGCCGACCCAGTCGCGGGTGGGCAGGAACTCCGAGTAGCAGTCCAGGATCTCCGGCGGGACGTTCGAGGCGCTACCGCTGGTCGGCGGGGCCGGAGCGGTCGGGCAGGCACCAGTCTTGGCGTTGGTGTTGCCCACCAGGATCTGCAACATGTCCGGGAAGACCCGGGTGGAGTTCGTGGTCACCGCGTTCTGGCCCGGCGAGTGGTACTTCAGCGCGTCCTCCGGGGACACCCACGCCGGCTCGCCGAAGACCCGGAACAGCGGGCCGTTGGTCTTGGTGTTGTTCATCAGCGCGGTACCGGCGCTGCCGCCCCGGTCGTTCTGCTCCCACAGGTAGGTGAGTGTGTCACCGTCGACGTCGGTGGCGCTGCCGGTGAGGGCGAACGGGGTACGCACCGGGATGGTGACGTTGGCCGGCACGGTGACCACGGGAGCGTGGTTGGCGGTCTGCTCGACCAGGTACCCACCGTTGTCGATGGCACCACCCTTGGCGGTCTCGCCGACGAAGCCGGTGACCTCGTTGAGGTTGGTCAGGGTGAGCGGGGCGACGTTGGTGGCGGCCAGGGCGCCGGTGAAGGTGACCTGGAAGCCGGTGTCGTTGAGCGTGCCGCTGCCACCGAAGGCGGCCACGTTGACCGTGGCCCCCGCCGGCCAACCGGCGATGGACTCGATCGCCGCCTTGATCCCGGCGGTGGTGTAGTTGACCCCGCGCACGATCGGCGCCGAGTCGACGCCACCGTAGTTGACGGTGAACGAGTCGCCGTTGGTGTCGAAGTCGACCAACGACACCGTCTGCACCTCGTTGATGGCCGGCCGGTTCGCGGTCACGAAGTTCGTGATCTCGGTGAAGGTGCGGTGCGACCAGTACGGGTCGGTGTGCGGCTGGAGGTTGTCCTGCCGGCAGATGCCGGCGTACGCCATGATCGACGAACCGCTGCCCGGCTCGTACGAGTTGGCCGCGCTGCGGTTGCCGCCGGAGCAGTTGTGCTGGTTTCCGTTGAAGGTGTGGTTGCCGGCGAACTGGTGACCGATCTCGTGTGCCACGTAGTCGACCGCGAAGTAGTCACCGACCGGGTTCGGCAGACCGGTGCAGCCACGGGCCTTGCCGTCGCCGCCGACCACGCCGAGACCGGCGATGCCGCCGCCGCTGAGGCCGAGGCCGATGTGGCCGACGTCGTAATTACTGGCGCCGATGATCTGGCCGAGCACGATCCGGTTGCGGTTCAGCAGGCCGCCGCTGCACCCGGCGACCTGGGCCGGGGTGTAGCACGGCGCCGAGCCGCACGGGCCGTTCGGCTCGGTGGCCAGGGCCGGGGTGTTCAGGTTGGTCTTGTCAGTGTCGTTGACCAGGACGAGCCGGATGGCGGTCTCGTCCTCGTAGATCTGGTTCACCCGGTTGATCAACGTCACCTTCGCCGCGGTCACGTTCTCCGCACCGAAGTAGTTGGCGTACGTCGGGTCGGTGACGAACGCGAGGCGGTAGGTGCGCAGGTTCACTCGCGGGCCGGCCACCGGCTCGTCGAGCGCCTCGTGGATCTCGTCGTGCAGGGCGTGGGCCGCCGTCTCGACGTCCTCCCGCTCGACGAAGTCGCCGTGCCGGTCCTCCAGGTCCCGGGCGAAGTAGCTCGCGTACAGGCTCTGGTCGCGCTCGTAGAAGGGGTCGATGTACCAGGCACCGTCGGCCGAGCGGATCGACGCGTGGAAGCCGAGCGGGGTGAGGTCCGCCCGGATCGTCGCGGTCGGGTCGTCCAGGCCCTTACCCGCGTACGTGGTGATCTCCGGATGCTTGGCGGCCAGGCCGGCCTCCATCACCGGCGACTTGACCAGCTCGAAGCGCTGGAAGGTGCCATCCGGCGCGGGCAGTGACACCACCTTCTTGAGCTGGCGCAACGCCCGGCGGTTCTCCGTCGGGGCCTGGTCCAGCACGCCCTTGATGCCGGCACGGTCGAGAGTGTAGGCACTGAGCCGGTTCGCCTTGATCGCGGCCGCCCGGCCGGACTTGGTGGCCGCGGGCTTGCCGTCGACCTTCCGCCACGGTCCCTCGGCAGAGGGTGCTGCGGAAGCGGGCGCCGGTGCCGCCAGGACCGGCAGCAACGCCGCGGTCATCACGGTTGCCAGGAATGCGGCCAGGCGACCACGACGTGGCCGGCCGTGGGTCGACCGACCACCCGTTGGGTGGGTGAGGAGGGTCCTCAAGTCAGCTCCCTGTTGATGGAGGGGTGAGACCGGTCACGCCCGCCCGGGTCCACGGGACAGGCGTGAATGATCTACGGATCTGACAGCACCCTAAGCGGACAGCGAGAGTCAAACATCCCCTGAACAGGGCAGAAACTGGCCGCCAGTCCACCTGCTACCCGCCGGGCCGCAGCATCGGGAGCGGACCACCCTATGTGGAGCCTCCGCGTCGACCAGCTTCGACGCAAGACCAAAACGCTTGCATCGCGTAAACCTTTCGGACGGCGATGGAAATCGCCGTGATTTCTATCGTGTTAACGGCTGCCGACCGGAGATCCTGGATGACAACCGACCCAGAGTACGGGATAGGCAAGCTAAATCACATATCTAAATCTCTAGATGTTTTGGCCTTAGCATCCATGTCAGCCAGTTCCACAGTCACCGGTGGGCCTGTCACAAACAGGCTGGCCGTGCATCGGAAAGGAGGCGGGAGATGATCTTCTCCCGGCCACCACGGCGCCTCGGGCGCCTCGGACTCACCGCTACCGCGGCGCTCACCACCCTGGCGTTCGCCGCACCAGCAAACGCCGAACCGGCACAGGGTCGGATCATGCACGCCGACGACCGAAGCGCCGTCGCCGGCTCGTACATCGTCGTGCTGAAGGACAGTGCGGTCAGCCGGGCACAGGTCGGGGTGACCGCAAAGTCCCTCGCAGACAAGCACGGCGGCAGCGTCGCCCGCACCTACCGCGACGCGCTGCGCGGCTTCGAGGTGCGGCTGTCCGAGCGGGCCGCCAAGCGGCTGGCCGCCAACCCCTCCGTCGAGTACGTCCAGCAGAACCGCACCGTATCGATCGCCGGCACCCAGTCCCCCACCCCCTCCTGGGGTCTGGACCGCGTCGACCAACGGGCCCTGCCGCTGAACAACAGCTTCACCTACCCCAACGACGGCACCGGTGTCACCGCGTACATCATCGACACCGGAATCCGGTTCTCCCACTCCGACTTCGGCGGGCGGGCGGTCACCGGATTCGACGCCATCGACGGCGGCAGTGCCGACGACGGCAACGGGCACGGCACCCACGTGGCCGGCACGGTCGGCGGCACCGCGTACGGAGTGGCCAAGGGAGTCACCCTGGTCGGCGTACGCGTCCTGGACAACAGCGGCGGCGGCACCTACGCGCAGGTGATCGCCGGCATCGACTGGGTCACCGCAGACCACCAGCCGGGCGAGCCCGCGGTGGCCAACATGAGCCTCGGCGGCGGCTACGACCAGGCCACCAACGACGCGGTCAACCGTTCCATCGCCGACGGCGTGGTCTACTCCATCGCGGCCGGCAACAGCAGCGCCAACGCCTGCAACTACTCGCCGGCCAGCACCCCGGCCGCGATCACCGTCGGCGCCACCACAAACACCGACGCCCGCGCCAGCTACTCCAACTTCGGCACCTGCCTGGACATCTTCGCCCCGGGCAGCAGCATCACCTCGGCCTGGATCGGCAGCGACACCGCGACCAACACCATCAACGGCACCTCGATGGCGGCCCCACACGTCGCCGGGGCGGCGGCCCTGGCGTTGGCCGCCAACCCCGGCTACACCCCGCAGCAGATCCGCGACCTGCTGGTCAACGACGCCACCAACAACGTGGTGACCAACCCCGGCACCGGCTCACCGAACAAGCTGCTCTACACCGGCAACATCGTGCCGCCCACCCAGGACTTCGGCCTCACGCTCACCCCGGGTGCCGGCGCCGTCGCCCCGGGCGGGTCGACCACGGTCACGGTCAACACCACCACCACGGTCGGTACGCCGCACAGCGTCGCGCTGAGCGTCAGCGGCCTGCCGGCCGGGGTGACCGCCGGCTTCAGCCCAGCCGCCGTCACCTCCGGTGGCACCGCCACGCTGACCCTGAGCACCGCCGCCACGACCGTGCCCGGTCTCTACACGCTGACCGTGGTCGGCACCGGACCGGAGACCTCGCAGGGCGCCACCTTCGCCCTCACCGTGAACGGTCCGCCCGGCTGCACCCAGACCAATGCCACCGACCACCCGATCAACGACAACGCCACAATCGAGAGCACCGTCGTGATCCACGGATGCGGACGCAACGCCAGCGCCACCAGCATCGTCGAGGTACGCATCTACCACACCTGGATCGGTGACCTGACCGTGTCGCTCATCGCCCCGGACGGCACCGCGTACGTGCTGCACAACCGCACCGGCAGCAGCGCCGACAACATCTTCCAGACCTACACCCGGAACCTGTCCGGCAAGGCCGCCAACGGTGCCTGGAAGCTGCGGGTCCAGGATTCCGCCTCCCTGGACACCGGCTACCTGGACAGCTGGGGGTTGACCCTGTGACCTGACCCGACGCCGTGTCCGCGACTGACCTGCGGACAGCACAGCGCCCGGAAATCCGGCCATCAGCCGGCTCTCCGGGCGCTGGTGCGTACGCGTCAGACGTTGAAGCCGAGGGAACGGAGCTGGTCCCGACCCTCGTCGGTGATCTTGTCCGGTCCCCACGGCGGCAGCCAGACCCAGTTGATCCGGATGTCGTTGACCAGACCCCCACCCGGGCCGGTGGTCAGCGCCTGGCGGGCCTGGTCCTCGATCACATCGGTCAGCGGGCAGGCCGCCGAGGTCAGGGTCATGTCCAGGGTGGCCACGTTCTCGTCGTCGACATGCACCCCGTACACCAGGCCGAGGTCGACCACGTTGATGCCCAACTCCGGGTCGACGACGTCCTTCATGGCCTCCTCGACGTCGGCGACGGCGGCCTTGCCGCGCGCTGCCGGCGTCGCCGCACCGTCGGCGGCGGGCGTCGCCGCGGGGTCGGTCGCCACGGCGCCCGACTCCGGCGTGCTGGTTTCCTCGGTCATGCCTTCACCTCCGTCGGGCTCGCGCCCACACCGGCGCGTGCCGCGGCGTCCTTGAACGCCATCCACGGCAACAACGCGCACTTGACCCGGGCGGGATAGCGGGCTACGCCCTCGAACGCCACCCCGTCGCCGAGCACCTCCTCGTCCGGCGTGACCTGGCCACGGCCGGACATCAGCGCCACGAACGCCTCGTGCACCTGGAATGCCGCCCCCGCCTCCCGGCCGGTCAGCAACTCGTGCAGCACGCTCGCGGACGCCTGGCTGATCGAACAGCCCATCCCGTCGTACGACACGTCGTGCAGCACCTCGCCGTCGGTGGCCACCCGGACGGTCACCTCGTCACCACAGGTGGGGTTGACGTGGTGCGCCTCGGCCACCCGGTCGGTCGGGTCGGCGGCATCGCGCAGCCCTCGCCCCTGCGGGTGCTTGTAGTGATCCAGGATGATCTCCTGGTAGAGCGATTCAAGCTGCATCAGCCGAATACCTTCCGCACCTGCTCCAGGCCCGCCACCAGGGCGTCGATCTCCTCCGTGGTGGTGTAGAGGTAGAACGAGGCCCGGGTCATCGCCGGCACCCCGAACCGGGTGCAGACCGGCCGGGCACAGTGGTGACCCACCCGCACCTGCACCCCCAGGGAGTCGAGCACCTGCCCCACGTCGTGCGGATGCACGTCGCCGAGGGCGAAGGAGATCGTGCCACCCCGGCCCACCGGCACCTCCGGGCCGAAGATCCGCAGGCCGGGCACGCTACCCAGAGCATCCAGGGCGTACGCGGTCAACTGCTTCTCGTGCCACTGGATGGCCCGCATGTCCAGCGCGGTGAGGTAGTCCACGGCCGCGCCCAGGGCGACCGCCTCGGCGATCGGCGGGGTGCCCGCCTCGAACCGGGTCGGCGGCGCGGCGAAGGTCGAACCGGCCAGGCTCACCGTCTCGATCATCGAGCCGCCGCCGAGCACCGGCGGCATCGCGGCGAGCAGTTCCCCCCGCCCCCACAGCACCCCGATGCCGGTCGGACCGCACATCTTGTGCCCGGTGAAGACGATGAAGTCCGCGTCCAGGTCGACCACGTCGATCGGCATGTGCGGCACGGACTGCGAGCAGTCCCACAGCAGCAGCGCGCCGACCTCACGCACCCGGGCGGTGATCCGCGCGGTGGCGTTGACCGTGCCGAGGATGTTGGACATGTGCACCAGCGAGACGATCTTCGTCCGCTCGGTGACCAGCTCCGTCAACCCCGACTCGTCCAGCCGGCCCTGCTCGGTGACCGGGAACCAGCGCAGGGTCGCGCCGGTGCGCTCGGCCAGCAACTGCCACGGCACGATGTTCGAGTGGTGCTCCATCTCGGAGATGACGATCTCGTCACCGGGTCCGAGCCGGAACCGCTCGTCCGCGTCCGCGCGCAGCGAGGCGTTGGAGAAGGCGTACGCCACGATGTTGATCGCCTCGGTGGAGTTCTTGGTGAACACCACCTCGTCGACGCTCGGCGCGTTGATGAAGCCGGCCACCTTCGCCCGCGCCGCCTCGTACCCCTCGGTTGCCTCGGTGCCCAGGGTGTGCACCGACCGGGACACGTTGGCGTTGTGCCGCTCGTAGTGCTCACGCAGGGCATCGAGCACCTGGCGGGGCTTGTGCGAGGTGTTGGCGCTGTCCAGGTAGACCAGCGGGTGGCCGTTGACCTGCCGCCCCAGGATCGGGAAGTCGGCGCGTACCGCCGCCACGTCGTAGCGCGGCAGGTCGTCGTACTGCGGCATCCCCGGCGGGATCGCGATGGTGGTCATCGTCGTGACCAGCCTTTCCTTGGGACTCAGGCCCGCGCCGAACCGGCCCCGGCCGCGTACCGCTCGTAGCCTTCTTCCTCGAGCTTGTCGGCCAGCTCCGGGCCACCCTGCTCGACGATCCGGCCGGCCACGAAGACGTGCACGAAGTCCGGCTTGATGTAGCGCAGGATCCGGGTGTAGTGGGTGATCAGCAGCAGGCCGGTGTCACCGGTGTCACGCACCCGGTTCACCCCCTCGCTGACCACCCGCAGGGCGTCCACGTCCAGGCCGGAGTCGGTCTCGTCGAGGATGGCGATCTTCGGCTTGAGCAGCTCCAGCTGCACGATCTCGTGCCGCTTCTTCTCGCCGCCGGAGAAGCCCTCGTTGACGTTGCGCTGGGCGAAGGCCGTGTCCATGTGCAGCCGCTCCATCGCGCCGCGCAGCTCGGCACCCCAGGTACGCAGCTTCGGCGCCTCGCCGTCGATCGCGGTCTTGGCGGTACGCAGGAAGTTGGCCACGGAGACGCCCGGCACCTCCACCGGGTACTGCATGGCCAGGAAGAGACCGGCCCGGGCCCGCTCGTCGACGGAGAGTTCCAGCACGTCGACACCGTCGAGGGTCACCGAACCGCCGGTGATCTCGTACTTCGGGTGCCCGGCGATCGAGTACGCCAGGGTCGACTTGCCGGAGCCGTTCGGGCCCATGATGGCGTGGGTCTCGCCGGAGCGGACGGTCAGGTCGACACCGGCCAGGATCGGCTTGAGCTCACCCTCGGGCAGCTTGACCGACACCTGCAGGTCACGGATCTCCAGGGTGCTCATTATCGGGTCACTCCATTGCTCGGCTGCGGGCGGCCGTCGTCGCCCACGGGAAGGTAGATGTCGCCGTCGCGGACTTCGACGGGGTAGACAGGAACGGGTTCGGTCGCGGGCAGGCCGGTCGGCTCGCCGGTACGCAGATCGAAGCGGGAGCCGTGCAGCCAGCACTCCAGCGTGCAGCCGGACACCTCGCCCTCGGAGAGGGCCACGGCGGCGTGCGAGCACTCGTCGTGCACGGCGTAGAACCGGTCGTCCTCACCGTGCACCAGAGCAATCTGGGTGCCCTCGACGTCGGCGCTGATCGCGGTGCCCTTCGGCAGATCCTCGACCGCACAGATCCGGATCATCAGGCGCCCGCCTTGGCCAGCCGCGCCTCGATGGCCTCCCCCAGCCGCTCGCGCAGCTCCTCGACCGGGATCTTGTTCAGCAGCTCGGCGAAGAAGCCCCGCACCACCAGGCGGCGGGCCTCGGCCTCCGGGATGCCCCGGGCCATCAGGTAGAACAGCTGCTCGTCGTCGAAACGGCCGGTGGCGCTGGCGTGGCCGGCGCCGGCGATCTCGCCGGTCTCGATCTCCAGGTTCGGTACGGAGTCCGCCCGGGCACCGTCGCTGAGCAGCAGGTTCCGGTTGATCTCGTATGTGTCGGTGCCGGTGGCCTCGGCCCGGATCAGCACGTCACCCACCCAGACCGTACGGGCGCTGTCACCCTGCAACGCGCCCCGGTAGCCGACGTAGCTGCGGCAGTCCGGCACGGTGTGGTCGACCAGCTGACGGTGCTCCAGGTGCTGGCCGGAGTCGGCGAAGTAGACCCCGTACAGCTCGGCCTCGCCACCCCGGTCGGTGTACTCCACCGTGGTGTACTGCCGGACCAGGTCACCGCCGAGGGTCACCTGCACGTGCAGCACCCGGGCGTCGCGGCCCAGCTTCACCTTCAGGTGCTGGGCCTGCACGGCGTCGTCGGCCCAGTCGGCGACCGTGACCAGGGTCAGCTTCGCCCCGTCCCCGACGGTCACCTCGACGTTGTCGGCCAGGGTCGCCGAGCCCACGTGCTCCAGCACCAGGATCGCCTCGGCGAACCGGCCCACCTCGACGAAGGTGTGCCCGAAGGCCACCCCCTCGCTGCCCTCGCCGACCACCCGCAGCAGGGCCGGACCGCTGATCACCGCGTCCTGGGCCACCCGCACCAGCAGAGCCTGCTCGAAGCCGCCATAGGCCAGCGCGCTGACCCGGTCGACGGGGGTCAGCACGCTACCGACCCGCTGGTCGTCGCGGCTGATCCGCTCCACCGTCACGCCCTCGGGCAGGTCGGCGTACTCGTGCCGGACCGTGCCGGTGGCGACCCGGTCGTCACCGACCAGAGCGCGCAGCCGCTTGAGCGGGGTGAAACGCCACTCCTCCTCCAGGCCGGTCAGGGCCGGGAAGTCGGCGACGTCGTACGAGCGCAGCGCCTGCGACTTGGTGGTCGGCGGCGCGGAAGCCTGGATAGTCATCTCGTCCTTGGTCTGTTCTTGCGACGACGGTGAAGGTGCTGGGATGGCGGGCCGGAGGTACCGGCCCGCCGGGCGGGTCAGCCGACCGCGCCCTCCATCTGCAGCTCGATCAGGCGGTTGAGCTCCAGGGCGTACTCCATCGGCAGTTCCTTGGCGATCGGCTCGATGAAGCCACGCACGATCATCGCCATCGCCTCGTCCTCGCTCAGACCCCGGCTCATCAGGTAGAAGAGCTGGTCCTCGCTGACCTTGGAGACGGTGGCCTCGTGCCCCATCGAGACGTCGTCCTCACGGATGTCGACGTACGGGTAGGTGTCCGAGCGGGAGATGGTGTCCACCAGCAGGGCGTCGCACTTGACCGTGCTGGCGCTGCTGTGCGAACCCTCCAGCACCTGCACCAGGCCCCGGTACGAGGTCCGGCCGCCGCCCCGGGCGATCGACTTGGACACGATGGTGCTGCTGGTGTGCGGCGCCGCGTGCACCATCTTGGCCCCGGCGTCCTGGTGCTGCCCCTCGCCGGCCATGGCCACCGAGAGCACCTCGCCCTTGGCGTGCTCGCCGGTCATGTAGACCGCCGGGTACTTCATGGTCACCTTGGAGCCGATGTTGCCGTCGATCCACTCCATGGTCGCGCCCTCGTGGCACACCGCGCGCTTGGTGACCAGGTTGTAGACGTTGTTCGACCAGTTCTGGATGGTGGTGTAGCGGCACCGGGCGTTCTTCTTGACGATGATCTCGACGACCGCGCTGTGCAGCGAGTCCGAGGAGTAGATCGGGGCGGTGCAGCCCTCGACGTAGTGCACGTAGGCACCCTCGTCGACGATGATCAGGGTCCGCTCGAACTGGCCCATGTTCTCGGTGTTGATCCGGAAGTAGGCCTGCAGCGGGATCTCCACCTGCACGCCCTTCGGCACGTAGATGAACGAGCCGCCGGACCACACGGAGGTGTTCAGGGCGGCGAACTTGTTGTCGCCGACCGGGATCACCGTGCCGAAGTACTCCTTGAAGATGTCCTCGTGCTCCTTGAGGGCGGTGTCGGTGTCCAGGAAGACGACACCCTGCTCCTCCAGGTCCTCACGGATCTTGTGGTAGACCACCTCGGACTCGTACTGCGCCGCGACCCCGGCGACCAGCCGCTGCTTCTCCGCCTCCGGGATGCCCAGCTTGTCGTAGGTGTTCTTGATGTCCTCGGGCAGGTCCTCCCAGCTGGTGGCCTGCTTCTCGGTGGACCGGACGAAGTACTTGATGTTGTCGAAGTCGATCCCGGTGAGGTCGGCGCCCCAGGCCGGCATGGGCTTGCGCTCGAACAGCCGCAGGCCCTTCAGCCGCAGGTCGAGCATCCAGGCCGGCTCGTTCTTCTTGGCCGAGATGTCCCGCACCACCGCCTCGTTGAGACCACGCTGGGCCGCAGCCCCGGCGACGTCCGGGTCGGCCCAGCCGTATTCGTAGTTGCCCAGGGCGGCTAGCTGCTCCTCCTGGGTCAGGGGCTGGACGATCTGCTCGGTCATCTATCTGTCCTCACAGTGGTGACGGTCATACCGGACTGGGCAGGCGGCGAACCGGGAATGTGCGTGGTGCACACCCCGTCACCGTGCGCGATGGTGGCCAGGCGTTGCACGTGCGTGCCGACCAGGCGGGAGATCACCGTGGTCTCGACCTCGCACAGCGCGGGAAACTCGGCGGCCACGTGTGCCACCGGGCAGTGGTGCTGGCAGAGCTGGCCGCCGGAGGCGATCGTGGACGCACTGGCAGCGTAACCCTCGGCCGTCAGCGCGGCGGCGAGTGCCTCCGCGCGGGCCATCGGGTCGTCCCCGGCGTCGGCCAGGGCCGCCCGGCAGCGGGCCTCCAGGGCGGCCACCTGCTCGGCGGCGAACTGCTCCACCGCCTCCGGTCCCCCGGTACGCGCGATCCAGCGCAGCGCGGCGGTGGCCATGTTGTCGTAGTGGTGGGTGCCACAGCGGCTACGGGCGGCGTCCGTCAGCAGGAAGACCTTGGCCGGTCGGCCCCGTCCCCGGTGACCGCGTACGGTCTGCTCGCGGGCGATCACGTCGCCGTCGGCGAGCATCGCGTCGAGGTGCCGGCGGATCGCCGCCGGGCTGAGCCCCAGCGCGCCGCCCAGTTGGGCCGCGGTGGCGGCACGGCGCTCCAGCAGCAGTTGGGTGACCCGGTCGCGGGTCGACAGGTCGGCGCTGGAAGCACCCTCGCCGGCCGGGCGGGCGGAGGCGGGCGGCACCGTACGACCGGCGGCCGAATCGCCCGCCGGCTGGTGCTCAGGGAGCCCTGCCGCCTTTTTCACAACGCCCACGTTACGTAATTCAACCAGGCCCTGCAAACGGGGTACCGGTGATCCGAACCACCGATCGGGCGGAGTCACCCGATCGGGAACAACTACGGTGCGTAGGATTCCCTCCGTGAAGCCACCTGCCCGGTTCTCGGTCTCCACCACGCTGCTCCGCCGCCTGGCGTTCGCCAACATCGTCGCCAACGTGGTGATCGTCGTCACCGGCGGGGCGGTCCGGCTGACCGCCTCGGGCCTCGGCTGCCCCACCTGGCCCAGGTGCACCGATGATTCGTACACCACGACCGCCGAGATGGGCATGCACGGGGTGATCGAATTCGGCAACCGGCTGCTCACCTTCGTCCTGGTAGCGATCGCCGGTGCCACCCTGCTGGCCGTCCTGGCGCACCGCCCGCGTCGAAGGGGCGCGCTATCCCTCGCGCTGGGCGTCGTGCTGGGCATCGTGGCGCAGGCCGTGATCGGCGGCATCACCGTACGCACCCAGCTGCACCCCTCGGTCGTCGGCATCCACTTCGTGGTCTCGATGCTGCTGCTGCTCGTCTCGTACGCCCTGTGGCGGCAGGTACGCGAACCCGAGGGCCCGAAGGTCGCCCTGGTCCCCCCGGCGCTGCGGACCCTGACCTGGATCACGGTCGTGGTCAGCGCGGCGGTGATCATCGTCGGGGTGCTGGTCACCGGCAGCGGCCCGCACGCCGGTGACGCCGACGCGGTCCGCAACGGCCTGGACCCGCAGGCCATCTCCCAGGTGCACGCCGACCTGGTCTTCCTGCTGATCGGCCTGACCGTCGGCCTGTGGCTGGCGCTGCGCGCCCTCGGCGCCCCGGCCGGGGCGGTACGGGCCGCCCGCACCCTGCTGCTGGTCGAGCTGGCCCAGGGCGTGATCGGCTTCGTGCAGTACTTCACCAACCTGCCGGTGCTGCTGGTCGGCGCCCACATGCTCGGCTCCTGCCTGGTCTGGCTGGCCACCCTGTCGGTGCTCTGGTCGATCCGGGAACGTCGCCCGGTCGCCCCCGACCCCACCGCCCCGCACACCCGGACCGGCACACCGACCCAGGCGCCGGTGGCCGCGAGCGCCTGACCCGCCCCAGCGCCGAGCCTCGGCCCAGCGCTGGAACCGCCGCAAGATCACGCTCGATGCCGGATCGAGTGGCTTCGGTCGCGAGGAAGGCCACTCGATCCGGGATCGTGTCAGCGCGGCTCCGCCGCCCGCCCTCTGCTAGGCGGTGCGGGTCAGGTGGAGGCGGATGGCCTCGGCGAGGCGGTCCGGGGCGCCCTCGGCGTAGCCGAGGAACAGGGAGGGCTCGGTCAGCTCCAGCTCCACCAGCACGGGGTCACCCTCCGGGCCGGGGATCAGGTCCACCCGGGCGTAGAGCAGTCGGTCCGACCCGCCGGGCAGCGCGGCCAGGGTCTGCTCCGCCACCGCCAGCTGATCCCCGGTGGCGGTTCGCGGGTCGATCTCCTCGGCCTTGTACAGCCCCTCCGTACCCAGGTCGGGGCCGGTGAGCATCGGCCCCTTGCGGATGGCGTGGCTGAACGCCAGCCCTTGCGGGCCGGCGAAGTAGAGCAGGGCGGTCTCCCCCACGGTGTCCACCGCACTCAGGTACGGCTGGATCATGGTGATCCGGCCCGCAGCGCCGAGCCGACGGACGTGGGCAACGGCCAGTTCCCGGTGCTCCGGATCGGCCAGGTCGTAGCGGCCGGTGTCCTGGCTACCGGCGCTGACCGAGGGCTTGATGACGTACTCGCCGTCGTCGGCGGGGGGTTGCCAGTCCTCGCCGGGCAGCACCCAACCGGTGGGCACGGTGGGCACCCCGGCGGCGGAGAGCTCGTCCAGGTAGCGCTTGTCGGTGTTCCACCGCACCACCTCGGCCGGGTTGGCCAGTCGGGGTACCCCGGCGGCCCAGGCGACGAACTCGGCGTGGCGGGACATGTAGTCCCAGGGTGAGCGGAGCACGACCAGGTCGTATCCGGCCCAGTCGACGGCCGGGTCGTCCCAGACGGCTGGTTCGGCCGTGATGCCGCGCTCGGCCAGCGGGGCGATCACCAGGCGATCGTCCGCTTCGAGGTCGGTGAATTCGGTGCAGGTGACGAGAGCGACCCGGGGTTCCCCCCGGGTCGACTGGTGGTGGTCGGTCAATTTATCTCAACGGGCCATCGTGCGTCGGGCCATCGATCGCCAGAGGTCGTTGCTCGGGCGCATCTGGTCCATCAGTTCCCGCTCCCAGGCGTTCTCCACGGCTACTCCGGCCTGCGCGCAGGCCTCCCGGGCGACGACCGTGTCCTGTGCGAACTGGTCGCCCCACGCACCGTCCGAACCCACCAGGACGATCCGTGCGCCGCGCTTGCCGACGTACTCGATGACCGCCTTCGCCCCGCCGTGTCCGGCGGCGAACGACTTGATGCCCGCGACCAGCCCGTTGGGGGCCGACCCGGAGGCGGTCTGATCAGCCGTCAGCGTCGTATCGGAACCATCTGCCATAACGCGAAGCCTAAGCAGACATGGGGCCGTACGCAGGAGAACCGTAAGCGTTTTGTGATACCGATAACGTCGAGGTTTAAGCAGGCCGGGAGGATTTTTGCCCGTATTTACCCGGACCAAAGCGGCCACAACGACCGGCTAGACCGGGGCGAACGACCCGGATCACCCGAGTTAGTCGATAATCCTGATTGGCCGACAATTCAGACAACCAAACACCGCATCACAGAAGAAGCCTGGCGTTGATCGAGAGCCCGGCTGACGCCTCAGAGGAGGGCGTCGAGGGCGGCGGCGGCGAAGACGATGGTCAGGTAGGTCGTGGACCAGTGGAACAGCCGCATCGGCTTGACCGCCTCGCCCCGCCGGGCCCGGCCGGCAAGCTTGTGCGCCTCGATGATGAAGATCGCGCCCACCACGGCGGTCGGCACCCCGTACACCGGGCTCAGGCCCAGGGCCCAGACGGCCAGCGAGGAGAGCACCGTCAGCCAGGCGAAGAGGATGATCTCGGCGTTCACCCGGCGGACGGAGGCCACCACCGGCAGCATCGGGATGCCGGCGCGGGCGTAGTCGTCCCTGTACTTCATCGCCAGGGGATAGAAGTGCGGCATCTGCCAGAAGAAGACCACCGCGAACAGCCCCCAGGCCACCGGGGACAGGGTGCCGGTCACGGCCGCCCAGCCGATCAGCACCGGGGCGGCTCCACACGCTCCGCCCCAGAAGGTGTTCGCCGCCGTGGTCCGCTTGAGCCACAGGGTGTAGACCAGGTCGTAGTAGACGATCGCGGCCAGGGTCAGCCCGGCGGCCAGCAGGTTGGTGAAGGCCGCCATCAAGACGATCGAGACCACCGCCAGCACCAGACCGAAGATCAGGGCGTTACGCGGCGTCACCGTGTGGGCGGGCAGCGGACGACGCTTGGTCCGCCGCATCACCTGGTCGATGTCGCGGTCGATGTAGCAGTTGAGCACGCTGGCCGCCCCGGCGGCGAGCGAGCCACCGACGAGCACCACCGCCATCAGCCACAGCGAGGGCAGGCCGCCGTGCGCGAGCATCATCGCCGGCACGGTGGTCACCAGCAGCAGCTCGACGATGCGCGGCTTGGTCAGCGACACGTACGCGGCCACCACCGCCCGCACCTCGCGGGAGCGGGCCGGCGACTCCTCCGCCGAGCGCACCGGCGACTCCCCGTCAGGGTTACTGACCGGGCGCTCGGTGATCATGCTCACGGATTGCCACCTTCCAGCGTGGGCAGGGGAGGTCGGGACGGTCGGACCCAGCGGATCGACACACAACCGCCCCACACACTACGCGCTGTCGTTTTGGCTGCCCGGGCGACCCGGCAACGGTGCCAACCGTCACACCGACGGTGGATCCGCGCAGCTGAACCCGACAACCGACCGGAACCGTACAGACCAGCATGTTGAGATCCTCGGGCGCACGTTCAGACACGCTCGATAGGGTCACCAGTGAGGGTTCCGCCCAACTCGCCGAGGAGCACTAACCACCGTGGCTGCCAAACGACCCGAGCACCCCGCACTTGACTGGTCCGACCTCGACCGCCGCGCCGTGGACACCGTCCGCGTGCTGGCCATGGACGCCGTGGAGAAATCCGGCAACGGCCACCCCGGTACGGCGATGAGTCTCGCCCCCGCGGCATACCTGTTGTTCAACCGGGTCATGCGGCACAACCCGGCCGACCCGTCGTGGCCCGGCCGGGACCGCTTCGTGCTGTCCGCCGGCCACTCCAGCCTGACGCTGTACATCCAGCTCTTCCTGGCCGGCTACCCGCTGAGCCTGGACGACCTGAAGTCGCTGCGGCAGTGGGGCTCGCTCACCCCGGGGCACCCCGAGCACGGGCACACCCCGGGTGTGGAGACCACCACCGGCCCGCTCGGGCAGGGCATGGGCAACGCCGTCGGCATGGCCATGGCGGCCCGCCGCGAGCGCGGTCTGTTCGACCCCGAGACCGAGCCCGGTGACTCCGTGTTCGACCACCACATCTGGTGCATCGCCTCCGACGGCGACATCGAGGAGGGCATCAGCCACGAGGCCAGCGCCCTGGCCGGGCACCAGCAGCTGGGCAACCTCTGCGTGATCTACGACGACAACGAGATCTCGATCGAGGACGACACCCGCATCGCGATGAGCGAGGACGTGGCGGCCCGCTACGCGGCGTACGGCTGGCACGTGCAGACGGTCGACTGGCGCAGCGGTGACGCCGACCAGGGCGACTACCACGAGAACGTCGAGGCGCTGTACGCGGCGCTGCTGGCCGCCAAGGCGGAGACCAGCCGCCCCTCGTTCATCGCCCTGCGCACCATCATCGGTTGGCCGGCGCCGAACAAGCAGAACACCGGCAAGATCCACGGCTCGGCGCTGGGTGCCGACGAGGTGGCCGCCACCAAGGAGATCCTCGGCTTCGACCCGGCTGTCTCGTTCGAGGTGGCCGAGGAGGTGCTGGCCCACGCCCGGGGCGCCCTGCGCCGCGGCGAGGCCGCCCAGCAGGAGTGGTCCACCGCCTTCGGCGCCTGGTCCGAGGCCAACCCCGAGCGCCGGGCCCTGTACGACCGACTGGCCGCCCGGGCCCTGCCGGAGGGCTGGACGGAGGTCCTGCCGGAGTTCCCGGCCGACCCCAAGGGGGTGGCCACCCGGGCCGCCTCCGGCAAGGTGCTGGGCGCCCTGGCCCCGGTGCTGCCCGAGCTGTGGGGCGGCTCCGCCGACCTGGCGGAGAGCAACAACACCACGATGAAGGGCGAGCCCTCCTTCGTACCCAGCCAGTACGCCACCAAGGAGTTCCCCGGCCACGAGTACGGCCGCACCCTGCACTTCGGCATCCGTGAGCACGCCATGGGCGCGATCCTCAACGGCATCGCCCTGCACGGCGGCACCCGCCCGTACGGCGGCACCTTCCTGGTGTTCAGCGACTACATGCGGCCCTCGGTGCGGCTGGCAGCGCTGATGAAGCTGCCGGTGGTCTACGTCTGGACCCACGACTCTATCGGTCTCGGCGAGGACGGCCCGACCCACCAGCCGGTGGAGCACCTGACCGCGCTGCGCGCCATCCCCGGTCTGGACGTGGTCCGCCCGGCCGACGCCAACGAGACCACCTGGGCGTGGCGGCAGGCCCTGGAGCACACCGACCGGCCGACCGCCCTGGCGTTGAGCCGTCAGCCGCTGCCGACCCTGGACCGTTCCCAGCTGGCCGGTGCCGAGGGGGTCGCCAAGGGCGGTTACGTGCTGGCCGAGGCCTCCAACGGCAAGCCGCAGGTGATCCTCATCGGCACCGGATCCGAGGTGCAGCTCTGCCTGACCGCCCGGGAGCGCCTGGAGGCCGACGGCACCCCCACCCGGGTGGTGTCGATGCCCTGCCAGGAGTGGTTCTTCGAGCAGGACGAGGCCTACCGGGAGTCCGTGCTGCCGCGCGGGGTAAAGGCCCGGGTGAGCGTGGAGGCGGGCATCGGGATGTCCTGGCGCGGGATCGTCGGCGACTGCGGCGAGAGCGTCAGCCTGGAGCACTACGGCGCCAGCGCCCCGCACTCGGTGCTGTTCGAGCAGTTCGGCTTCACCCCCGACCGGATCGTGGCGGCCGCGCACGCGGCGCTGACCCGGGTCGGGGACATCACCGGTTTCACCACCGGCAACTGAGGGGAGCGTTGGCGCACATGACTACCGACAGGCTGGGTGAGCTTTCCGCCGCGAAGGTGGCGGTCTGGCTCGACGACCTTTCCCGGGTACGACTGTCCTCCGGCGGGCTGGACCAGCTGCGCCGGGAGAAGCACGTGGTCGGGGTGACCACCAACCCGACGATCTTCGCCAAGGCGTTGAGCGACGCCGACACCTACGACGGGCAGCTGCGGGACCTGGCCGTGCGGGGGGTCGACGTCGAGGAGGCGGTCCGCATGCTCACCACGTACGACGTGCGGTGGGCCTGCGACGTGATGCGCCCGGCCTACGACGCCAGCGGCGGGGTCGACGGCCGGGTCTCCATCGAGGTGGACCCGCGGCTGGCCCACGAGGCGGAGCGCACCGTGGCCGAGGCCAAGGCGCTGTGGTGGCTGGTCGACCGGCCGAACCTGTTCATCAAGATCCCGGCGACCGAGGACGGCCTGCCGGCGATCACCGCCACCCTGGCCGAGGGGATCAGCGTCAACGTGACCCTGATCTTCGGGCTGGACCGCTACTCGCAGGTGATGGAGGCCTTCCTCGCCGGCATGGAGCAGGCCAGGGCCAACGGCCACGACCTGTCCAAGATCGGCTCGGTGGCCTCCTTCTTCGTCTCCCGGGTCGACACCGAGGTGGACAAGCGGCTGGAGAAGATCGGCTCGGAGCAGGCCAGGGCCCTGCGCGGCAAGGCCGCCGTGGCCAACGCCCGGCTGGCGTACGAGCGCTACAGCGAGGTCTTCGGCAGCGACCGCTGGCAGGCCCTGGCGGCGGCCGGGGCGCACCCCCAGCGCCCGCTGTGGGCCTCCACCTCGACGAAGAACCCGGACTACCGGGACGTCATCTACGTCGAGGAGCTGATCGCCCCCGGCACGGTCAACACCATGCCGGAGGCGGTCATCCACGCCTACGCCGAGCACGGCGAGACCCAGCCGGACACGGTCACCAACGCCTACGACGACGCCCGGCAGGTCTTCGAGCGGCTGGCCGCGGTCGGCGTCGACATGGCCGACGTGATCGAGGTCCTGGAACGGGAGGGCGTGGAGAAGTTCGAGGCCAGCTGGCAGGAACTGCTCGACGGGGTACGCAAGTCGCTGGTCGCCGCCGCCAAGGGCACCGGCCACCCGGGCGGCGCCGCCCAGGCGTAGGCGCCCCGGTCTCCCCCGCGCCGCCGCCGATGACCGGTGGCGGCGCGGGTGATCCGAGGGCTCACGGTTGGGTAGCGTTCTTCAGACAACCGGTACGGTCGATGTTGATCTGCCGGTACCCGGTGGGCCGTACTCCTGAGAGGTGCTGCCGGCGGGCCCGGGCCGGTCGGTGCACTGTGGGGCATGACGATGGACGATGTGGACGAGCGGAGCGAGGAGGCGGCGTGAACCCGCTGCGCGACCCGCAGGACCGGCGACTACCCCGGATCCCGGAGCCCTGTGCTCTGGTGATCTTCGGGGTGACCGGGGACCTGGCCCAGAAGAAGCTGTTGCCGGGCATCTACGACCTGGCCAACCGGGGGCTGCTGCCACCCGGCTTCGTGGTCGTCGGGTTCGCCCGGCGTGACTGGGTCGACGGCGACTTCGCCTCGCTGGCCCGGGAGGCGGCCAAGAGCCACGCCCGCACTCCCTGGCGCGAGGAGGTCTGGTCGCGCCTGGAACACAACATCAAGTTCGTCGGTGGCTCGTTCGACGACGACACCGCCTTCGACCGGCTCAACCAGTGCCTGGACGGTCTGCGCGACAGCCACGGCATCCACGGCAACGCGGCCTTCTACTTCTCCATCCCGCCGGCCGCCTTCCCGGTGGTGCTCAAGCAACTGGCCCGTACCGGCATGGCCGACAACGAGCGGTGCGGCGGCTGGCGTCGGGTCGTGGTCGAGAAGCCCTTCGGGCACGACCTGCCGTCGGCGAAGGCCCTCAACGACCTGGTCGACGACGTGTTCACCCGGCGGGACGTGTTCCGCATCGACCACTACCTGGGCAAGGAGACCGTTCAGAACATCCTCGCCCTGCGCTTCGCCAACAGCCTCTTCGAGCCGCTGTGGAACTCGCAGTACGTCGACTCGGTGCAGATCACCATGGCCGAGGATGTCGGTATCGGCTCCCGGGCCGGTTTCTACGACTCCGTCGGCACCGCCCGGGACGTGTTGCAGAACCACCTGCTGCAACTGCTGGCCCTGGTGGCGATGGAGGAGCCGACCAGCTTCGACGCCGATGAGATCCGGGCCGAGAAGCTCAAGGTGCTCAAGGCCATCACCCTGCCCAAGGACGTCAGCGAGGGCACCGTACGCGGGCAGTACCTGCCCGGCTGGGTCGGTGGCCAACGCGCCAAGGGCTACCTGGAGGAGGACGGGGTTCCCCCCACCTCGACCACGGAGACCTACGTGGCCGTCCGGCTCGGCATCCAGAACCGCCGCTGGGCCGAGGTGCCCTTCTACATCCGGGCCGGCAAGCGGCTGCCCCGGCGGGTGACCGAGGTGGCGGTGATCTTCAAGCGGGCCCCCCACCTGCCGTTCAACACGACCGACATGGAGATGCTCGGCAACAACCAACTCGTCATCCGGGTCCAGCCGGACGAGGGGGTGGTGCTCAAGTTCGGGTCCAAGGTGCCGGGCACCACGATGGAGGTCCGGGACATCGCGATGGACTTCCAGTACGGCGAGGCCTTCACCGAGTCCAGCCCGGAGGCGTACGAGCGCCTCGTGCTGGACGTGCTGGTCGGTGACCGGACCCTGTTCCCGGACGCCGCCGAGGTCGAGCAGAGCTGGGCCGTGGTGGACCCGCTGGAACACGCCTGGGAGGGCACCAAGCCCGAGTCCTACCGGGCCGGCGAGTGGGGTCCCCGCGCCGCCGACGAGATGCTGGCCCGCGAGGGTCGGGCCTGGCGGCGGGCGTGACCGGGCACCCCGAGCGAACCTGGAGGCTGCGTTGATCGGATTGTGGGACACCACCGGCAACGAGGTGGTCAAGGCGCTCGCCGCGGAGCGGCGCAGCGCCGGTGGGGTGGCCAGCGGCATGGCCCTGACCCTGATCGTGGTGGTCGACGAGAAGCGGGTCCGCGACGCCGAGGCGGCGGCCACCATCGCCGCCGCCGCGCACCCCTGCCGACTGCTGGTGGTCGTCCGCTCCGACCTGGAACGGGACCGCAGCCGGCTGGACGCGGAGATCGTCGTCGGCGGGCGACTGGGCCCCTGCGAGGCCGTCGTCATGCGGATGTACGGGCGGCTGGCGCTGCACGCCGAGTCGGTCGTGATGCCGCTGCTGGTGCCGGACGTACCCGTGGTGACCTGGTGGCACGGCGAGCCGCCGATGGAGATCGCCACCGACTTCCTGGGGGTGGTGGCCGACCGGCGGATCACCGACTCGGCCCAGGCCGCCGACCCGATCGAGGCGCTGCGGCAACGCGCCCGGGACTACGCCCCCGGCGACACCGATCTGGCCTGGACCCGGATCACTCCGTGGCGGGCCGTGGTGGCCGGGGCCTTCGACACCACGGAGGCCCAGCTGACCGAGGCGGCCGTCATCGCGCCGCCGAGCGACCCCACGGCCGCCCTGATGCGCGGCTGGTTGCGCAGCCGGTTGGGCATCAAGCCACGCTGGGAGCGGACCAGGGAGTTCCCCCGGATGCGTGAGGTGCAGCTGCGGTGCGCCAACGGCGACGAGCTGACCCTGACCCGGGACGACAACGTGGCCATCTTCCGGCGTACCGGTCAGGAGGACCGGATCCTGCCCCTGGTCCGTCGGCCCTTGGGCGACGAGTTGGCCGAGGAGTTGCGCCGACTCGGCCCCGACCAGGTGTACGCGGAAGCCCTGGGTGCCTTCGCCGGACTGACCACCCTGGACCGTCGGCCCAGCCAGCGGGTGCACGTCTGGAAGGACCCGGCCACCGCGGAGCGGGCCGAGGCCGGGGTCACCGCGCACGCCTCCACGAGTACCCAATCCTGACCGCCCACCCCGCAAGAGGGCACTACACCGACCGCCCGGGCGGTCGCGGAAGGACACCATGAGCGAGGCGAGTGTCGCCGTACACGCCGATGCCGACCTGCTGGCCCAGGCGGTCGCGGCGCGGTTGGTGGTGAAGTTGCTCGACGCCCAGGCCGAGCGTGGCCAGGCGGCCGTGGTGCTGACCGGTGGGCGGATAGCCGCCGCGGTCTACCGGGCCGTCGCGGCCCTGCCGGCCAAGGACGCGGTGGACTGGTCCCGGGTCGACATCTGGTGGGGTGACGAACGGTTCCTGCCCGCCGGTGACCCGGAGCGCAACGAGACCCAGGCTCGGGCGGCGCTGCTCGACGCGGTGCCGGTGGCACCGGAGCGGATCCATGCGATGCCGCCCTCGGACGCCGGTGCCGACCCGGAGGAGGCCGCCGCCCGGTACGCCGCCGAACTGGCCCGGGCCGCCCGCCCCGGGACGGCCGTACTCCCCCACTTCGACGTGCTGATGCTCGGGGTGGGCGAGGACGGACATGTCGCCTCGGTCTTCCCGGAGCATCCGGTGCACTACGAGAGCCGGCCGGTCAGCGCGGTGCGGGGCAGCCCCAAGCCGCCCCCGGTGCGGATCACCCTGACCCTGCCGGCGATCAACACGGCCGAGGAGGTCTGGTTGGTGGCCAGCGGGGCCGACAAGGCCCGATCGGTCGGGATGGCCCTGGCCGGGGCCGGGCCGGTGCAGATCCCGGCCGCCGGGGTGCAGGGCACCAGCCGCACCCTGTGGCTGCTGGACCGGGCCGCCGCGGCCGACGTCCCCGCCCGCTTCCGCAGCCTCCGCTGAAAGGAGGGGCCCCTTATTAACGCCTCGCGTAGTACAGGGGCCCCCGCTTAACACATCGGCCTGAGGCAGGCGGTGGCGTGCAGGCGGCGCTCAGCTCCCGCCGCGCCGCTGGCGCAGGGCGGCGAGGGCCTCGGCGAGGATCGCCTCCCCCTCGGCGTCGGTACGCCGCTCCTTCACGTACGCCAGATGGGTCTTGTACGGCTCGCTGGTGACCCGGCCGGGTGGATCCTGGGCGTCCGGGCCGGCGGGCAGCCCGCAGCGGGGACAGTCCCACAGCTGCGGGGTCGCCGCCTCGGCAGCGATGCGGATGTCGGTGCGGTGCCCGTTGCGGCACCAGAAGCTGACCGAGCGGCACGGCACCGGCCGGTGGCGTTCGGGGTGGCGGGGCGGCGCGGACCCGACTCGGGCGCCTCGGATGACATTGCCGTTCGACACGGCGCTCGCTCCTGTCGTCGGAGGGGACCGCCGTCGAGGGGTGGACGGCGGGCGACGCGGTGCAGCGGGTGAAACGACGTGCGCGCGGCCCGTCGGGTGACGGACCGCGCGCAGATTGTACGACTAGTGGCGCCTGATCAGACGCCGACCTGCAACCGAAGCCAGAGGCCGAGCCCGACGATGCAGGCGAACCAGACGATGCCCACCAGCACGGTGTAGCGGTCCAGGTTCTTCTCAGCCACTGACGACCCGGCCAGGCTGGAGCTGACGCCACCGCCGAACATGCTGGACATCCCACCACCCTTGCCGCGGTGCAGCAGAATAAGCAGGACGAGCAGTACGCTCGTGATGACCAGCAACACGATCAACGTGTAGGCGAACCAGATCGGCATGGCGGGGGTCAGTCCTCTCGTTACGATCCTCGCCCGGGCAGTTCGGGCACGGCGGCACCGACCGGCGGACGGGCGGAGTCAAGGATAGCGAGCGATCAGCCGGTGATGTGCTCCGGGAACCGGCAGATCTTCGCGAACTCCTCGGCGTCGAGGCTGGCACCGCCCACCAGAGCGCCGTCCACGTCCGGCTGGGCCATGATCGACGCCACGTTCGACGACTTCACCGAGCCGCCGTAGAGGACCCGTACCTGGTCCGCGGTGCCCTGGTCGAAGGTCTCGGCGAGCCGGGTACGCAGCGCGCCGCACACCTCCTGGGCGTCCTGGGGGGTGGCCGTCTTGCCGGTGCCGATCGCCCAGACCGGCTCGTAGGCCACCACGACCTTGGTCACCTGCTCGGCGGAGAGCCCCTTGAGGGCCCCGTCGAGCTGCTCGGCGCAGTGCGCTACCTGCCCGCCCTGCTCCCGGACGTCGAGCCCCTCCCCCACGCAGAGGATCGGGGTGAGCCCGTTGGCCAGGGCGGCCTGCACCTTGGCGCCGACCAGGGCGTCGTCCTCGCGGTGGTACTCCCGCCGCTCGGAGTGCCCGACCACCACGTAGGTGCAGCCCAGCTTGGCCAGCATCGACCCGGCGATCTCGCCCGTGTAGGCGCCCGAGGCGTGCGCGGAGAGGTCCTGTGCCCCGTAGCCGATCAGCAGCTTGTCGCCCTCGACGACGGTCTGCACCGTACGCAGGTCGGTGAACGGCGGCAGGACCACCGTCTCCACCTCGGTCAGCTGCTTCTCGGTGAGGCTGGCCGCCAACTTCTGCACCAGCAGGTTGGCTTCCAGGTGGTTGAGGTTCATCTTCCAGTTGCCGGCCATCAGGGGCCGGCGAGGGGCGCTCGCCATCAGTTCTCCAGAGCCGCGATGCCGGGGAGGGTCTTGCCCTCCAGGTACTCCAGGGAGGCGCCGCCGCCGGTGGAGATGTGTCCGAAGGACTTATCGTCCAGGCCCAGGGCCCGCACCGCAGCGGCCGAGTCACCGCCACCGACGACACTGAAGGCGTCGGAGGCGGCGATCGCCTCGGCGACCCCCCGGGTGCCGTTGGCGAACGCCGCCATCTCGAACACCCCCATCGGGCCGTTCCAGAAGATCGTCCGGGCGTTGGCCGGGCCGTCGGCCGAGGAGCCCCGCAGGGCGGCGGCGAAGCCGGCCACCGTCTCCGGCCCGATGTCCAGGCCGACCCGGTGGCTGGGGATGCCGTCGGCCGGCACCACGTCGTGCGCGGCGTCCGGGGCGAAGGCGTCCGCGGCCACCACGTCGACCGGGAGCATGATCTTGCCTTCGGAGCGCTCCAGCAGATTGCGGCAGGTCTCGACCATCTCCTCCTCGCACAGCGAGGTGCCGATCTCGTGGCCCTGCGCCTTGAGGAAGGTGAAGCACATGCCGCCGCCGATGAGCAGCCGGTCGACCGTGGGTAGCAGCGCCTCGATCACGGCGAGCTTGTCGGAGACCTTGGAGCCGCCGAGCACCACGACGTACGGCCGTTCCGGGTTGCCGGTGAGGGTGGAGAGCACCTCCACCTCCCGCAGCACCAGGCGACCGGCGACGTGCGGCAGCCGGGCCGGTACGTCGTACACGCTGGCGTGCTTGCGGTGCACCGCGCCGAAGGCGTCGTCGACGTAGGCGTCACCGAAGGCGGCCAACTGGTCGGCGAAGGCACCCCGCTCGGCCTCGTCCTTGCTGGTCTCCCCCTTGTTGAAGCGGAGGTTCTCCAGCAGCGCGACCTCGCCGTCGCCCA